>JAAZKF010000440.1 GCA_012799975.1 Burkholderiales bacterium
CCCCAGAATTGAACGCCGGCCTGCTGGAACCCTTCCCAGATTCTGCGGGAGGCGTTTCCCCAGAGCCTGTAAGCCTTTGGACGTACCTGCGGGGCACACGGTTCTGGGGAAGACGGAGAAGGTCCGGTGAATCGGGCCGAAAGAAATCCTGCCGGGAAGGCGAAGAGGGCCACTTTCAACGGTTCACGTACCTTGGGGTTCCATTCATCAATGTCTGAAACGTCGACTAAAAGCCTGGAGCGAGGCCTTCTCAAATTGGGTTGTCTGGCAATTCTGGCGGCCATTGTGGCGGGCATCCTGTTGACCAGCGTGGGGGAGTCCAAGGGGCAACAAAGCCCGGGATTCTGGGAACGCGCTTTGCTCGGTCCGCCTTTGGGAATCGCCGCCTGGGGTCTGGTGACCAGCGCCTTGTGGGCCTCCTTCGGACCGTCCGATGACCTCAGCCTATTGGGGTTGGTCTTTCTGTTGGGCTTGGGAGTGCTGTGCTGACCCCGAAGGCCTCGAGCCCTGGAGAGGCGGCCTCCGACAGGAATCCAGGTGCTCAGGTGGATGGCCATCCCTGCGCTGACAATGATGTTGCTGATCGGAATCCGTCTCTTCATCACGGCAGAAGGTCTTCTCCTCCAGGGTGATCCCAAGACGGATCTCCCCTTCCATATGGCCCTGACGGGCATTCTGGCGGAGACCTCCAGCTTTCCCATCGATCATCCTTTTATGTCTGGTCTGCCCCTCCGCTACCACATCGTCGCGGACCTGGTGGCTGCCGCGGCGATTCGCCTCAACAGTGCTTCGGCTGGTTTCGCCGCCATGGGAAGCCCGGAAGCCATCAGCCTGGGAGACCTGGTCGCAGTCTTCGACGTGTTGGACATGGTCCTGGCCGCGAGCCTTGCCGGGCTGGTAGGCCTGCTGGCTTTTCGCCACGGTCTGTCGCCGGTTGCTTCCCATCTGGCCGTCTGGCTCTTCCTGCTGGGTGGAGGACTGGGCTTCGCCTTCTATTGGGCCGACCTGCTGCGGGATCCCGGCCAGGCTCTGGCCAGCATGCATTCCCCTCCTGACCGTCTGCCTGAGTGGGGAATCGTCTGGACCGGCATGCTGCGCGATTTCGTCGTGCATGTACGGGCCACGCTCCTGGGCCTTTGCCTGGGGGTGGCAGCTTTGGTGCGTTTCACCGCCGGTCGACGCCTGGAGCCGGGCTATGTACAGGGTTGCTGCCCTTCTCGCAGATCCACTCCTTCCTCGGGACCGTGCTGTGTCTCGGGGCGCTGTGGCTTCTCGGTCGACGCAGTGGAAGCAGGCCATTCTGGCTGACGCTCTTCGCCATGTTGGCTCTCCAGCTCCCCACGCTGCTGACCATGTGTCAGGGGATGGTGGCGATCCAGCTCGGCTGGGAGAGCCCTCAGCATGATGTCTTGGGATTGTTGCACTTCTGGACCCTGAACAATGGGGTTCTCTTCTTCGTGCCCCTGCTGGTGGCGTGGCGGCAGGGCGGAGACCTGCGCAGACTCTGGTTGGCCTCCCTGCTGCCTTTTGCGTTGTGCAACGTTTTGGTCTTCACGGTCCCCTGGAACAACATCAAGATTATGCACTCGTGGTTCCTGGTGACCTGCATTCTGACGGCCGCGGGCCTGGGGGATATGTGGAAGACGTCGCGTCTGCTGGCCCTTGTTCTGGCCTTGCTGAGCGTGGCTACCGGACTGGTCAGCCTGGCCTGGCATTCCGGCACCCATGCAACCATTCCCCGGCAAATGTTGGATTACGCCGTTTATGCTCGATTTTCGGTCCCCCGGGACCAGGCCATCGCCACCTTCCCGGACGTGGTCATGCTCCTTCCTCCCTATTCTTTTCGCAGGGTCTACCTGGTCCAGTCGGGGCTCAGCTATGCTCACGGAGTCCATCCTGACGAGCGAATCGAGGCCTTGAAAAGACTGTACTCCGCAGCCACCTTGGAAGACCTGGTCTCCCAGGCCAGGAAGTTAGGGGTTGCGTTTGTGGAACTCCAGGCGCATGACCCTGGCTTCCCGGTCAACCGTCCCTTGATCGAGAGCCTTCCCCTGGAGGTGGACGCGGGGGACATGTGTCTCTATCGGGTTCCGCTTCACGCGGATGAGGCCGGGGAAGCCCACTCCAGAGCGGGAGGACAGGCCCATCCGTCTTCCGGAAAGACATGAAGCAAGGCCCGGCGGACCGGGCCTTGCTGCGGCTTGTAGCCTCCGTCCGAATTGCCGACGAAGGGCGAAGCGGTCTAGACTCTGGCGGCCTGCGGTGCGTGACGAGGGTGCTGGGGAGCGGGAGGATTGGGGCGCGCCGCGGGGGCCTCGGGGCCACGGCGGAGCTGATTGAGCATCTTGCGCTCGGTCAGCACGGCCTTCTCGATGTTCACGAACTCTTTGAGGGAGACTTTGCCATCCTGCAAAGCATCTAGGATCATCTTGGGGGATTGGGTGGAAGCGTAGTACTGGTGCGCCTCGTTGCTGGTGATGGTGCCATCCTTCTGACCCGCCATCAAAGCGTTGTTGGCGGCGGTTCCTTGGGCATGCAGGAACTTGAGGAGACCGGTCTGGGGGCCCCCCTCTTTGATGGCGTTGCGAAGTTCCATGTCGCTCATGCAAGTATAGAACATACCCATACTGGTGCCTTGGCCGATCATGTGGATGCCTCCCGAATTCAAAGTCTCCGTGTGTTATCACGCGGTTTTAAGGTTTCGTCAATGGTCTCACCGAGGAATTTTCGGTTTTTCTCGACGAGGGCGTGCCCGGGTCGAGGTGGTTTATTCCTCGGGGTCCGTGCCTGCTTCCTCAGCGTCCATGACCGTTGTTTCAGCGTCCATGTCCGCTTCCTTGGCATCCCGAAGTGCGGTAATGCCCTCTTGGGTCTCGGCGTGGGCCACGTCCAGGTAGCGCAGGCGGGTCTCCGCCCCCTCACCGTGTTCCAGGGCCTGTTCCAGCAGGGCCGGATCATCCGTTCGCAGGGCCTCCAACATCCAGTGGAGGGCCTGGAGGTACTCGTCGAAGCCTCGGCGCATCTCTTCCCGGAGGGGTTCCAGGAGTTCGTGGTCGGCGGGGGCCTCGGCAACCTCCCGTTCCGCCTCGAGGCGTTGGAATTCGTTCCCGACAACCATCAGGAGTTGCTGCCGCTCGGCCAGCAACTGCCGGGCACGGCTTCCCCACAGGATCAGACGATCCGCCAGCTCCTCCGGAGCCAGGAGAGCCGGGTCGACCAGCGAGGCAGCCTCCACCCCTTCAAATTTGTCGAGCGGTTCTTGTTCGCTCATCTATCCTCCAAACCCGGCTGCGACCTCCGGGCGCCCGCAGTTCCCCCCCCCGGGGGCGGTCAGGCTCCACCGCTCTCGTCGCCGGACTGGAACGACTGGAGCGCCAGGTAGTTCGGTCCGAAGCGCTTGATGTTGTCGAGCTGTTTGTCGAAGGCGTCGAAGTGGGCTTCCTCGTCGGCCACCAGGGACTCGAAGAGTTGCTTGGACACGGCATCCAGGTTCGCGCTGCACTCCAGCGCGGCCTGGTTGTAGTCACGGGCCGAGTTGACCTCCATCTCGGCCGCCTTCTTCAGGATTTCGGCGGGTTCGGTAATGGTCAGCACGGGCCCGGGCACGGTCATGCGCACGTCCCCCTTCAAGAAAAGGATGCGCTCGGCCAGCTCTTCGACGTGGCCCATCTCCATGATGGCCGTCCGCTTCAAAAGGGAAGCCAGCGGCGCGAAGCCCTGGTCGTCTAGGTGGAAGTGCCAGTACATGTATTGGTGCACGGCCTGCAGCTCGTCGCCGACGGCGCGGTTCAGGAGTTCGATGCTCTTGTTGGCGTCCACGTGGTCTCCTCCAATGCGATGCGGCCTCTTGTAACGATTGAGGGTTTTCGTGTTTCTCGAGTCGGGTTCCTCTGGGCCGCTCCGGTGGGTCGGCCCTTCGGCATTCCAGGGATTTTGCTTTGGTTTTCAAGCCAGCATTTCGATCGCGGTCTGCACCAGCGAGTCCAGGGTGGCCTCCGGAGCCACCCCGACGCGTTCATACCCCAATTCACGAGCGGTTTGCGCCGTGATCGGGCCCAGGGCCGCCAGTGGGGTCTTCCGGGAGTCCAGCAGGCCCTCCGTCAATCGGTGGAAGGCCCGGACCACCGAGGAGGCCGTGACCGTGACCAGGTCCACCCCTTCCAGGAGTTCCTGGCGGGTTCCGCTGGGCAGGTCCTCCAGGGCCACGGTCCGATACAGGGGAACCACGTCCACTCGGGCCCCCCGCTCGCGCAGGCCCCCAGGCAGCACGTCGCGGGCCTCGGCAGCCCGGGCCAGCAGGATCTGCCTGCCTTCCAGGGGGTGGGCCCGGAAGGCCTCCAGCAGACCTTCAGCTACGTATTCCCGGGATAAAAGGTCGGTTTGCCTTCCCAGGTATTCCTGAACCGCCCGAGCCGTGGACGGGCCGATGCAGGCGATGCGAGCCCGCAGACCGGCGAGTCCCGTCTGCAGCCGGGCCTGGAGCCGCAGGGGGGCGTTGGGGCTGGTCAGGACCAGCCAGTCGTAGCGGTCCAGTTCGGCCAGGGCCTGGTCCAGGGGGGCCGGATCCTCGGGGTCTTCCAGGCGGATGGTCGGCACCAGCAGGGGAATGCCCCCCTGGGCGGCCAGCCTGTCGGCCAGTTCCCCGGCCTGCTCGGCCGCGCGGGTCACGACGATGCGCCGACCTTCCAGGATTCCTGGGGACTTTCGTTCGGGGTTTTCGGTTCCGGGAAGCCATCGTCTGGCCCCCGAGTCCAGCAACTTCCGAGCAATCCGGCGGCCCAGTTCCGCCGAGTTCTCGGGGGCAGCCCAGTCCCGTCGACGCAGGACCGGCTCGCCCGAGGGTGCGGCCACCAGGGCCTCCAGGCATATCCCCCGCGCGTCGAGCCGGGCCAGTGCGGCCACCGGGGCCTGGCAGCCGCCTTGCAACTCTTCCAGGAAGGCGCGCTCGGCCTGCGCGGCGCGGGTCGATTCGGGGTCGGCCAGGGCCTGGAGGCGAATTCGGGTGCTCTCGTCGTCCTCCCGGTATTCCAGGCCCAGAAGGCCCTGCCCGGCCGCCGGCAGGCATTCTTCGGGTTCCAGGGGATGCACCTGGTCGGGTTTCAGACCCAGCCTTTCCAGACCCAATCGGTTGAGTCCGGCCTGGGCCAGGACCAGGGCATCGTAGTCTCCGGCCTGCCACTTGCGGATCCGGGTGGGCAGGTTTCCCCGGATCTCCAGGCAGCGCAGGTCCCCTCGGAGGGATAGCAACTGGGCTCGCCGACGGGGGCTTCCCGTGCCGATCCGGGCACCAGGGGGAAGTTCGGATAAAGGAGGCCCCACCAGGCAGTCCCGGGGATCTTCGCGTCGCGGCGGGCTGGCCAGGGCCAGGCCCGCAGGCAGGGTGCCCGGCAGGTCCTTGAGGCTGTGTACCGCCAGGTCGATCCGGCCCTCCAGCAGGGCATCCTCCAACTCACGGGTGAAGATGCCCTTGCCCCCGAAGGTGGATAAGGCCCGGTCCTGGATCCGGTCGCCGGTGGTGCGGATGACCTCCAGACGCACCTCCAGTTCGGGCCAGGCCCGGCGCAGAGCGTCGGCTACCGCCTGGGACTGGGCCATGGCCAGGTCGCTTCCGCGGGTTCCCAGGCGCAGGAGGGGGCGACCCGAATCCACTTCCGGAGAGCTTCCTATAGGCGCCTCCAGGGGCGACTCCAGCCCGAAGAGGGCCAGGCTGCGCTGCAGTCGAGACGGATCCTCCCCATCCGCCGCCATCTCGCGCAGCCTCCGGGTGGGTTGGTGCAGCAGTTTGCGCACCAGGTTTCGCGAGAAGTTCTCCAGGAGGGTGGAAGTTTCTGCGTTCAACCCATGGGCCCGGGCACGCTCCAGCTCTTCCTGGCGCAGGGCCTCGACGTGCTCGCGCAGCTTCCGGATCGCCGGTACGGCCCTCCGGCCCGCCAGGTCACGGAGGAATTCCCGGGTTTCCTCTTCGACCATCCGGGTCACCTCGGCCACCTCCTCGTGTCGGTGTGAGAGGTTGCGGGCCACGGCTTGCTGCAGGTCGTCGAGATTGTACAGGTGCACCTGCTCCAGATCGGCGCATGAAGGTTCGACGTCCCGGGGCAGGGCGATGTCCATGATGAAGAGGGGACGGGCAGGTCGGGTCTGCATCAGCCTTTCCAGGCGCTCGCGGGTCAGGATGAAGTGGGGCGCGCCGGTCGAGGTCAGCAGGATATCGCAGTCCGCCAGGGTCCGGTCCAGGTCTTCGAAGGGAACGGCATGGACCCCACAGCGTCGGGCCAGTTCCCGGGCCCGCGCATCCGTCCGGTTGCTGACCGAGACGCGCTGGACGCCGCAGTGGGTCAGGTGTCGCAGGGTAAGTTCACTCGTCTTGCCGGCTCCCAAGACCAGGACCGTGCGCCGGGCCAGGTCACCCAAAAGGGTGCGGGCCATCTCCGCTGCGGCGTGGCTGATGCTGGCAGCGCCCTGGTTGATCCGGGTCTGGCTGCGGGCCCGCCGGCCCACCCGGACGGCCCAGGGAAAGAGACGGTCCAGGTGCGGGCCGGTCGCTCCGGAGTTGCGCGCGGTCTCCCAGGCTTTGCGGACCTGGCCCAGGACCTGGTTCTCACCCGGGATCATCGAGTCCAGGCCGCTGGCCACAGCGAAGAGGTGGGCCACCGCTTGATCCTCGGCGTGGCGGTAGAGGTGGGGACGGAATTCCTCTGGTTCTACACCGCGGGAGAGGGCCAGGAAGTCGAGGAGTTGGCGTTCTCCCTCTGGAAGCTCGGGCGTCGAGACGTAGATCTCGGTCCGGTTGCAGGTGGAGAGAATCACGCCCTCCTGGATCGCCGGGTTCCCCAGAAGTCCGGTCAGGGACGATTCCAAGCCAGACTCGCCGAAGGCCAGGCGTTCGCGCACGACCAGGGGAGCCGTCTTGTGGTTCAGGCCGACCAGGAGCAGTCCCATGCTGTCCGTGCCGGTATCAGCGGAACCCCTGCCAGGATTCCCGGGCCCACTCGCATAGTTGCCGGGGGTCCCGGGTGACCTCGGGGGGGACCTGGTAGTAGGTGTCCAGGCGGGTGGTGGGGCTGGGCTGGAAGGGCTGCATGCCGAGGTCCTTATAGCGAGGCAGGCTCTCGGGCCAAGTCTTGAAATAGGCCTGGCCGCCTACCGCCAGTCCGAAGAACCGACCTTCGAGGAAGAGACCGAACCCTCCGAACATGGGCCGGGGGTCCACCTCGCCCAGCTCGGACAGGCGGTCCAGCAGCACGTAGTCTTGCAGGTTGTGTCTCATCGCGCCGCCCCCTTCGACGGGGTTTCGGGGGTGCCTGTATCAGTCGGCCTGCTTCTCGAGGTGGCGCAGCAGAAGATGCCTTGCTGCCCGCCGGGCTCCCGGCCTGGGAAGTAGCTCTGGGGTCCTGGGATGTCGGGAGGGTTTCAGATGACTCGGCGACGATCCATCCGGCGACGGCCCGGCGGGAGGGCCTTGAAGGATTGAATCACCTTTCCGTTGCGGATATAGGTGAATTGCTTGATCTTGGGGCTGTCCTGTGTGTAGGAGGTGGTCGTGCCCGTGATCAGCACGCAGTCGGACTCGCGCTCGCGACGGCCCACCCGGCCGACGAGCTGCTCGATTTCGGCCTCTCCGAAATGGTCGGCGTCAGTCACCAGCACCATGTCGGCCATGGGGATGTCCAGGCCCGAGCCCACCAGGTTGGTGGCCACCATGATGGCTGGCTTGTTTTCGCGGAATTGCCGCATCATGCTGACCCGGTCCTCCAGGGGCATGTCGGCGGAATTGCCGCGCGAGCGCCGGCGATGCTCGAGGCTGTCGGCCATCTCACCGTGCAGCATGGAGACCGGCACGCCCACGCGATCCTCGATGTAGCGGGCCAGGATCGGCACCCGGGCCCGGGTGCGGCTGATCACGTAGATGCGGCTGCCCGCCTCGATGTGGCGGCGCAGGATATCCATGCCCAGGTCGATCTGGGTGAAGATGTTCTCGTTCCAGCTGGCGGGCACTTCGTGGCGCCGGGTGGGGGGCGAGTCGAAGGGCATGTCCGTCATGGTCACCGTTTCGCGCCAGGCCCCTTCGCGTTTGAGGAAGCGCTCGACGGCTTCGGGGGTGGCCGAGGTGAAAAGCACCGGTGCCGCCAGGCCCCGCAGGTGGGCCAGGTCCTCGTCCTCGTCGAAGGCGTTCACGTCGTCGACGATGACCAGCGAGGCGGTCTCCAGCAGGTTGCGGTATTTGCGTTGTTGCAACAGCATGGCTGAGCCGATGGCAAACGACACCTTACCCGCCATGAGCTGTTCCAATGAACGCTGGCGATCGCGGGGCGGGATGCCGGCATGCATCTGCACGCACTCCAGACCGGTCCCCGCCAGGCGGTCGGCGAAGTACATATGCTGCTGGCGGGCCAGATCGCGAGTGGGGGCCAGCATTACGACGTGGCGGCCCGTGTCCAGGACGCGCTGTACGGCGACGCGCAGCGAGACCTCGGTCTTGCCCGAACCGGTGGGGGCCTTCAGCAGGATACGGTCCTTGCCTTCGGTAAGCCGCGAGTCGACCTCTGCGATGGCGTATTCCTGGTGCCGGGTCAGCGCGAAGGTCTGGCCCGGCTGGACCAGTTCGCCCTGCTCGGCCACGCGCTGAACGTTCTCTTCGATCTTCTGCCAGATGCTGTTTTTGTCCATGAACTCTCCAGGGTTTCGGGTCCGGGATGACACCGGCCCGCCCCGAGAGCGCCGGCGCCGGGATGGGGCGCCGCCCGGAAGAAGGATTCCGGGGAGCATCGGGGTGGGCCGCAAGACCCGCAATAGGGATTGGGCTCTCTGTTAATACCCGGTACTATAGCACCGGGCTCCAGGGGTGTCAAAAAAGGAGCGGCCACCTGAATCCGCCGCCTGGCGTGAGAACCGAGGCCATCGAGGCGGGTCTGGATGCCAGGAAGGCGTGCATCGAGGAGCGGAGCGTAGTTGGAAACTACGTGAGCACCGCAGAGGTGCGCCTGACGA
>JAAZKF010000441.1 GCA_012799975.1 Burkholderiales bacterium
ATGTCTCATCCGTTCTCCTCTTCTGTGTCCAGGCTCTCGACCCTGGCGGCAGGATCGACCAGCCAGGTTTTCCACCCTGGCAGACCACCTTCCCAGGCGGACTTCCCGAGGTTTCCCGACGTTGTAGCGGGACCCGCTATTCCTGAAGAGATGGCCGAATCCGCTCGATTCAGGAGGACAGGACAGGATTTGGAGATGAGGCCTGCAATTCATCGGAGAGAGCGGATGAGGGGAAACCCTCCAGGTCACCGAAGGCGGAGCTGATGCGATGAATCGGGGCGATGTCTTGGCCCACCGGGGCCTCCTCGCGGGAGCCGATTCGGCCCTCGAGAACCGTTTCGAGACCCTGCTCCAGGCCCTCGGGGAGGGGTTCGGGGTCGAGACCGATGTGCGCTATTGTTCCGGCCGGGGGCGGCACTACCTCAGCCACGACCCGGCGGTCTGGACACCGCAGAACGATGCCTTCCGCTTCCTGGAAGCGTGTCATCGCCATCCGGGTCAGGTCGTGGCCTTGAACCTCAAAGAGCTGGATGGTCTTCGGCCCCTACTGAGGATTCTCTCCGACCTGGATCTTTGGGACCGCCTCTTCCTCTTCGACATGGAGTTGATAGAATCGCTCCCGGGTAAGACCGCCCGGACTCTGCGCTGCCTCGATCCGCGAAGCCGGCTCGCGGCCCGGGTCAGCGAGCGGGACGAACCGGTGGAACGGGCCGCCGGCTGCCCCTTCACCGATTGCGTCTGGCTGGACGAGTTCGACGGCCCCTGGGCCAGCCAGGCCACCTTCCGGGAACTGGCCCGGGTCGGAAAGCCGGTCTGGGCCGTCTCGCCCGATCTGCACGGCCGCTCGCTGCAGGAATCCCGGCGTCGCTGGGGCGAGTTTATGGCCTGGGGAGCCAGGGGGATCTGCACCGACCATCCCCTGGAACTGGCCCGTTGCCTTGAGTTGGAGGCTTCGGCCGGCATCGGGTGGAAGCCATCCCGGTGCATAACATGAAGATCCAGGCCATCCTCTTCGACCTGGATGGGGTCCTGGTGGATGCCACCGAGTGGCACTACGAGGCCTTGAACCGCGCTTTGGCGCTCTTCGGCTACCTGATCCCGCGCCATGCCCACCTGACGGTCTATGATGGCCTGCCCACCCGCGAGAAGCTGCGCATGCTCTCGGTCGAGCAGGGATTCCCCTTAGGCCTGCACGACATCGTCTGTAAGCTCAAGCAGAAGTTCACGATTGAGGAGATCCTCACCCGCTGCAACCCCAGCTTCGAGAAGGAATACATGGTGCGAACCCTGCGTCGGGAGGGTTATCGCCTGGCGGTCTGCTCGAATTCCGTGCGCGAGAGCGTCCTGGGCCTGCTGGAGCGTTCGAACCTCTGCCCGTATATCGAGTTCTTCCTCAGCAACCAGGACGTGACCCGGGCCAAGCCGGACCCGGAGATCTATCAGGTCGCCATGCGCCGCCTGGATCTGCCCCCGGAGTCCGTCCTGGTGGTGGAGGACGCTGCCCCCGGTCTGGAGGCGGCCCGGCGCTCGGGGGCCCACGTCTGCCCGGTGGCCGGCTTCGAAGAGGTGGACTATTGGAAGATCCGTTCGGCCATCGACCGCATCGAGCAGGGGAAGGGGGACCCGACATGTTGACCCTGCTGGTGCCCCTGGGCGGGCGTGGCCAGAAGTTCGA
>JAAZKF010000442.1 GCA_012799975.1 Burkholderiales bacterium
CATTCGGGCGGCTCCAGACCAGGCCCAGCGAGCGCAAGCCCGCTCCGTAGAGGAACTCCAGACGGCGCAGGTCGGGGTCCAGGGCTTCGGCGCCTTCCAGGTGCATGACCGCGGCAAAGACCCCGTGCTGCAGGCACCACTCCAGTTCCCGGGCCTCGCGGACCAGGCGGAACGTTCCCTCGGACTCCCGCTCGATCGCGAAGAGTCGCCCGGCCACTTCCAAGGTGCCCTCGAGGGCCCGCGTGGAGTCCAGCGGAGGGGGCATCAGGGGGAAGCGGTCCGAACGGCTCTGCAGGAATATCTGCTCATCTTCCTCGTGGCGGAGTTCCTCGATGAAGATGGCGAAGAGTCCGCCCCCCAGGCCTCCTTCACGGGCCCGGGGAAGGTCCAGGTGACCCTCCTCCAGGCATTCCAGGAAGTTGCCGCGGGAGGGAGCTCCCGGGGGATGGAGCCGGGTCAGGGAATCGTTGTGTCCGTCAAAGATCGTGGGCATGGGCGCAGGTATACGCAGTTGCCGGGCTGGTTCCTACCTGGAAGGGGACCCTCCCCGCTCGGGGAAGTCCACCGGGATGGAGCCCACCCTGGCCGAGATTCGCCGCCGCCTGCAGGGATGTCCCCCTCGCCTGCTGGAACCCCGCTCCCCCTCGTGGAGGCCGGCAGGGGTCCTGGTGCCCTTGTTGCTCCATCCCGAGGGCCTGCACCTGGTCCTGATCCGTCGGGGCTTGAGGCTGGCCCATCATAAAGGTCAGATCGCCTTTCCGGGTGGGTGTCGCGAGCCTCAGGACCGGGACCTTCAGCAGACGGCCCTGCGCGAGGCCATCGAGGAGATCGCCCTCAACCCCGAAGGCGTGGAGTTCCTGGGACGTCTGGACGACGTCTGGACCCCGACGGGCTTCGTCATGAGCGCATTCGTCGCAGCCGTGCCCCATCCCCAGGACTTTCAGCCTCAGGACGTGGAGGTGGAGGAGATCCTGGAGGTCCCCCTGGCCCACCTGACCCGGGAGGGCGTCTACCGCGAAGAGGTCTGGACCCGGGCGGGTCGGGAGATTCCGGTCTCCTTCTTCGAATTGGGGGAGGTAACCGTCTGGGGGGCCACCGGGCGCCTGCTGGCCCGTTTGCTGGAGGTGGGATTCGGCTGGCAGAATCCCGGGCGCCCCTGGCAGCCCAGCCCCTTACCAGGTTCCTGACAGGGACTGGCGGGTCGGCCTGGAATCAGCCTCCCATCCCTGTTTCGAGGAGGTTCCCTTGGCCGAGGAGTGCGCGCTTCCGCCGGTCGGCTGCCCATCAGACGAACCACGGTTCCGCCAGATCCAGTCGCGACTCCCCGAGATCTGGAGGAGCCTGACCGAGGAACCGCAGCGCGAGCGGACCGTGGTGGTGTTGCCGTCCATGTCGCTGGACGCCTCTGAACTGGCCCGCCTGGGAGGATCGGTCCACTACGAGGAGCGCCTGCTCTTCTTCCTGACGCTGCTCAGTTTTCCCCGGACGCGCCTGATCTACCTCAGTTCCTGCCCAATTCCTGATGAGGTAGTCTCCTACTATTTGCAGTTCCTGCCCGGGGTCCCCTTCTCACACGCGCGGGCCCGCCTGCGCATGCTTTCGGTGATGGATCGTTCCGACCGCCCGTTGTCCTGGAAGATCCTGGAGCGTCCGGCCTTCCTGGAACGCCTGCGGCGCAGTGTGGTGAATGCCCCTGCCTCCCACATGGAGGTCTATCGCTGCACCTCACTCGAGCGTGAGTTGGCTGTGGCCCTGGACCTACCGATCCTGGGCGCGGATCCCGGGCACCTGGACCGGGGGACCAAGAGCGGTTCGCGCCGGACCTTTGCCGAGGCCGGAATCCGGCACGCCGACGGTTTTGCCGATTTGCGCGACGAACAGGACATCGCCCAGGCGGTGGTCCATCTGGCGCGGCGCAATCCTCGGCTGCGGCGGGTCATCCTGAAGCTCAACGAGGGTTTTGCTGGAGCCGGCAATGCGGTTCTCTCCTTGGGCGCCTTGAAACTCCAGGAGGAAACCAGTAATGCCGAGGCTGTCCGCCGGGTCCTGGAGGCCCTGCACCGGCGTCTGAAGGTCCCCGGAGGGGGGAAGCCGGGATGCTATCTGCAGTCCTTCTGCCGCCAGGGCGGCGTGGTAGAGGCCTATCTGGAGGGGAGACGCCGCGAGGCCCCCACCGTCCAGCTCTATCTGACTCCCCTGGGAGAGGCCTTTTTGGATTCGACCCATGACCAGATCATGGGCGGTCCCGAGCAGATGAATTATCTGGGCTGCCGCTTCCCCGCTCGCCAGGAGGTGCGCCCTGAGCTGCATCAGGCGGGCCTTGCCTTGGGCCGCCACCTGGCGGGACTGGGAGTGGTCGGTCCCCTCTCGATCGACTTTCTGGCCGTTCCGAGCCGGGGGGGGCGTTGGAACCTTCACGCCCTGGAGATCAACCTGCGCCGGGGGGGGACTTCCCACTCCATGCAGGCGCTTCGCTTCCTGACGGGTGGAAGTTATCATCCCATCGAGGGGGTCTTCTACCTGGCAACCGGCGAGAAGCGTTACTATATCGCCGCCGATTCGGTGGCTCCACCTTCTGCTCGAGGCCTGGCTCCCCGGGACCTGATCGATGTCAGCACCGACGCGGGATTGCACTACAAATCTTCAACCCACCGAGGAGTGGTCTTCCATATGATGGGAAGCCTCTCGCAGTATGGGAGGGTGGGGGCGACCTGCATCGGCGCCACGCCGGCCGACGCCCAGGCCCTCTTCGAGCTGACTGGTCGGACCCTGGATGAGGAATCGAGGTCGACCCGGTGGATCGGTTAGAGGAATCCACGCCCATGTTGCCAGAACCCACCGCGTTCGAGGGGGTGACCAGCGAGGACCGGGACCGGTTGCTGACCGACATCCTGCGCGAGGTGTCCCGAGCTTTCTATCTGACGCTTCGCGCCTTGCCTGGCGGGCTTCGCGAACCGGTGGCCCTGGCCTATCTCCTGGCCCGTGCCGCCGATACGGTGGCGGATACCCCGACCCTGGAACCAAAGGCCCGCCTGCGCTGCCTTCTGGAGTTTCGCGACCAGGTCGAAGGCCCCCCGTCCCCAACGGTTCTGCAGCGCCTTCAGCACGAGGCCAAGGCCGAGACTTCCGGGGAAGAAGCGTTGTTGTCGGCGCTTCCGGCGGCCTTCGCCCTGCTGGAGGATCTCGATACCTCCGACCGGGTCGAAGTGCGTCGGATCGTGCGGGTCCTGATCCGCGGCATGGAGATGGATCTGGTCACCTTTCCCGGAGCTCTGGCCGAGGCGGCCGATTTGGACGAGTACACCTGGCTTGTGGCGGGGTGCGTGGGGGAGTTCTGGACCCGGGAGACCATGGCCCATATCCGGGCCTTGCGCAATTGGGATGTCAAGCGGATGGTGGCCCTGGGAAGTCGTTTCGGGAAGGCCCTGCAGTTGACCAACATCCTCCGCGACCTGCCTCGGGATCTGCGAATGGGACGTTGTTATCTGCCTGCCGCTGAGCTTCTGGCCTGTGGCCTGGAACCCCATGACCTGGTCGGCGAGAATCTGGACCGGGCCTGGCCGGTCCTGGAACGCTGGGTGCACGTGACCTTGGACCATTTCCATGCCGCCGAGGACTATGCGCGGGCCATCCCGCTGCGTTGCCTGCGGTTACGCCTGGCCGTCCTGTGGCCCATCCTGATCGGATTACAGACGTTGGTCCTGCTGGTTCGCAGCCCTCGGTGGCTGGACCCGGCCTGCCGGGTGAAGGTTTGCCGGCCCTGGATCTACCGGATGCTCGTCTTCTCGGTGCCCGCAGCCTTGTGCCCGCCTCTTCTGGATCTCTGGTTGAGACGGCTGCATCGTCGGATTGAGGAGGCTTTGATCCGGGGACCTCGCTGAGAGGGGGAATCCGCCGATCGCTACAATAGATGAAGGCCCCGATTTCTCGGGGCCTTCATCACCGAGGGAGGCTCTATTCCCTAGGAGCGGATGTACTCATCCCATTTGTTGAACATCTTGTCCTGGGTCTTGGCCTTGTTGACGGTGACGTCCTGCTGGATCTCGAAGATCTTGGTTTGGGTGTCCTGGAGGATCTTCCAGCGCTCCATCTGCTGCTTCTGGGCGTCGGCCCCAATCTGGGTCTGAATGGTTTGAGCCTGCTGGAAGTCCGACATGAACATCTGGAACTGGGCAACTGAATTGGCCTGTCCGATCATCGGGCGATATCCTCCTGGACTTATGTTTTTGTGCGCCGGGGGAGAGGGCACACTTATTTATCACTGAGTTTGGCGGTTTCGTCAAGATTTCCTGCCGACGCTCCGAAACTTTCTCAGAATCGGCCTGTATGTACGGCACCCAGTTCGCGATAGAGGTCGACCAGTTTGTGGGTGTAGGTCTCCAGCGAGTAGTTTTCGGCAGTCTGGCGGGCGGCCTGGCCCAGACGTCGGCGCAGGGCGGCATCGCTGACGGCGGTTTGCAGGATGGCGGTGTAGGCCTCAGGGTCACACTCGCACAGAAGCCCGTCGTGTCCCGGCGTGACGGTGTCTCCCGTCCCGCAGGCATCGACCGCCACCACGGGCAGACCCGTGGCCATTCCTTCCAGGACGGCCAGTGGTTTGACCTCGGTCGTGCTGGTCATCACGAAGAGGTCCGCGGCGGCGTAGTAGGAGGGGATGCGCGAGTAGGGGACCCGCCCCGGGAGCAGGACATGGTCGGCCAGGCCCAGGTCCCTGGCCTTCTGGCGCAATTCCTCCAGGAGGGGACCGTCACCCACCAGTAGCAGGGCAGCTTCAGGGTGCTGGAGGTGGACCTTCTGGAAGGACTCCAGCAAGAAGTGCAGGTTCTTCTCGATACCCATCCTGCCGGTGTAGATGCACAGCACGCGGTCGGGGCCCAGGTTCAGTTCCCGCCGTACGGTGGTTCCGTCGGCTTCGCGATAGGCCTTCAGGTCGATGGCGTTCTGCAGCACCTCGACCCGGCAGGTGACACCGTATTCGTCCAGCAGTCCGCGGATGCTGGGTGAGGGGCAGATGATGCAATCGCATTTGCGTGCGTAGGCAGCCACGTAGTCGCGGGCGGCCTTGCGGACTAGGTCCTGGGGCAGGGGGACATAGTGGGAATACTTCTCGAGCTGGGTGTGAAAGGTGTATACCAACGGAAGGCCCAGACTGCGGGCAAAATGGGCGCCCACTTCGCCCAGGAGGAAGGGATGGTGGGTGTGGATCACGTCCA
>JAAZKF010000443.1 GCA_012799975.1 Burkholderiales bacterium
GGCGAGGCCAACAGGGCCTGGACATGCTGGAAGCCGAGGCCGCTGCCCTGGCGGGCCCGGGCCTGGAAATCGGTGCCGAACTGCGCTCGGGCCCCCTGCCCCGGGTGCTGGCCCGCACCGCCGAGGAACTTCAGGCTTCGTGCCTGGTCCTGAATGCCGACGAACCGGCGGCCACCGAGCCGTTCTGGCGGACCTCCAAACTGGAGCGCACGGTCCGGCGCTCGACCCGCCCGGTCTTGATCATGCGTAAGAAGGAATCCCTGCTCTCCTGGGCCACCGGCCGCGAGCGGCTGCGAATCCTGGTAGCCACCGACCTGACGCCGGCCAGCGTCAAAGCCTTGGATTGGGCCGTCGGTTGGCATTCCCGGGGTGATTGCTCGCTTACCCTGGTGCGGGTCGTCCACCCACCGGATGAACACAGCCGACTGGGAATTCCAGGCCCTTCCGATTCGCTCAGCCCCGAAGCCGGGGTGATCCTCCTGCGCGAGATGCGCGAGAAGATCGGCCCCCTGCCCGAAAAGACGGCCTTGCGGATCGTGACAGGCAGCGGCCGCGTGGCGGATGCCCTCATGGATACAGTGGCCCTGGAGAACGCCGACCTCCTGGTGGTGGCAGCGCGCCGCATCGCCAACCTGCGCGGGGGTCTGGAAGACTCGGTCTCGCGGCGACTGGTACACCTGGCGCCGACCAACCTGGTATGCGTGCCGGTGGACAAGGTTCCCGGCCCCTCGGCCCCTGCTCGCCTCTCCCGGCTGCTGGTGGCCACCGACCTGACGCCCGAGGGCAACCGCGCGGTCGACTACGCGCTCACCCTCTTGCCGAACGGCGGGATTCTCCACCTGCTGCACGCCACGGACGCCGGCTCCGCCTCCGAGGCCTGCCGACGCCTGGCGGAACTGGTTCCCTCCGAGGCCGGCCTGCAGGTCCACCTCGAGACCCCGCTCTCCTCCGATCCGGCCCAAGCCATCTGCCAGGCAGCCGAGCGGTTGGGCGTCGACGCACTATGCCTGGCCATGCACCAGCGCTACGGGCTGGCCCGAGTCCTGGGCGAGTCGATCTCGACGCAGGTGCTCCAACAAGCCACCGTACCGGTGCTGCTGGTCCCACCAGCCTCTCCCCCCGGACCGGCCTGGCTGGGCCTGCACCGCCAGGGCTGAGACAGGCGGCCCCGGCACACCGGACACCATGGTCCGTAGTCTACTCGGCCAGTTCGAAGCGCGCCTCGTAGCGCGGCTGTTGGTGGCGCTCGAGGGAATAGACCAGGGTCCTGCCATCGGGGCTCAACTGCAGACACCACACGTTGCTGACGGCTTCGGGAAGCAGCCGGGCGGTCTCGGCGTCGGCTGGGAACAACTGGACCCCCGACATCAGGCCGGGTATAGCCAGACCACCGTAATTGGTGACGGGGTCGGGGCTGCCGTCAGGCAGGCGATGGTCGTGCTTGAAGAGCAACCCTTGTGGAGTACGCTTGAGGATCCAGGTGCGCGATTTGTCCTCGCCCACGGCAAAGGGAATCTGGACCTCGTCGACCGAGACGACCTTCACCTGAAGCGTGAGGGTCTTGCCCACCATGTCGTGGTCGGGATCGGTGGGATGGGCGGTGGTCCCGGTCAGGGTGCGACCATCCATCTGACGGATCCGTTGGAAGAAGGCCTCGGAGGCCGGGTCGAGGGACGCCTGACAGTGTCCCGGGGAGGCCAGGCAGAAGGCCACGGCCACGAGAGTCAAGAGCAAGTTGCGCATCCATCTGCCTTCGCGCCGATCCGATGTGGTCCTGCCCTCAGGCCGGGTTGCTAGCAATAGGACTGCAATTCCCCGCGCCGACGAATGTCCAGGGTGGCACAGTGGAAGGAGCCTCCGAAGGGAGCATAGTTGCGGAAGCTGCAAGGGATCGGCTCGAAACCCCACCCCTTCAGGGCCCGGATCAGCGAGACCTGGGAGCGTTCCACCACGACCCGGGTCGGGTCCAGGCTCAGGACGTTCAGGCTCAACCATGCCGAGCACATCGACAGGAAGGGACCGGGCAGGGGGTCGGGGGGGGGAGGGATCAGGATTTCCCAACCCTTCAGGGCCCGCGGCAGGCGCTCGGGATCGATCTGCTCGGGATGGATCATCATCCTGCCGGGGGCCAGGGGGACCAGGGTGGTGTCGATGTGCATCGGCCGGTTGCACCGGCTCTCGACCAGGTGGATCCGATAACGGTCTCCCAGGTGACGACGCAGCCACTCGATTCCCGAGAGATTCGTGACGTTGCTACGGAGCCCGAAGAGATCTCGCCCGCAGCGCACGAAATCCGCGGCGTCGAAGACCGGCTCGTGCTCGGTCAGGGCATAGTCGGTCGGCGGTCCGACCCGGGGCACCCGATAGCCGTGATTGTAAAGCGCATCGGGCAGGGCCGGCCGAGGCGCCGCCGTCCAGCGCGCCCCGCTCCGCGCATAGGAGCGGAAAAGGGGCCGGTAGGCCAGGCCCTCGAAGTAGCGACAGCGCCAGGACATGGGCGTCTCGATGATCTCGTCACCCAGCACCAGGAAGCCGTCCCGCGGACAGGCCGTGGCGAAGCCCCGCGAGCTCCACAGGGGTGTGCGGAACTTCCGGCGCCCAGGCAGGACCTCGGGCCGGCGCACGGTGATGCCCTCCGACTCCAGCAGACTCACGAAACCGTCCAGGTCGCGTTGGGCCGCCCGGGTTATGAAGGGAGGATAGGGCCACCCCCCTACGAGAGGCAATATCATACCCAGGTTCGGGGGTATCGAGCGACGTGGCCCGGGCTGGTTGGGAGGCATCACCGCGCCCTCCAGGCGACCGACGATAACCTCTTCGAGGGGATCCCACTCATTGTGGGAGTTGACCGGGCACTTCATCGTTCGGAGGTCTTCCCAGATCCCGGGTGGGTTCCTTCAGCCTCTTGAAACGAGAGAGGGGATTCCCTGTCTCCCGAAAGCCCGACCAGCCTGAAGCTGGCCCGAGGCCGGAGGGGCCGGGCTCCTCAAGGGACCTCAAAAAAACCCGCCAGGTCGGGTTTGTGGTATTCCGCAGCCCCGACGCGCACCTCCAGGTTGGGACGAATCCTGACCCGGGTCGGGCCATGGGTGTGACCGCACAGGACCAGGATCTTCTTGCTGGGAAAACGTTCGGCGATCCTCAGCAGGGTGTCGCCCAGGGCCTTGCAGGCGTAGAATGGCAATATCTTCGGCTTGGGCGGCTTGCCCTGAGGCATACAACCCTCTGCAAACGGCGGGACGTGGGTCAACAGTATGACCGTCCCGGCCCCGGCCAGCGCCCGGAAGAGGACCAGCTCGATATAGGCCGCCGCGGCATCGCCCAAACGATTCATCAGGTCCAGGATCTTCTGTCGCCGCTGGGCCAGGCCTGGAGGGGCCGACCAGGGGAGTCCCAGCTTGCGGGCCAGCGCGCCGACCCAGGACTGGCCTTCGTAACCCAGCCGAGCGAAGTCCTGGATGTGCAGGTGGTCGTTGAGCACTACCTGGGATGAGGCATAGCTGCCATATCGGCCATCCGCCCAACCCGAAGTGCCGACCAGCACCGTGTCGGTTCCCAGGGGAATCACCTCGCCGTTGCCCAGGAAGCGGAGCCGACTTTCCGGTTGGCAGTAGGGGCGCATCTTGAGGTGGACCTTCTCGAAAGAGCTGTGGTAGTAGTCATGGTTTCCCAACACGAAATAAACCGGCCGGGAAATCTGGTCCTCGATCATGCGCAGGTGCCTGGGAAGTTGACGCCCGTTGGAGAGGTCGCCCGCAAGCAACAAGGTATCAAAGGCCTGCTCTTCGACCTTGGACAAGAAAGCCCGGACCTGCTTGTGGGTGAGGAAGTTGAGGTGGATGTCGGTGGCCCAGGCCAGACGCGCCATGTCCTCGTGCGCCTCGTTTCGCTGGTATGTTGACGGGTCCCGGGATCGGTTTCGCCCCGAATCCCAGGTGCACCTGTATCCCCCCACCCGCCATGCGGGAAATCTGCAACTCAAAGCCCCGGTGCAGGGGCCGACACACTCCGGATTCGCGGTCGGTAGACCGAAGGTAAAAAAAAGAAGGCCCGGAGACGCGCTCCGAGCCTTCAAAAAATGTTCCCGGCAGTGACCTGCTCTCCCACCCCGTCACCAGGGCAGTA
>JAAZKF010000444.1 GCA_012799975.1 Burkholderiales bacterium
CCAGGGTGTGGGTGGGAGGGGCCCGTCTGCGTCGTCAGGCGCACCTCTGCGGTGCTCACGTAGTTTCCAACTACGCTCCGCTCCTCAGAACGCACGCCTTCCTGGCATCCAGACCCGCCTCGATGGTCTCGGTTCTCACGCCAGGCGGCGGATTCAGGAAAACGAGCGAAGAGGGACTGTCCAGCCCCCAGGGAATGAGGCCGGCATGCATCCGGCTGCCCGCATGCTCCGCCGTTCCTCGCGCGGCACCCTCGTGCTGATCCTGGCCCTGGGCCTGCTTTTCAACCTGGGCACCCTCCAAATCCTGGTCGAATCCCGCGAGTTCGCCCCGAACCAGAAGAGCCCTCGGGGCAACGCCCTGCGGACGGCCTACTGGCCCGAGTCGCCGGTCTCCACCAGCGAACTGGGAGACCCCCTGGCCGACTGGTTGGGACTGGAGGAATACCTGGCCCGGGCCTCGCTGCAGAATCCACAGATCGAGGCTTTGCGACCTCTGGAAGACCGCGCCCTGGAGGCGGCCGAGATGGCTTTGGAGGGTTATACCCGCCTCCTCGAGCCCTTGACCCTCTCCCAGCGTCGCAAACTGGCCGAACCCCAACCCGGCGTGGTCGACCACCGAACCCTGGGTCTGGACAGCGCCGGGCTGGACCATATCCTGGTCTGGCTCCATCGCCTGGACGAGCGGGCCCACGGGGCCGAAAAGCCGGCGCCCGCGCAGAGCCCCATCCCTTCCCCCATGCGGATGGCGCCGACCCGGCTGGCGGTCTCCATGACCCGGCTGCTGGACGATCCCCACGAGCCCCTCACCCCGGCCCAGGCCCGAGCCATCCTCAAGCGCGAAGTCGAGCTTCGAAAGGCCCTGGATATCCTGCACCACACCCACGCCCAGGCACGCCGGGTGCTGACGTCGGCCCAGCGCCAGGAAGCCCTTTCCCTGCCCCTGCGGCGCTGGGAACCCTTCCCGTCGCCCCGGGCCCTGGAACTCTTCATCCGCTCGGTCCAGGAGCGTCGGAAGGAGATGTCCGGCACATGAACCATGTCCGAAGCCTCCTGCACCGGGCCGGACCCTGGCTGGTAGCCGGATTGGCCTACCTGGCCATGGCCGTGGCCGTCACCTGGCCACTGGCTTTGGAACTGGACCGCCAGGTCCTGGGATATCTGGGCTTCGAGAACACGGCCCAGACCATTTGGCACTACCACGCCTGGCGTGAGTTCCAGGGCGATCTGCTGCGCTCAAACCTGCAGGAGCGAGGCCTCCTGGGGACTCTGGCCAACCTCGGCGAGATCTACCGGATCTCCGTCTCCTTCCCCGAGAAGAACAGCGTGGCCAATGGCATGGACTTCGTCTGGACCTGGCCGCTGGACCTGCTCTTCGGCCTGCCGGCCTACTACAACATCAAGTGCTGGCTGATCCTGCTCGTCAACGGCCTGGCGGGGATGGCGCTGGCCCGGGCCACCGGCGCGAGGCGACTGGCCTGCTGGGTCGGCGGCGCAGTCTTCTCCTTCAACCCCTGGACCTTCCACATGCTGGTCACCGGACGGATGGTGGAGGCCCAGACCTTCCTGGCCGCCATGGCGGCCCTGGCCCTCCTCTGGACCTGGCGTCGCCCGGAGCCCTGGGCCTGGGCCCTGGCTGGAGGCGCCCTGGCCCTGGTGACGGCCAACTACTGGTTCTACGGCCATTTCATGATCCTGTTCACCCTGGTCTGGCTGGTCTGGCACCTGCTGATCCGCAGGCCGCCGACCTTGGGGCCCTGGGGTCGCAACCTGGTCTTCTATCTGCTGACCTTCCTGGTCGTATGCCTGCCAGCTGCCCACCCCTACCTGGTGCGCCTGGTCACCAACGAGCGCCTGCCGGGTCTGGTGCGTCCCGATCCGGGCGACCATCCCTCCCTGGAGAGACTGACCCGACAGGCCACCGCCTTCTCGGCGGAAGCCGACTATCCACTGCGACAGCCTCGGCGGGGTATTCACCGGGGATTCACCCCCCCCTGGTGGCTGCCCAACCAGCACACCTTCCTGGCCAACGCAACCCTCCTGGCCCTCCTTCCCGCCCTCCTGCTGCGCCGGGGAGGATTCTGGCTGATGGGAGCGCTGGTCTTCTACCTGCTACCCCTGGGGCCATACCTGAAATTCGGAGGCGAGCTGGTCCGAATCGGGGGGCAACCCGTCCCCCTGCCCTACCTGCCCCTGCTCCTGCATTTCCCGCTGTTGGAGAAGCTCTTCTGGCCCAACCAGTCGATGTTCCTTTTCGCGATGTGCGTGGCCATCCTGATGGCCGGCAACCTGGACTGGTTGCTGCGCCAGGCCCGCTTGAAGGGAGTCGCCGCCCTGGCCGTGAGCGCAACGCTGGTGGGCGTCATGGCCCTGGAGATGATCGGTCGGGGACAGCTGCCCCTGATCCGATCCGAAATCGTCATTCCCCCGCTATACCAGGCCGAAGGCCGCGGTCGTGGCTTCATCTACCTGCCCATCGGGCGGCGCTATTGGGAGGTCCCTCGCGACTTCACCTTCAACCGCGACTACTACCACGGCAGCGACCTGACCTTGGTAAACCTGCACCTGGCCATGCACGGGGGGAAAGGGCTCTTCGGCCGCCCCCACTACATGGCGGGCAAGGACTATTGGTTGTACGAACCCTACCACCTATCCACCCAGCCCTTCCTCCGCTGGCTGGTGGCCCTGGGCGAACGCGAACCGCCCTCTTTCGAGCCGCAGGACCTCGAACAGGTCCTGGCGGAAGGATATGAGTACGCCGTGGTCCACGAGCGGTTCTGCTCGCACCTGACCGACCGGGGAGCCTATCGGCTCGACCTGGAAGAAGGAAGACGGCGCTTCGATGGGATCTTCAAGACCATGCGTCAGCATTTCGGTGCGCCGGTCCATGAAGGTCTGGAACCCTCCTGGGACCAGGGGGGCGCCACCCCCTACGAGGTCTCGGTGCAACGCTTCCGGGTGGCCATCTTCCGGATGAGCCGCTAGCGGCTCATCCGGAAGGGAACCAGGCTCTCTCGCCAGAACCCCAACCCACCCACGATGCGTACTTCCCAACGTTCCCAGAAGCGGGCCCGGGCACGGCGTCCCCTGATCATGTTGCTTTCCGGGGTAGCCGTGCTCTTGCAGGTCCTCCTGCTCTTCGGGTTGCCGGGAGGAGGACCGAACCAGATCTCCTCCCCGAGGCAGGCTTCCGTCACCGGAGCCGTGCCCACCCACCCCTCGGAGACCAGCCAGGGCATGCCTTCCTCCCAGAACAACCCCTGCCCCACCCTGACGGTCCCCCCCCCGCCCGGCGTCCCGATTCCCGAAGGAGCGGTCTTGCTATACCTGCAGAGCCCTGCTCTGGCGGGACCGGACGCGAATCCTGGAAACGCGGGTCAGGTGCCCTCCACCGGCCTCCCGGCCCGCCTGAACAGGCCACTGACGCCCCAGGATCTGCTGCTGGGCACCCTCGAACTCCAATCCAATAAGGAATTGGAGCTAACCCCGGACCAGGCCCGCCGACTAGCCGAAGTGGTCCAGGAATTGGAGACCTCGTATCGCGACCTCGGCGGAGCCCGGAATGAGCTGCTCGAAGTCCTGACCATCGAGCAGAAGGCCTGGCTGGAAGAGAACCCGCCCAAGCCGGGAGAACTCCCCACAGGGGCTCCCGAAGAGACCGCCCTGGACACCGGCCAGCGTGCCCTGGAGGCCTTGGGGGATCCCGAATAGGCCATAGCAGGAACCTCTCAACGCTCCTGGGAAGTAGCACCAAATGGCAAGAGAACTGCTGCCCGGCCATGAACTGTGCGAGGGCCGCTATGAGGTGATCAAGACCCTGGCCTTCGGCGAGGAGGGCGGGGTCTATACCATCCGTGAGCGGGAGAGCCGTCAGGTCCTGCTGCTCAAGGAGGTCATTCCACCGCCTTCGATGCCGGAGGAAGAGGTCGACAAGCGGGTCGAGCAGTTCCGGGAAGCCCTGCTGATCCTGGCCCGATTCGATCATCCCAACCTGTCGAAAATCTACCTGCACTTCTCGGAGGGGCGACGGCAGTACGTGGTCATGGAGCGTGTCGAGGGAGTCACCCTCAAGACGTTGCTGGACATGAGCGTCAAGCCCCTCCCCGAGCCGCAGGTCCTGCGCTGGGCCATGGACCTGTGCGATGCACTGCACTACATGCACGACCGGCCCGAGCCCTTCATCTTCGATGTGCTGGACACCACGCACATCATGATGACCAGTGAAGAGCAACTCAAGCTGATCAACTACGGTCTGGACCGCTTCTTCGACGAGGAGGAGACCCGCAGCTTCTCGGCCAACCGCGAGGTCCTGGCCGATGAGATGCGCAGCCTGGGGGACACACTGGTCTTCCTGCTGACCCGCAAGCCTCCCGGCCCCTTCGGCCTGACCGGGGACGAAGGCATCTCCGAGCCTCTCTCGAAAATCCTGGTCCGGCTTCTGACCGCCGACGGGCAGCGGACCTTTGCCTCCTTCGAAGAACTCAAGAAGGCTTTCGACCGGGTCCTCAACCCGCCCACCATCAAGATCCCTACAACCAAGGCCCCCCAAAAGCCCTGGGTCCAATTCTTGGACCTGAACCGGCTGTGGCAGGACGCGCTTTGGGCCTACATGAAGCAACCTCTCTGGCTGGTGGCCAGCGAGCTGCTCGGCGTCCTGGTCCTGGCCCTCCTGACCTGGTATTTCCTGAACCCACCGATCCACCCTCGAGAGGGTCCCGCAGCCTACGTGGCCTGTGGCCGCGAAATCGTGGCCGTGGATGCGCGTGAGAAGAAGGTCCTGACCCGAATCGCCATGGACCGCCCGATCCATTCGCTGGTATCTACCCCCGAGGGGACCCGACTCTACGCTGCCAGCCCCGATTTCCCCAGCCTCTTCCTGCTCAACTCACTATCCAATCGGGTCCTGGGGCTGGTCCCGGTAGGCCCCAGCCCCAGCGAGCTGATCATGGGAACAGGAGGCGATTGGTTGTATGTCCTACACTCCCGTAGCGGCCAGATCGGCTTCGTGCGGGTCTCCCACGAGCCGCTCCCGCTGGAGGTGGAGTCGGGAGTCTTCCGGCCCAAGGATTCGATGCTCGGAGTCTTCACGGCCGGCCCTGGCGTCCAGGGCCTGGCCGCCACCCGCTCGGGAAAAACCGAGGCCGAGCAGACCGAAGCTCAGGCCAGGTCTCCCCAACAACCGGCCGGCCAGAAGATCTTCGCCAGCAGCCTGCTGGGTAACCGGATCACCGCCTTGGAACCCTCTCCCCTGAAGGTCCTGGCCACCAGGGATGTGGAGGCCCCCGGCCCCCTGGCCCTGACGCTGGATGCCCGGACCCTGCTGGTCGCCCAGACCAGCACCTCCCATATCCTGACCTATCAGGCGGCCAACCTCGAACCTGGTCCCCGGATCCTCCAGGTGGGAGGCTCGAATATCCAGCAAATCCTTATTTCGCCGAATGGCCAGGAGATCTGGTCGGTCAATGCTTCGGGGACCCTGGGCGTGATCGGGCTCGAGGACCGCAAACTGCGCAGCACCGTCGAGCTCCAGGGCAAAGCTGCGGCCGCGTGCTGGTACCTGTTCGGCAACGACGCCGAACTCTGGGTCGCCATCAGCGCACCCAACCAGATCGTCGTGGTCAACCCCTCAACCCGGATGGTCCGGGCGAGGATCCCGGTCGGCCCCCCGCCGACCGATATCTGGATGGTACAATGAGCAGTGTCTGCCTCCGCCACAACGACCGAGAAACCGACATCCGCTGCGCTGCCTGCCTGCGCCCGATCTGCGAGGAATGCGTCGTCCTGGGGCCAGGTAACTCCCGATTCTGTTCCCAGGAGTGCACCGACAACGCCCAAAAGAGCAGCGAACGCTTCTCCGAAATGACCCGCCGGGACCAGGAAGCCATGCAGGCTACGCGCAGTGCCGCGTTCTCCCGAATGGTGATCTGGTTGCTGGTTCTGGGCGTGCTGGGATTCATCCTGTACGTCGCCTGGCCTCACCTGCCTGCGAGCCTCACCAGTACCGTAGAGTCCTGGTTTGAGCAGGCCCGCAACCTCAAACTGAACTGAGCGCGGCCCCCGCAAGGAGGGGATGGGTTTCCCGACAAGAATACCCGGACCTTGATCAGGGGCGCGTCCCTGGCGCCCGCTGGAGGCTGGTACTATGGAACTCTCACCCCTGGCCTGGTTCGCCCTGCTGCTCTTCGTGCTCATCTTCAATATCGGGATCCCGATATATGTGGTCCTTCGCCTGTCCAGCCTAGACCGCAACCTCGAAAAGGTCGCCCTTCTCTTGACCGTCCTGGCCAACAAACAGGGGGCGACCCAGCAGGACATCGAGAACGCCCTGAGTCCGAGGCGCAAGCTGAGCCAGAACTGATTTCCCACCCCGGAGGGGCGAAACCCTCTGGAGGCATTGGAGCCCCCATGTCTTTTTTCCGTGGTCTCCGGGCCTGGATCCCGGTCTTCTTGATCCTCGCCCTGGGGGCCAGCCTGCCGGCCCTGAGTGCTCCGCCCCGTTCGCTGGTTCGCAAGGAGATGCGCTTCGCTGACTCGCCGGGCGCCGCGGAATTCCCGGAAGCCCAGGCCCTGTACCTGGTGGACGATATCGGGTTCGAGGTTGAACCCGATGGACACACCGTCTACACCGAACACGACGCGATCAAGGCCCTGACGGCTGAGGGCGCTGCCTCCTTGTCGGTCCTGACCAGGACCTACCGGGCCGACGCCGAGAGTATCCAACTCGAACAGGCCCGAACCATCAGCCCGGAGGGGGACGTCCTGGACGTGCCGACCTCCAACATCCGGGACCTTCCCCTGGCCCCGGAATCCCCCCTCTACAGCCAGCAACGGCTCTTGCGCGTGGAGTTCCCGGAGGTCCGGCCTGGCTCGGTAGTCGAGTTTCGCTTGAAGACCCGGCGGGTTCCGTGCCCGGATGGGCGCTGGTGGGGCGCCACCTTCGTCCAGAACCTCGAACCCATCCTGCATTCCACCTTCACGGTCCGGATTCCCCAAGATACCGAGATCCATTGGAACGCCCCCGGCGTCACACCGGGGCGGCCGAGCGAAAGCGCCCGAAAAGGCCAACGCGTCCTGCGCTGGGAAGTGCGAGATGTCCCGGGTCTGACCCCAGAGCCAGCCATGCCGGCGACCGCACGCTGGCTCAACCGGATCGAGGTGACCAACCTGGCCTCTTGGCCCGAGCTCGGCGACTGGTTCGGACGCCGCTGGAAATCCGCGGTAGAGGACACCCAGGGCCTGGATATCGTGACCGCCGGAATCGTCCCGACAACCCGACCGGCCGAAGACAGGATCCGCGCGGTCCTGGCCTGGGCCGCCGGACTCCACAAGGTCCAGGAGAACCTGGCGGATCCCTGGAATCCCGGCCCTGCCAGCCAGGCCCTCCGGGCCTCGACCCTGAGCCCCACCGATATGGCAGTCCTCTTGAGCGCCACCCTGGATCGCCTGGGCCTGCCGTCCGAACCCGTCATGGCCTCCACACTCCAGGAAGAACACCTGGAAAGAGAACTTCCTCAACCAGGAAAAGTAGACCGGATCCTTCTGAGACTGCGCTCCCCTCGGGGTGGCTGGTGGTGGATCGACCCCGCTTCGCCGGGCGAACTCCTGGACGCCCCCCCCGGTGGAGCCCAAGGGGTCGCGGCCATCCTGGTTCGATCCGAGGGGTCCAGGATCTTCACGACCCCCATCTCGTCCGCCGACCGGAATCTGCGCGATGTCCAGATGGAGGTCCGGGTCGAGCAGGATGGCCGTGCTGAACTGACCATGTCCATGACCACGGAAGGGACCAACGCAGCCCTGTGGCGTTCGTTGGAACGGGAACTGGCCAAGACACCGAATACCGAGCGCGAGAGGCTGTTGGACCGTCTCTTCCACAGCCTGGTCCGGAGTTTCGCTGTGAGCGGCCGGCTGTATTCGCGCTACTTCCCCGAAGATCCGGAACCCGGGGCCCCCTTCCGGATTTCGACCACGCTGGTCTTCTCCGAGCTGGCGACTTCCCGCGACGGCGGCCGGACCCGGGCCCTGCCCCTTCCCCTGTACGGCGGCGACCGCCTGGTCTCCCTGGCCGAATCCACGACCCGCCGATTCCCGGCTCATTTCGACTTCCCATTCCGGGACGACGTGCGGATCCACGTGGCCCTTCCCGAGGGCTGCCGGATCCTGGAACTTCCCCCGAACCTCTCGCTCCAGAACTCGCTGGGCTCCTTCTTCAGCACCACCCGCCAGAAGGAGAACCACGTGTGGATGTACAGCCGCCTGGTCCTGAACCGGACGTGGGTGATGCCGAAGGACTTCGCAGAACTGCGCCGCCTGGCTCAAGCCCAGGCCACTCTACTGACAAATCCCATGATCTATGAGTCCCCGACCTCCACCACCCAGGAGGACCCGTGACTCCCTTGTTGTGCTCGGCTCCGGCCAAGATCAACCTGGCTCTCGAGGTCCAAGGAATCCTTCCCGACGGATACCACGAGCTGGACACCATCTTCTGCTGGCTGGAACTCGAGGATCTCCTGGATGTCCGACCTTCGGCAAAGACCGAGCTGATCATCCAGGACGAAATCGGTCAAGGAGCGGAAGTGGTGCCCGACGAGAGAAACCTGGTCATGAAGGCCCTGCGCAGCCTGGAGGACCTCGTCGGCCGAGAGTTGCCGACCCGACTGCGCCTGATCAAGAGAATCCCGGCCGGCGGAGGCCTGGGCGGCGGCAGTGCCGACGCCGCTGCCGCACTGCTGGGGGTGGTTCGGGCCCATGACCTGCCTCTTCAACCCGCAGACCTGCTGAAGCTGGCCGCCCGCCTGGGAGCCGACGTAGCCTTCGGCCTGGAGGGAGGAACTGCTCGAGGTCGGGGACGAGGCGAGCTCCTCAGCCCCCTCCCCTCCCCACCAGACCTTCCGGTGCTCCTCCTGATCCCCCATTTTCCCCTCAGCACTCCCGAGGTCTACGATTGCTGGGATCGCCTCCCCGAAGAGGTCCGCCGCCCCGGAAGGGGCAGTGCCGAACGTGTCGTAGCGGCCCTGTCCAAGGGTCGGGCCCAGGACCTGCTGCGGTCTACCGGCAACGACCTGGAAGCCGCCGCCGAGGCCCTGCGCCCGGAGCTGTCCGAACTGCGACGCCGGATGCTGCAAGCGGGTTGCGCGCAAGCCCGGCTCTGCGGTAGCGGTTCGACGCTCTTCGGTCTGCTGGAGCCCAGCTGCAATCCGGAACCCGTGGCCACCCGTCTGAAGGACCTGGGCCACGTCCTGTGCACCCGCTTCCGAGGGTCACCCCGATGAGATTCCCCGACCGAGTCGAAGCCATCCTGCTGGCCGGAGGGCACCTCGAATCGCTTCCCGAAGGCGAGAGGCCCCCGCCCGGCAAAGGTCTGCTTCCCATCGGCCCGCTTCCCATGGCAGCCCGGGCCCTGCGTGCCCTGGTCGAGTCGCCCCGCATCGAGCGGGTCGTCCTGGTCAGCCCCGTGGGAGCCGAGAGCCTGGGCCCCGAGTGGACCGGCGCCGACGAGGTCGTGCCCGCGGGCGCCGACCTCATCCAATCCTTGGAAGCCGGCCTGGCCTGCACGCGCGACGCCGATACTCCGGTCCTGACTGTGGCCGGCGACCTGCCGTTCTTGAGCAGTGCGGCCGTCACCGACTTTCTGGGCCGATGCGCCAGACGCCCCGAGGCCTCGATCTGGTACGGCTTCATGCGCCAGGAGGTCTCGGAGAAGGAATTTCCTGGTGTGCGGCACACCTGGGCCCGCTTGATGGAAGGCACCTTCTGTGGAACCGGACTGGTGGCGCTCCAGCCCCAGGTAGCCCGCCGTATGCAACAGGCCCTGAAGGAGCTCGCTCAAGCCCGCAAGAACCCGCTGCGCCTGGCCGCCATCCTGGGATGGAGGACCATCCTGGCCTTCGCCCTGCGCCGCCTGACCATCCCCATGGCCGAAGAAGCCGCACGACGACTGATGGGAGTCCTCTGCGCGGGCATTGAATCCCCCTACGCCGAAACAGCCTTCAATGTCGACTGCCGCGAGACCCTGCTGGAAGCCCGCCGACTGGCCACAAGCCGGAGCTGAGCCGACCTGGGAACCCGACTGTGTTGCCCGAGTTGAAGACCCAGACCCGGAAGGTCGGTGAAGCCCTGCCCTACGAAAACGAGAGGGTTACGCGAACCGCCACCTGAATACCAGAAGCCCGAGCGACCTCGACGCACAATGCGAGTTCGGGAACATAGGCTCCTGGCCTCGACCCGCCCGAAACCTTTGTGGTAAGGTCGGTCCGACGTCCGATTTCCGGACGGAGGCTTCAGCACCCCAGGTGAAGGGAGCCGGTATGCCGCACACACCGCGACACTCGGTGGTCGTCCCGGTCTACAACGAGGCGGAAGTCCTGGAGGCCTTCCACACCCGATGCACCTCGGCCATGCAGGCCATTGGCGAGGACTACGAAATCCTGTACGTCGATGACGGAAGCCAGGACGCCTCTTGGGAAATCCTGGTCTGCCTGGCGCAAGGCGATTCCCGGGTTCGTCTGCTTCGACTCTCTCGAAACTTCGGCCACCAGGTGGCCATCTCGGCCGGAATCGAGTCGGCCCGGGGCGACACCGTCACCACCCTGGATGCCGATCTGCAGGATCCTCCCGAAGTCATCGCCGACCTGGTCGCCGCCTGGCATGAAGGCGCCGACGTGGTCTGCGCCGTGCGCCAGGAGCGCCGGGGCGAGCCCTGGTTCAAGTGCATCTCGGCCAGCGCTTTCTATTCGTTCGTCAACCTGTTCTCGGACATCCCGCTCCCCGCCCAGGCCGGCGACTTCCGACTGCTCTCGCGCCGGGCGGTGAAGGCCCTGCTGGCCATGCCCGAAAAGCACCGCTACGTCCGCGGCATGGTCGCCTGGATCGGCCATGAGGTGGCCACCGTGGGTTACTCTCGAGAGCCCCGAGCGGCCGGCCGGACCAAGTATTCCTTGCCCCGCATGCTGGGTCTGGCTTCGGACGGGATCCTGGCCTTCTCCACCCTCCCCCTGAGGGCCATCACCTGGCTCGGACTGGGTGTGACGAGCTATGCCCTGGCGATGGGACTCTGCCTGGTGTGGACACACCTCATCGGCCAACGAAGCCTGGCCTGGGATTCCACCTCCCTGGCGACGCTGATCCTGCTGCTGGCCGGAGCCCAGTTCCTGACCCTCGGGGTCCTGGGGCAGTACATGGGCCGTATCTACTCCGAAGTCCGCCAACGCCCACTCTACCTCGTGCGCGAGCGGCGCGGTTTCGAAGACCCGACCTGAGCTGCGAGCAGGGGCTAGTCCTCCTCCGGACCGCTCTCGCCCAGCATCCGGCGTGCGGTCTGTAGAGCCCGCGCTGCCTGCGCGGGGTCGGCCTGGGCCAGACCCTCTCCGGCCGTCTGATAGGCCCAGGCCCAGGTGCGAACCAGGTGCCGGGTCCAGAACGGCCTCTGAGGAGTCAGCGAATAGTCACCCTGGCGCGCCACCTCCTCCAGGATGGCCAGCGAACGGCGCGAGGCCGATTCTCGCGAGGGGATCGGCTCTCCCGGTGCCAGATAGCGATAAAGCAGGCCTTCGGGAACGAAGAAACCGTCCACTCCTGTGGGAAGGAAGTCTAGATAGACGGGGACTCCCCGGGACCTGGCCTGCACCAACAACCCGGGCAGACCTCCCTGTCGCAGTGCCTGCGCCCGGTCCGGAGGCAAGGTCTCCAGGAACCAGTCCGAAGCGCTCAGGCCAGCCGGCAGATGGTCCAAGGGCTGGCCTTGAACCAGCGTAGCGTACAGGAAAATCCCGGAAGTCAAGTCATTCCCGGTGACGACCAGCGCCCCCGGCGGCAGGCCCGCCAGCATGGCCTGCAGACTGTCGGGGACGTGATGCTGACCCCGCTCCGAGCACGCGGGAAAGTTGAGCGCAAATCCAGCCACCAGGCCCAGGCTGCAGGCCCCCACGGCCAAGCGGCCAACCCACGGCCTCCGGGACTTCCCGGCCCAGGCCAGGCCCAGGCCGATCAGCCCAGCAAAGCCCAGGTCCGAGGAGGCATAGAAGCGCTCCATCATGTCCAGGAAGCCTTCGCCTCGGGGTTGGGCACCCACCACAGCCCACACGGGGCCAGCCAGCAACCAGAGCATCCCGAAGAGCAGGACCTCAGGCTTCCGGCGCAGGAATCCCAGGGCTCCTCCCAGGATTCCCACGACCGTTCCGAAGAACGGATACTGGTAGGTAAAAAGCGAACGAGCCCACGCTTCCAGGTGATAGACGACGGCCGGTCGGGTCCCCGAAGCCTGGCTGAGTTTGATTCCCCCGTACCCCTGGCGGGTGAGGACCCAGAAGAACCGCTCTGGTGAGTCCGGGTTGCCCCAATTCAGCGGTGGATCCTGGGCTGCCCTCCAGGGAATCCAGGCATAGGGGGCCAGACCCAGGGCCAGGGCCGCCAGACAGGACAGCGACCAACCCAGACGCCGCCCATCGCGGGCCAACCACAGATAACCCAAAACGCCGGGCACGACCAGCACGATCGTCTGATGGTGGGCCAGTCCCAGGCCCAGGACAAGACACCCCACCGTCAGCCAGGTCCGCCGGCCCGACTCCGTGGCCTCCCTCCAGAAGGCGGTCACCGCGAGAAGGGCTGCCACCAGGGCGAGATGCAGCGAAAAGACCTCAGCCCCCACAGCCATGCGCCAGGGGGTGCGCGCGCAGGCAAAGAGCCCTGCTGCCAGCAGGCCAGACAGGTTGGAACCCGTGAGCCGGCTGATGGCCAGGGCCAGCAGACCGACCGCCAAGGCCCCGCTCCCAGCCGAGAACAGATTCATGATCCAGGCGGGATCGCCCGGCAGGACCGAGAGCAACAGGTACCCCGACAGGACATACACGGGATAACCGGGAGGGTGCGCGATCCCCAAGACCTTCGCGGCCGTTACCAACTCGGCACTATCGTGTCCGGGGGGAAGATCGGGAGCCATGGTGACCAGATACAGTCCCAGACTACCGGCAAAGGCCAGGCCGGAGGCCATGAGGGTCCGTTTCACGGGCCTCCCTTCTGCACCGTGCGGGCCAGGCCTGCCCGGGCAGGGTCCTCGAGCCCGCCGTGGAATGCGCCCCAATGACTGCACAACACTCCCCTATCATCACCGAAAATGCCCCGGCCGCCATCGGCCCCTACTCTCAAGCGATCCGCTGCGGCGACCTGGTCTTCTGCTCAGGTCAGCTTCCCATGGACCCGCAAAGCGGCGACCTGGTCGGCAAGACCACCGCCGAGCAGACCGAGCAGGCCCTGAAGAACCTGCGGGCTGTCCTGGAAGCCGCCGGCTCCAGCCTGGACCGGGTCCTGAAGACCACCGTCTTCCTTCAGGACCTGGCGGATTTCGCTGAATTCAATCAGGTCTACGCGCGCTTCTTCGATCAGGTTCCTCCGGCCCGCTCGGCCGTCCAGGTCGCAAGGCTGCCTCGCGACGTTCGCGTCGAGGTGGAAGCCGTGGCCCGACTCTGAAAGCCCGCCACCTCAGGACTTCCGCCAGAAGGAATCGAGATGACGAAAGGGAAGGAAAGCTGATATTTTTCGACCCGTATTTCGAACTTTAGTTCGTGCGGCATGACCGGATCCTGAGGTTGCAAACCTCTGGCGCGTCGATCCGCCTTTTTTCATGGGGTCCGGCAAGATTTTCGGAGGTATACAAGACATGGCTCGCAGTTCGCCCAAGAAGCCCAGCCCCCCGAAGTGCCGGAGGACCGGCGCCAACCTGGAGGGTAAGGACTGGGTTCGTATCGGCGGTAGCAAGTGGCTCCGCGAAGCGGCCGTCAAAGAAGGCAAGTTCATCCCGATCGAGCACCGTGAGGGCTACAAGGCCAAAGTCGTGGCCAAGGCCGCTGCGGCGCCTGAGGTCCCTGAGGCGCCTGCCGAGGAGATCGCCCCGATCGAGAACGCCGAAACCGAATAGATCCGCTATAGACGGAGGGACCACGCGTGAAGAGCTATCCGACTGAACAGATTCGCAACGTCGGCCTGTTCGGCCACCAGGGAGCGGGGAAGACCTCGCTGGCCGAAGCGGTGCTGTACGTTTCCGGCGCCATCGACCGTTTGGGTAAGGTGGAAGAAGGCCACACCACGACCGACTTCGACCCCGACGAAATCAAGCGCCAGATGACCGTTTTTTCTGCCCTGGCCCCCATCGAGTGGAAGGCCGGCAAGATCAACGTCCTCGACACTCCGGGCTTCTTCGACTTCCTGTCCGAAAGCCTGGGCGCCCTGCGCGCCACCGAAGGCGCCATCCTGGTGGCAGCAGCCAACTCGGCCATGGAAGTGGGCCTGGAGAAGATTTGGGATCTGACCGAAGAGCGTTCGATGCCAAGAATCCTGTTCGTCAACAAGATGGACAAGGAGAACGCGGACTTCTTCCACCTGATGGACGAATGCGCCGAGAAACTGCACGGCGCCCGGGTGGTCCCGGTACAAATCCCCATCGGCATGGCCGAGACCTTCCAAGGCATCGTGGACCTGGTATCCCAGAAGGCCTATACCTTCGACGCCAAGGGGAAACCCCAGGAAACAGCCATCCCGGCCGATCTGCAAGACACCCTGGCCACCTGGCGTGAGAAGCTGGTCGAAGAGGCCGCCGAAGCCGACGACGCCCTGACCGAGAAGTATCTCGAGACCATGGAACTGTCGGATGAAGAAATCCACGACGGCCTGGTCCGCCGCATCAAATCGGGCAGCATCGTCCCCGCCCTGTGCGGTTCCTCGACCAGCCTGAAGGGAATTCCCCTGCTGCTGGATGCCATCCTGGAATATATCCCGGCCCCCATCGCCGAAGTATTCGGAACCGCCCCGGATGGCCAGGAGACCAGCCGGCCGGCCGACTCCAAGGCCCCCTTGGCAGCCCTGATCTTCAAGACCAGCTCCGACCCATATGTGGGCAAGATCTCCTACATGCGGGTCTACAGCGGCACCCTCCGGCCGGACACGGTCCTGCACAACCCGGGCCGAGGCGAGGACGAAAAGATCGGCCCGCTCTTCACCATGCGAGGCAAGCATCAGGACAAGGTCGAGCAGGCCTACGCCGGAGATATCGTCGCGGTGGGACGGCTGGGTGGTTCCGCCACCGGCGATACCCTGTGCGACCCGGCCAACAAGATGCAGTTGCCTACCCTGGAACTGCCGGAATCCTTCTTCACCCGCTGCATCCGCGCCAAATCCAAGGCCGACGAGGACAAACTCTCGGCCAACCTGCAACGCTTGATGCAGGAAGACCCGACGCTGAAGGTCAAGCGCCTGGATGAGACCCGCGAGACCATCCTCTCAGGTGTTGGCGACGTGCAGCTCGATCTGTGCGTCGAGAGGCTCAAGCGCCTGGGCGTGGACGTGGAACTCTCCACCCCCAAGGTTCCCTACCGGGAAACCCTGAGCGGCAAGACCCAGCAGGTGGCCCGCCACAAGAAGCAGTCGGGCGGCCGGGGACAATTCGCCGAGGTCCACGTGGAACTGAGTGGGCTGCCTCGGGGTGAGGGGTTCGTCTTCGAAGACGCCATCGTCGGTGGCGCCGTGTCTAAGAACTTCATCCCCGCCGTCGAAAAGGGCGCGCGCAAGGCCATGGAGGAGGGAATCCTGGCAGGCTACCAGGTGGTGGACATCAAGATGCGCCTGTACGATGGCAAGATGCATGAGGTAGACTCATCGGACATGGCCTTCCAGATCGCCGGAAGCATGGCCTTCAAGGAAGGGGCGCTCAAGTGCAGGCCGGTCCTGCTCGAGCCGATCTACAACGTGGAGGTCCTGGTGCCCGAATCCTTCATGGGCGACGTCATCGGGGACCTGAACTCCAAACGCGGCCGCATCCTGGGAATGGAGCCCACGGGCCGCAACCTGCAGTGCATCAAGGCACAGGTCCCCCAGGCTGAAATGCTGCGCTACGCGATTGACCTGCGCTCGATCACCCAGGGTCGCGGTCAATTCTCGTTGAAGTTCTCCCATTACGAAGAGGCTCCGCCGCAGGTCAGCGAACAGGTCATCGCGGACTCCCGTGCGGCTGCTGCCAACTGACCTTCCTTCGTGGTGGGGTCCTGACCGGCCCCCCCACGAAGGACCCTCTTGGACCATCGGCCGCTACCGCTGGTCCAAGACGGCCAAACTGCACTCTCGGGCCGGCTCTCTCCGGCCATCCAACGGGACCCGACCCCGAGTCGGGAGCCCAAAAGGAGGCACAAGTTGAGGCGAACCTTCGGGCTGACCGCCCTGCTGCTGGTACTCGTAGCGATCCTGGCCGTGGCAGGTTGCACAGGAAACGCCGACTCCGGCGCCGGACTCATCATACCCTTCGAGACGGGCACCCCAGGGCCGGGCCCCACCATCTCCCCCAAACCCAGCCCTTCAGTCTCCCCCTTCCCAATCGGCATCGTCAACGTGGTCACCAGTTTGAACAACCCCACGCGGCTCGCCTTCTGGATAGAACAAATGAGCCTGTACTACCTGCAGGGCTACCAACTGGGCACCAACCAAGGCCGACTCTTCCGCACCGCCTATGATACCCAGAACAACGACTCCAAGTTCGATCCGAAGTCACCCGAAGAGGTCCAGATCGAAGAGATCAACGCCCGGGGCGAAGTCCAGGCTCGCGCTCTGACCCTGAGCAACCCGGTCTGGATGACCGATGCCTATATCACCTCCGGGTCTTTCAGCGGCTATCACCTCCTGGTCACCGACCGCTTCGCTACAAACCAGGGGCGGGTCCTGATCATCAAGCCCGGCTCTGGCGAAGACAGCGGGAAGGCCACCGCCCTGGACCTGGGCCAGTATGCTCCCACCCCCCCCGTCAACCCGATGGGTGTCTGCTATGACGGCGGCAAGTACATCTTCTGGACCGAGTACTCCGGGACCCCGCAGGGGCGGGTCCGGCGTGCCGATATATCACAAGATCCCCCGGTGGTGATCGACTATATGGTCGGGCTGGACTTCCCGGCCGGCATCGATGCCATGGGCAAGGTCGCCATAGCTCAGAACGGGGCCGGCAATGTGGTGGTCGCGGATGCCAAACCCGAGGACGATACCTACCCGATTCCCCTGGCCAGCTCCCGGATCCTGACAGCCGCGTTAGGAGACCCGGTGATGCTGCGTCCCTTTGAAGTCCGCTGGGCCGCCGGGGAGGCCCTGGTGATCCTCGACGGCTTCGCCCTCTCGGTGGTCGGTGGCCCGCTGCCGGCCGGCCCTGGGAACGGCAACCTCCGTTACTACCCGGGTCCCGAGGACATCAACTGGAGCAACCGCACCGTGAACCTGGTCAAGGGCGAACTTACCGAACCGGTCGGCTTGGGCATGATCTACCAGAAGACCGACAGTAACGAGCCCTACCTGGATGTCGCCTTCGTCCAATCGGTCGTCTCGAACGGAACAGCGAACCGTGTCCGGTTCAAGACGGCAAAGTCACCGCCGCTCACCATCCTGGCCGACAAGGAGATCTCCACCGGCTTCTCCCGTGGATTCCATGTGCTTCCGGTCGCAACCTGGGGCTTGCCCGTCGAACCCGAGAACCTCCTGATCTATCTCAGCCGCGGTTTCGACATGGGCCAGGCCAACGGTTCCATCGTCCGCTACACCGGTCCCTTCAAACCATAAGGCCCGGAATCTGAGGTGAGGGCCGCTCCGTCGCGGGGCGGCCCTCACTCATTTCCGGGCCTTGCCCGGCATGCTACAATTCATGGGTATATCCCACGCACAACCCCCGCTCCGGCGGGGTGACTCTCAGACCCCGCCTGTCCCCAGGCGGTTCCCGGTGATGCCATGCTCTGGAGAACCCTGAAAATCCTGATAGCCTTTGCAGCCATCCTCTGGGTGGCCCAAACCGTCTTCAATCCGGTGGCGCCCAGTGGCCCCACCAATCGCGACCGCCCGCGCCGCCTTTTTGAGAAGGACCTGGTCGCAAAGATCAACCGAGACCTGTTGGTGGTGGTCGATGAGGAAGAGAGCGACCGCTATATCCAGGAAGACCTGAGCACCCACGACCTCAGCAAGGCCCTGACCTTCGCTCGCCTGAAGAGCGAAGTCCTGGAACGCGCGCTATTCATCAAAGACAAGTCGACCTTCGGAACAAAAGACAGCGTGGCCCAGGTCAACCCGACCGACCGCAAGGCATGGCAGGAACTGACCCTGCTGGAGATGGACCTGAAGCGCGATTTTGCGCGCAAGAACCCCAAGGACCTGAAAGGCTACCTGGAAGCCTCTGCCTTGGACCCGAAGCGCACGCCGGAGGCCATGGTGGCCTTCATCGACCGCTATCCCGATTCCCAGGTGGCCTCGACGGCCCTGGCCCACCTGGAGTATGCTCTGTGCGTCGCCCAGAAGAACCCCCAGCGGGCCCTGGCCGTCTATGACAAGATGGCCAAACGCCACCCCGACCAGGCCTACCTTCTGGGCCTGCTTCCCGATTACTGCAACCGAGCTCGCCAGTATCAGGAGATCCTGGAGGAGAAAAAGAAGGCCACCCGCTAAAGAATTCTCCCACTACGGCCAGGCGGCGGATTCAGGCTCACACAGGGCTGCTCAGTGCTCGAGCGGGTAACCCAGTTCCTTCCAGGCCCGCCAGCCCCCGGCCATCGAGCGCACCCGGCGATAACCCATCTTCCCCAAGGACTCGGCCGCCAGGACCGAGCGATAGCCACCGCCACAATACAGCACCAGATCGGCCTCCAGATCGGGGAAGCGATGCTCGATATCGCGCTCCAGGATGCCGCGACCCAGATGGACGGCACCACGAATCCGGCTCTTACGCCATTCGTGGTCTTCGCGGACATCGACCAGATGGAAGTCCTCTTCCGCCTCAAACAGCCGATGGACGTCCTCACAGGTGCACTCCTGCACTCGAGAACGTGCCTCCTCGACCAGCTTCAGGAACCCCGCGGAATGGTCCACCACGAACACCTCCAGATCGCCCTCTCCGAATCGGGCCCGGCGGTCGGGGAAGACCCGAAAAGCCGGGATCAGAAGCTCGACCCGGCTGGTTTCAAGCCGAGGACATCAGGTCCTCCCCCACCTGGGGCAGAATCCTACCCTCCCAGCAGACGACGCCACCAGGGGGTTCGCGCGCGCCTCTCGGCGTCCTCCAACCGGACGGCCAACTGACGTGCCCTGGACTCGGCCTCGGCTCGTGCCTCAGCGGCGGCCTCGGCTCGGACCTCGGCTCGCAAAATCTCCAGCTCCTGGGCTTTCAGGGCTTCCTCTGCCTCTTCCAGACGCGTCCGGATTTCCGACTCGGTCTGGCTGCCATCGGTCAGCATGCGACGCGACTGCTCCAACTGGCTCTCCAGATACCCCAGACGCATGACCGCGGCCTCGTGCCGCTCCAGGGGAACTGTCAGTGTCGGAAGCGGCACCGCGGGTTCTTCCTCGGCGCTCTCCTCGAAGCTTTCCAGTCTGCGCGCGCTGGACGCGCTGGAACGCGGTCTCACCCACCCTCCCGCGGGAGGTCCGAAGCGGGCCAGGAAGGCCTCCAGCTCGGACTCCGGGATTCGCACGCCCGGCAGGCCTGTTTCCTCGGCAGGAAGGGCGCGAACCCGACCCTTCTGGATGTAACGATATACCTGACGCTCGGTCTTGCCGATGGCAGCGGCGAATTCAGAGGCCGACAGAAGTCGGACTTGTGGAGAAAAGCTATCGCTCTGGGTACTCATGGCTCAGTGTATTGAACAAGTTCCGTCGCTATCCTGCCAGTACTTGAATAAATTCCGACATGAGTCGGACCAGACGCCACCCTTCAGGCCCAGAACTCACCCTTCTTCGGAGCCGACATTCAAGCACATCTGGCCAAGAAATAGCGGCCGGACCCGGACAGACCCGGCGTCCGACTCCGGTCTGAAGATCTTCGGATGTGACTCATCCCGGCCGGGTTCGGGATGGCCAGAGCATCGATGCCGAATTCGACAGGCGAGCGACACGACAAAATCCCGGCC
>JAAZKF010000445.1 GCA_012799975.1 Burkholderiales bacterium
CCCGAGTAGATCATGACCGCGATCATCAGGTAGATCAGCACCAAAGCGACGATCCAGACGTTGCTGACGTAATCAACCAGCTCGTCGGTCCGGGTCAGGTCGTGCCCCAGGACCAGCCTGCCGATGGGCTCCCCCTTCAACTCGACGGGCGCCTCGAAGCGGAAGAGCTTCTGCCCATTGGGGGTAAGTACCACATGCATGTCGGAGCCGGCCTGCGTGACCTCGACGTCCTGGGGGTCCGACGTCCCCGCTCGGTTTACCTGGTCCTGCGGGACGAAACGAGCCTCGGCTACGTTATGTTCGGTCCGTATGTATTTGAGAAGTTCCTGGACCTCGAAGCGCCCCATGAGATGCTGGATCCGCTCGGCACGCACCCCGATCTGGGCGAAGCGACCGTCCTGCAAACGCACGTAGCCGAACTTGTAACATTTCCCGTCCCGCAGGCTCTTCCGGATGGGGTCGACCCGAGAGCACTCGGACGACTGGATGAACTCATAGATCGGGTTGTCCTTGGAGGGAACCATCCCGATGGATTCCAAGGCCTGTTCGAGATTGTAGGCGTAGCTGGTGGCCAGACGCTGGGACTCGGCCTCCATCTGTCGATAGTAGAAGTCCTGGATCTGAAGGCGAATGAGCCTGCCAGCTCCCAGAAAGATGATCGCGATGACCACCAGCATCGCCACATGGGTGCGGACGCTCAGCCGCATATTCTCCAGGCTATTGCGCCTCAATCAGGTCTTCCCTCCGCTTCGTCCTGGCAGCCTGTGCGGTTACTGAAATGCGGGAATTGCACGGAAGAGACAAACCTCCTTTTCATGAGGAACCACGGCCTTCAGGCGCTCCCTCCGGCCTTTCCCATCCCGGGTGGGAATTTCAGTCGTATCCGGTGACCTGCACGTGGGCGGAGAGGACCCAACCCTGGAGGTCGGGACCCGGGCGGGTAGGAAGACCCGTCCGCCAGGACTTCTACTCGCCCCTTCCGGCTCCTTGGCATTGGGGGGTTCCCGGCCTTCGTGGCGAAGCGCCAACCGATGAAAACCCTGCAAGTCCTCCTGGTGTCTCTCCTGATCTTCCTGTTGGCGGGAATGGCCACGGCCCTGCCCACGGGCGCGGTGGTTGGGACGGTGGAAGCCGAGGTCCCCGACCAGGTGGCAGTCTACCGCTGTCGGCCTGGCCCCATGACGGGGCTCAAGCCGGGCGACGTGGTCAGCCTGGTGCGCGCGGGGACCCCCCTGGGGGAGGCCACGGTGCTGCGGGTTTCCCCGGAGCTGCGGATCAGCCTCAAGGGCCTCTTTGAATGCGCCCCTGGAGACCTTCTGGTCTTCAGTCGGAGCAGGCGGGTTCAGGAAAGGCCGCGCCCGTCGGCTCCTGGCCCGGCCCCCACCTCGGGAGCCGCGCCGGACCTCCTTCCGGTTCCGGGAGCCTCTCCCTCTCTCCAGACCGAGACCCCCTCGCCAGAAGCGACCCGGGATCCCGCCCGGGAAGCCCTGGGGGAATGGCACAAGGGCCTGGACATGCGACTGGAACACTTCCTGCGCCTGGGGCCCGCCGACAAGCCCACCTCCCCCCATCCTGCCAGCCTGAAGAAGGCCTGGGCCCTGAGTGGACGCTCCAGCTTCCTGGAGGCCGCCAAAGTCTATGGGAACCTGGCAGCAGCCCTCCAGCGCGAAGGCCTGGCCCGGCTGGCAGCGGACCCGGGACGGGGGCGGGAAGCCTGGTCCTTGGGTCTGGAGGCCCTGAGCCTGCGAGCCTTGTGCCTCTTCCTGGCCAACACTCCTGACCGCGCCCGGGCCGCCTTCGAGGCCCTGGCCCGCGAAAATCCCCAAGGTGCCTTGGGCTCGGCCCGCGCCCTGAGCATGGTGCGCGCCCGGGCCAATATCTGGCTACTCCGACTCTCCCGGCAGGGGGATGAAGCCCACCGCAAGGGGACGTTCCGCATCCAGTCCGACGGGCCCGAATGATGAGCCATCCCTCCCGGCAGGGACTCCCGGAAACTGCTGGCGGGCGCCTGCCGCTGGTCGAGTTCGTCGAGAAACCCGGCGTTATCGATCTGGCCTGGGGGCACCCCGACCCGGATCTGCTCGCCGTCGACGAACTGGCCAATCTGGCCGGCACCACCTTGCGACGCTTCGGCCCTGAGGCACTGACCTATGGAGCCCCGGCCGGCCCGGGTCCACTGATCGAGGCCGTAGTCGACCGGCTGGGGAGAACGGACTCGCGCCCTCCCCGACCCGACGAGATCTGCATCACCGGCGGGGTCTCGGCCGCCCTGGAACAGTGTGCAAAGCTCCTGGCCGAGCCGGGTCAGGTGATCCTGGTCGAGGCCCCCACCTACCACTTCGCGCTACAGATCCTGGCCAGTCATCCCCTGGAGATCTGCCCCCTCCCCTTTGATTCCGGGGGACTGGTAGTGGAAACCCTGCCCGATACGCTGGCGCGGATCCGGGCCAGTGGCAGGAAGGTCGGCTTCCTCTATACCATCCCCAACTTCCACAACCCGACCGGACTGACCCTGACCACCGAGCGACGTCGCGCCCTGCTCGAACTGGCCGAAGCCGAAGACCTGCTGCTGGTCGAGGATGACGTCTATCGCGAGCTCTCCTTCGATGGCCCCGCCCCTCCTTCGCTGTGGAGCCTGGCTCCCCCCGGGCGGGTGGTCCGGCTCGGCTCCTTTGCCAAGTCCCTGGCCCCGGGCCTGAGGGTCGGCTATCTCACGGCCGACCGGCCCCTGACCAGAAAGTTTTCGGGGCAGCCCTGGCTGCATTCGGGCGGGGCTCCCAGCCATCTGCCCTCCTTGCTGGTGGCCACCTGCATGGTCGAGGGAATGTACCAGGCCAACGTCCGACGCCTCCAGGCCGCCTACCGCCAACGCCGCGCAGCCCTCCTGGAGTCCCTGCAGGCCGAGATGCCCCAGGGCACCACCTGGACCCGACCCGCCGGTGGATACTTCACCTGGGTCACCCTGCCCGCGGGCGACACCCGGAAGCTGTTAGCCGCGGTCCAGAAAGCGGGTAGCGGCTACATCCCGGGAATCACCTTCCTGCCCCGGGAATGCTCGGAAGCCCGTGGGCCCCTGGCCGAACAGGCCCCGCGCTCATTCCGGCTGGCTTGGAGCCGCTACAGCCCGGAGAATCTGCGCGAGTCGGTCCGCCGGATGGGTGAGGTCCTGCGGGGCTGAAGAGAACACGCCCTGGCCCTGAATCCACCGCCTGGCGTGGCATTCGGCCGTCGAGGCGTTGAGACCCCACCCACACCAGGGTGTGGGTGGGAGGGGCCCGTCTGCATCGTCAGGCGCACCTCTGCGGTGCTCACGTAGTTTCCCACTACGCTCCGCTCCTCAGAACGCACGCCTTCCTGGCATCCAGACCCGCCTCGATGGCCTCGGTTCTCACGCCAGGCGGCGGATTCAGG
>JAAZKF010000003.1 GCA_012799975.1 Burkholderiales bacterium
CGTCAGGCGCACCTCTGCGGTGCTCACGTAGTTTCCAACTACGCTCCGCTCCTCGATGCACGCCTTCCTGGCATCCAGACCCGCCTCGATGGCCTCGGTTCTCACGCCAGGCGGCGGATTCAGGAGGCCCTACACCATTGACCTCCCCGAAGGCCCCTCCTATTATGGGCTTTATGCCGGAACTTCCCGAAGTCGAGACCATCCGCCGAGGGTTGGAACGCCACCTCCCAGGTCGCCGCATCCGCCGCGCGGAGGTCCGTGCCCCCCAACTCGTCACCCACCCCGACTGGGAGAGCTTCGTCATCGGGCTGGCCGGGCGGACCTTCGGAAAACCGCGACGGGTCGGGAAGATCCTTTTCCTGGACCTGGACTCAGGGACCCTGCTGGTCCACCTGGGAATGACCGGACAGCTCTTGTTCCAGGACTCCGCCCAGACCGCACCGGGGAACGCCGTGGGAGGGGAGCAAGACCCCCATGCCCACATCCTGTTGCACCACGTCGACGGCACCTGCCTGTGCTATCGCGACATCCGAAAGTTCGGAAAGTGGCGCCTTTATACCACCCGGGAAGCCCTGACCTGTCCGGAGTTGGCCGGCCTGGGGCCGGACCCCTTGACCCCCGACTTCGCCCTGGAGGGTTTCGCCTCGGCCCTGAAACGCACCACCCGGCACATCAAAGCCGTTCTCCTGGATCAATCGGTGGTAGCCGGAATGGGCAATATCTACGTGGATGAAACCCTGCACCGCTGCGGACTGCGACCGACCCGCCGAGCCAACAAACTGAGTGCGCGAGATGTACGCCGCCTCTTCGAGGCCATTCCCGACGTGCTGAAGGAGGCTCTCGAAAGGGGCGGGACCACCTTCTCGGATTACCGGGATGCCGAAGGGAACCGCGGTCAGAACGGTCCAGCCTTGCGGGTCTACGGCCGCTACGGCCAACCCTGCCTGGAGTGCGGCCAGGAGCTGCGCCGCACGACGGTGGCAGGCCGTACCAGTTCCTGGTGTGCGAAGTGCCAGAAGTAGGGCTCAGCGCTGCAGACTGAGCATCACCCGCACCCCACCGACCAGGTTCCGCAGACCCTCCCAACCGCGCAGACCGGTCAGGTGTCGCCAGACCATCCGCGGACGCAGATAGAAGGACGAATAGGCCCGCTTCAGCATCTTCTGCAGGCGAGCCTCGTCCCAATACTCCGACTCGATGATCGGGAACTGGAGCCGGGGCGACTGCAACAACGTGTAATCCCTCCAGAAGCCCTCGTCCACCAGGCCCAGGTCGCGGGCCTCGTCGAAGAGATGCGTCTGGGGCAGGGGTGTTGTGATGGAGAAGGAGGCCCAATCCAGATCCAACTCACGGGCCACCTTCAGGGTCTCTGCATAGGTCTGGGGGGTCTCTCCCAGGTAGCCGATCATGAAGTAGCCCCTCGTCGAGAAGCCGTGCTTCTTGCAGAGCGACACCGCGGTCCGCACCTGGTCGACGGTTGTCTGCTTGCCCATGCGATCCAGGATCTCCTGGGCCCCCGACTCAATCCCGAAGTGGACGCGCTGCCCTCCAGCTTCTCTCAAGGCCAGAACCATCTCCTCGTCCAGCGAATCCACACGCGTGCGCATGTCGAAACGGAAGACCAGGCCGCGCTCGCGGATCAGCTGGCAGATCCTCATGACGCGCGCCTTGTTCAAGGTGAAGGTCTCGTCGAAGAAAACTATCTCCCGAGCCCCGTGTTTCCGCACGTAGAGCTCGATCTCGTCCACCACGTTCTCGGGTGAGCGGAAACGAACGGTGTTGCCGGCGTAGATCTGACTGCAGAAACGGCACTTGAAGGGGCACCCCCGGGTGGTCACCATCGTGTAGAAGGGAGTCTGAACCGTCAAAGCCCGGTACAGGTTCCAATCCAGCAGGTCCACCGCCGGGAAGGGATAGCGATCGATGTCGCGATGCCAGGTGCGCTCAGGGTTCTTGCGGATTTCCCCGTCGATCTTGACCACCGTGCCCGGGATTTCTTCCAGCGAAGTCCCCCCAGCCAGGGCCCGCGCCACCTCAAGCAGGGTCTCCTCCCCGTCACCGCACACCCCGAGGTCGAGTTGGGGGAAACTCAGACAGAGCTCGGGATGGATCGACAACTGCGGTCCTCCCACCACGACCAAGGCTTCCGGCAGTGCTTCCCGAACGATGCCCGCCCCCTCGATTGTGGAGGGCCAACCGGCCGTCATGGAGGTAAAGCCCACGATCCGGGCCTGCGAATCGCGGACCCTCTGGTGGAAGGCCTGCGCCGATAGATTTTCGGCATTGGCATCCAGGACCTCGACGGGAAAGCCCTCCTCGCGCAGGACAGCCGCCAGGTACAGGATCCCCAGGGAGGGGAAGATCTGCAGGGTCCTCTCCGCATGATCCGGGATGGGACGGATATTGGTGTCGTGGTATTTGACCAGCAGAACCTTCGGCAGCCCCTTGGACATGCGGGGATTATAACAGACCTGGCTGCGCCTGCCAGGATTCTTCATGGCAACACCCGGTTCACAACTCCGTGGAGGTGGCATGGTAGGATAGGCTAGACACCATAGTGGAGGTTGAATAAATGAAGATCGGTGCAATGAACCTGGCTGCCCAGAAGATGCCGGACCAGCCGACTCGCGAAACTGAATCTTGCCCGGACTTCGGCCGCGACACCTACACCCCGTCGCGCAATGCGGGCGGTCCGGATGACACCAGTGACCCCGACTTCGGTGGTGGCAGCAGATGGGATAGCGGCGGCAGCGGCTACAGCGGCCCTGACGGCTACAGCAGCTACGACGAGTTCCACTAGACTCGTCCTGGCCGGATAGAAGAGGCGGATGCCGGACGGCACCGCCTCTTTTCCATTTTGGGATGTTCCGGAGCCAGGGCAGGGGTGTCAATGGTGAGAACAGGACAGCAGAGGACTTTGAAAAAAACCGAGGCCATTCGTCCAGATGGTTTCGCGGCCTTGGGCGAAAACTTCGGGCAGAGGAATCGACGGATGCTATCGAGTCTCAGACGAACCTTCCTGGTCAGGAACAAGATTCTGGCCACGCTCCCGACTCTGGGACTGTTGCTGAGCATGACGGCCTGTGGACCCGGGCCAATTGTTCCCTCTGCGGCAGGAGGGCCGAACGAAACGCAGGCTTCTCCGGGTGAACCGCAGGCCTCGCCCCAACCTGGTGCACTCGGTGGGGTTGATGGGCGGTCCCACGAATATTACGACCAGCCTGCCCTGGACTATCACAAGTTTGCCGAACACTGGAAGGACATAAACGGAGGGGTCCTTGGGGACCAGGCTGTCAAGACCATGCAGAAGCGAAGCCAGAACGGGGTCATGCAGTTCCGTTCGGGCCACAGGGTTTACCAGGCGAGGCTTGGCCATATAGAAGGAGGGCAAATCGAAACAGACTATAGCAATCGGCTGTACACCAGGATCGAACGTGACGGCTACGAGATGCAGGCCCAGATCGTGGCGACCAGGACAGGCCACGAAATCTCGTTCAACGCGATGATTGTCAACACTCCCAGAGGGCAGGTTGTCTACGCCTGGGACGAGGAGATCTCGGCCTGGGTCGCCCTGGAGACACCCAGGCCCTGAAGATCAGCCCCAGACCTCTTCCCCCACTTTTGCCCTTTCGGGTCTGGACCAGGCTATCTCGAGGCGGCCGCCAGGCTGGACTGGCTACACAAAAGAATTCAGGGAGCACGCAGAAGAATTGTAGCTGTCGTTAGTGGGAGAACAATTGACGTCGAACAACGATCTTCTACTCGGACAGTATGCCCGCATCATGGACAAAGGGTGGAATAGAGTTGAAATCCTTTCTGGGCAACAATTGGAAGATTCGCTGGGCTGTCATTCTTACAATTGTCTGGATGGTCTGGCTGGGAGCCAGCTCCATAATCTGGGAAGCAGCAGCCACTCCTCCTGATCTGGAGCCTGCATGGGAGCAGTCCAAATATCTGAGTTATGCCGCATCTGTCAACTATTCATTCAGTCGGTCTGTGGGGTATTCACGGGGAAGTATAGAGGCCTGGCCTGTCTGGGTAGACGACCAGGAATTGATGGCTCGTCTTTTCGGAGAAGACGGCAGACGATGGTTCTATATCTATATCCCTGATTCACCGAGCGGGAAATACTATCCATTCATCCATCACTTTCCTCCCCTTGGTTATGCCTTGGGTGCCGTCGGGCTCGCTGTCTTCGGTCCGGAATCATCTGGGCCTCGGGAGGCATCAGCCCTTCTTCTCCTGGCCTTTGTTGCGGTGATGGCCTATCACGGATGGCAGCTCGCCGGATTTCGGGGGGCCATCCTACTGGGACTGGCAGCGGCAGCCTCGCCCTGGACTCATCAATGGCTGAGATTCTATAATTATCAGCCAGGTGCCATCCTGATGCTGGCACTCGCCATGGTTGCTGGCCACTCGTCCCGGGGCCTGACCCGCCCGGTCTTTTGTGTGTGCATCGGCGTAGCCCTTGGGGTTGGTCTCTTGTTCATCCAACTGCTGATGTTTGCGAGTGCCCCGTGGCTGATTGCAATGGCAGTGCCGGAGGCATTCAGATCCAGATATTCTTTGCTGGCAGGAGGCATTATTCTACTCATATTCCAGATTGTCTGGATGCGACTTTCAATGCAAATGCATGCAGGCATAGCTGGCTCTGAATGGCTGGATCCCTATGTGGCGTGGGGGGTCATGTTGCTCTTGTTCGGTCTCCTAGGCACTGCGTGGATGTTTGCCCGGAAGCAGGGTTGGCTCCCTGCTGCAGGGCTTGCTGTAACGGTTGCCGTGGCAGGCCTGGTGAGCGCTCCATATTACCTGCTCTTTCAATGGGTGCAGATGCGGCTGATTGAATATCATTCCTACACAACAGAATGCGCCAATCCTGATCTTTTTTCCCCCCTCTGGGGATTGATCCAGAATATCCACACCTTTCATTGGCTGGGCTTGTTGTGGTTGGCAGCAGGATTCCTGTTCCTACCCTGTTGGCGCGGCTTCCGAAAATCGGAATTCAGGCTGTTCCTCTCGGTGGCCGGAGGCACTTTATTGATAGCCTATACGACTCCCACGTCATTGAAGTATTCTTTCTTGTTGCTTCCCTTGCTCCTGGTGCTTGGTTTTCTCTGGGCAGCCCGCTGGAAGATATCGTTCATCGGGGTCTCTCTGTTCCTCCTGGGAACCTTCTGCATCCAAAGTACAGGCTGGCTACATCTCGACAATTACCGCATCCCAAGAATGCCAGTCCCAACCATCATTTTGGACTCATTCGACCATGAAAAAAATCCAGAAAATCCTAGCCTTTCGAAAGATCAATGGTGGTTCGGTTTCCCAATAGCAGAACTCCCCAGTGGAGAGATCTGGGTCTGGGATCATATTCCTCGAGGACTTCGACTCAGTTTCTTGGGCATTGATCCGCTCATTCTGATCGAAGGCACAGTCCCACCTGACATACAGGGGGGCTCGACCCTCAGAAACGACGACTTGGATTGTTTGAGCATGTATCTCAATCTTCGCTGTCAGGTAGTTGCCCCACAGTTCTTGAAGGAAGGTGACTCTGTCCTGATAGCCAGCGTCAGTGCTTTTCCCTATAGCCCGCTTCTCGGACCTGGTGCCGGCAGCCTCGAACTCTCTGCTCCCGTCCACCTCCAATGGAACAACCTGGGGTCGACATTTCCGAAGCCTGTGTTTCTCCAATTGCGAAAGGTCCTCTCGATACGAGAGTCGCGCGGTAGACGTTCAGACAAGTCCAGCACTGAAGACGCGCTCGAGAAAGGAGTTCCACGGCCTCAAAAAGGCGTTCACGGACCTGGCGTTCAAGCCATGGAGTGGTGAAGCAGGCTCTCGAATTGCAACCCTCTTCACGGGCAGGTAGATCGGTCAAGTGAACCGGAAGACCTCTGCAGACGTCGCAACGGTCTCACTGGAGACTCCTGGTCAGCGAGCAGTATGAAGGATTCAGTCCTTCTCAGGCTTGAGAAGCCCTCTTGCCGGTCCAGCCCCATCCGCAGACCGACCCGTAGAGACACCCCCCAGGGCGGAGCTTCCCGCCCGTCTTCAGCCGGGCAGGCAGGGCTCCGGGCGGCTTGCTGGAACCCTCGTCGACCGTGATCCTTCCTGGTCTGCTCCTGCTTTGTGTCTTTCTCGTCTTCGCCGTCCTGATGATGACGCGGCGGATGCCTGCCCTGCTGGCCTTGCCCTGCATGGCCGTGGTCATCGGCACGATCGCCGGGCTCTTCTTCGATTGGAACGCAGTGCCGGCTGAGGCAGGTGCTCCGCGCTCGCTGGGTGAGTTCGTCTTCACCACCATCCTCACCGACGGGCCCGCCCGCCTGGCTGGCGCCATGATGTACGCGATTTTCGGCTCGATCCTCTCCCAGGTGGTGATCCGCACCGGAATCGCGCAGCGGATCATCGGGGTCGCCGCAGAATATGCCGGCGATCGCAAGATCCTGCTGGCCTTCCTCATGACGGTGGTGGTAGCCGGATGCTTCACCTCGGTGACCGGACTGGGCGCGGTGATCATGCTGGGCTCGCTGGCCTTGCCGATCCTGGTGGGTGCCGGGCTTTCGGGGGCCTTTGCCGCGGGCCTGATGCTTTTCGCCATCGCCCTGGGCGGGGTCTTCAATCCGGCGATCCTGGGGTTCTATCAGGACACCCTGAAATTGCCCCTAGAGGTCGTCAAGGATTACGTCGTGATGTATGGAGGCCTGCTGGCCCTGGCCACCCTGGCCTTTCTGGTCGTGGGCGGCTGGCGCGAGCGGCGGACCTTCGCCTGGGCCGTGGCGCCCGAGTTGCCCTCCTCCCGGGTTCCCCTGGTGGCCCTTCTCACTCCCATCCTGCCGATAATCCTGATCATGCTGGCAGACCTGCCGATAATCCCGGCCTTCCTGGTCGGAACGTTCTGGGGCGTCCTCTCGACCCAGCCCCGCAAGGCCCTGGACCACCTGACCGCCGCCACCCTGGAAGGCCTGAAGGATGTCTCGCCGGTGATCGGGCTCTTCATGGGAATCGGGATGGCCTTGAACAGCATGATGGCCGAGCCCACCAAAGCCGTGATCGCCCCCTTCCTGCAGGCCGTGATCCCCACCTCACCCCTGCCCTTCATCCTCTTCTTCACGGTCTTCGCGCCCCTGGCCCTGTACCGGGGACCTTTCAACTTCTACGGTCTGGGTGCCGGCGTAGCCGGTCTCATCCTAGGAACCGGCCTGCTGCCTCCGGTGGCCATCATGGCGGCCTTCTTCGCCGTCGGTCAGGTCCAGGGGGTCTGTGACCCGACCAACACCCACAACGTCTGGCTGGCCCAGTTCACCCGCACCAGCACCGAGAAACTGCTGAAGGATACGATCCCCTATGTGTGGGTCTTCGTGTTCGTGGCCCTGACCTGCGCGGTCCTCTTTGCAGGAGCCCTCAGATGAGTACCACCATCCGGATCGGCATCGACGTAGGAGGGACCTTCACCCACGCCGTGGCCCTGGACAACGCCACGCTGGAGATCCTGGACCACGAGGTGACCCCGACCAGCCACGGGGCGAAAGAGGGGGTGGCCCGGGGCATACTGGATGCCTTCGCAGCCCTGCAGGCCCGCCTGCCGCCAGACCACCGCCTGGTCTTCCTGGCCCACAGCACGACCCAGGCCACCAACGCGCTCCTGGAAGGAGACGTCGCCAAAGTGGGAATCCTGGGGCTGGGAAGCGGCCTGGAGGCCATCAAGGCACGGGCCGACATGGCCGTCGGAGATGTGGAACTCGCACCGGGTAAGGTCCTGCACAGCCGGCTGGAGTTCCTCAACCCGGAATCTCCCGACTTCCCACAGGAACTGGACCGGGCCTTGACGGCCTTCCAGGAGGATGGGGAAGGCGCGGTGGTGGCCGCCGAGGGTTTTTCAGTCGACGACCCCTCGGGCGAGTTGCGGGTCATGGAACGAGCCGCCCTGATGAACCTGCCGGCCTGCGGCACCCACGAGGTCTCGGGGCTGTACGGACTGCGGGTGCGGACCCGCACCGCAGTGCTCAACGCCAGCATCCTGCCCAAGATGATCGAGACCGCCGAGATGACCTCCCAGGCCCTCCAGGCGCGTGCCGTGACGGCCCCCCTGATGGTCATGCGCAGCGATGGGGGCGTGATGAGCCTGGAAGAGGTCCGCCGGCGCCCCGTGATGACCCTGTTGTCCGGCCCGGCTGCGGGAATCGCAGCCGCCCTTATGTTCCTGAGAGCCTCCGATGCGCTCTTCCTAGAGGTGGGAGGCACCAGCACCGACCTCTGCCTGGTCCGCGATGGGCGAGCCGCTGTCCGCTCGGCGACCATCGGCGGCCATCCCACCTACCTGCGCACCCTGGATAGTCGGACCCTGGGAATCGCGGGGGGCTCTATGGTCTCCAGCGATGGCAGGGGAGCCTTGGAGGTAGGGCCCCGCAGCGCTCATCTGGCCGGCTTTACTTACTGCTCTTTCGCGCCCCCTGAAGCTCTGCAGGGCGAACTGCGCGTCGTCGAGGTGAAACCCTTCGAGGGTGACCCGCCCTACCTGGTCATCGAGAATGCAGCGGGGACGCGAACTGCCCCCACCACCACCTGCGCGGCCAACCTGTTGGGGTACATCCGACCAGGCGACTATTCGGCGGGAGACCTGCCGGGAATCCGCCGGGCCTTCGAAGCCCTGGCCAGCCACCTGGGGAGCGACAGTGCCGAAGAGGTGGCGCGCAAGGTCCTGGAACGAGCCGCCGACCGCATCATCCCGACCTGCCGGCAACTTCTCTCCGAGGCCCGCATGCAGGACCGGGCCGTGAAACTGCTGGGCGGGGGCGGAGGCGCCGGTGCCATCGTGCCGTTCCTGGCCGAGCGCATGGGGTTGCCCTTTGAATTGGCCCGCCGGGCCGAGGTGATTTCAGCCATCGGGGCCGCCCTGGCCATGGTGCGCGAGACCATCGAAAAGAACCTGGTCGATCCGACCCGTGAGGATCTCTCCCGCCTGCGCTCCGAAGCCGAAAAGGCAGTGGTCCGGATGGGCGCAGACCCGGCCAGCGTCGAGGTCACCGTCGAGGTGGACGCCCAGAAGAACCTGGTCCGGGCCACGGCCACCGGCTCGGTGGAGTTCGTCGCCCGGGATGTCCTGGCCGCCGACGTGGGAGAGGAAGAGAGGCTCTGCACCCTGCGCGAGGCCTCTCCCCAGGATGAAGAGCATACCTGCCTGGGTCAGACAGGCTTCTACTACCTCTACCGCAGCCGGCGCCAGGTGCGGCGTCTCTTCGGCCTGTTGCGCCAGAACCGGCAGACGCTGTGGGTGACCGACGGCCGGGGGAATGTCCGCCTGCAGGTCCCCGGCGGAGTGCTCCAGCAGACCCGGGGAGGTTCGCTGCTGACAGACCTGGAGAAGGTCCTGCAACAGCACACCTCCTACGGGGATGCCGGAGCCCTGCTCCCGGCCTTGCACCTGGTCGCCGGCCGCAAACTTACCGACCTGACCTCCCTGACCAGAACCGACCAGGTCCTGGCCCTGGCCCGGGAAGAGCTCGCCGAGGTGCCCCCGGAAGACCCGGTCTTCATCCTGGTGCATCCCCCGGCCTGAGCCCCCACCCTGGACGAAGGGATGAAGCACCAGCCGAGGTCCGAAATCAAAGGGCTCCGCGCGACCAGGTCAAGCGGAGCCTTGAGAGCCGGCCTTCCCGGCTTCAGTCCGGCGGTTCAGAACCTGAAGTTGAAGTAGGAGTGTACCTGCCAGCCCTCCCAGTTGAAGGGATGCGCGTTGCCCTGGGGTCCGTAGTTGAGGTTGAGGTTGGGGATCCCGGGGGTGGGATAGAGATTGCTGGAGATCCGGTCCTTGGTCTGGTAGTACTTGCCCTCCATGCCCCAGGTCAGGTTCTCTGCAAGATCCCAGTCAAATCCCAGGTCGGGATAGCGTTGCTCCATGTTGAGGCTATCAAATCGGGTCAGACCGGTGGTCTCGGCGTAGGCGCTGAGATTGCCCAGGGGATCAAAATGGCCGTAGATGTCCGCGGCCGTATAGCCGCCATGAATCCTGAAGGTCTCGGTCACATCGTATTCGATGGCTGCTCGCCAACCATCGACGAAGAAATCGACGTGGTTCTGGCTCTCGCCCCGAGTGCCGCCAGGACCGGGAAGGAGAGCCTGCAGATTGGAGTTCCGGGTGAAGTGGGTGCTGCGAGCCCCACCCGAGATCAGGATGCCCCGATTGTTCTCCCCCTCCTCCAACAGGAACTTGTAGCCAGCCGCCAGGCCCCAATTGGTTACGTGTCCGCGCGGATTCTCCAAGGGAACGGCCAGAGCGTTCCCTCCAATCGGCGCGTATGTGGAAGCCGCGAAAGCTCCGAAGACCGGGTCCATGAAACCCGGAGAGAATCCCAACACGGTAGTGTTCGGAGTGCCGGGGGCCAGCGAGTTGGCCGAATAGCGAACGTCCTGCATGGAGGTCTCGACCTGGTCGAAAAGGCCGTAATTGGCGGTCACACGACCCGTCGGGCCGAACTTCCAGGTCACCTCCCCCCGCCAGCCCCGCCGATTGTGGGTGTAGATCTCGGTGTCGTGCAGCGAATACAGCGAGTTGTAGTAGGTGAATCCGGGCGTGCGCCAGAGCACGGTCCCGATCCCGTCGATGGTAGGGAGCTGCAAAACGAACGGGTCATAGGTCGGATCGACCGAGACATAATGGATATCGACGTCGAGCGAGCGTTCCAGGAACGAAGCCCCGATTCCGGTCCGAAGCGCATCTCCTCCGACCGAATAGGGCGAGTTCTTCTGCGGCCTGTACTCCGAGTGCGCCCACTCGATGAAGAACCGGGGGTCCCAGGGATGGTCGAAGACGTAACTGGCCGAAAGGCCCCAGGTGGTCATGTCCTGGGGGCCCAGCCCCCCCACATTCGGAATACCGGCAATCCCGACCACGCCATCGTTGTTGACGGCTGAGAACATCGGGATCGGGCGGACATCACTGGTGCTGCCGATCCCCGCCGTGGCTGGATTGGGCCCGCCGAGCTGATTGAAGAAGTAGCCATTGGGGTTGACCCAATTCAAAGTGAAATTGGGCGTCTGGATCAGGCCGACTGCCAGGGCCCGTCCTCCGGACGAGTCATTCGCGGCGTGCAGGAAGTTGAAGCGGACTTCACCCCTTTCGTCGTGGAAGAGGATCGCTGCATTGACGCCCTCCGTGTGGGTGAAGTAGGAAGCGTCGGCAACAATCGGACTGACGTTGCCGTCGGCCAGGCGCGCCCCCATGGCCTCCCAACGCAAGAGCACATCTTCGGCAGCGGTCAAGGCCACTTCCCCATCGGCCTTGATCCCGAAGCTGTCCAGCCACAGCGGACCGTAGTAGTTGGGGTTGACTTCCTGGACATAGACCATCTCGTCGAAGTGGACGTCCCGGAACGAGCCCAGGACCAGGGAGGTCTTGCTGGGATTGTGCCTGATCCAGAAGTTGTCCAGACTCATCCGGGTGTAGGGGATGTGGTTCTGGGGCTGCGTGCCGGCCAGCCCCCCCGTGATGGTGGTGGTCCCGGTGAAGGGATTGGAAAGGCCGGGTGGTGTGACGCCCCAGTACTGGTCGACGATGTGGTCACCCTGACTGGTGTAGGCCGTGAACTCCGCTTTGGCGTCGATATCCTCGGTAAGCTGGACGCGCGTCCCCAACAGGGCGCGGGTGGTGAACAGGGCTCCGTTGGTGAGCGGGCGACCCGAGCGCCAATCGGTCACGCTGAGGATTCCAAAGACGAAGGGGCTCATGGCCATCCCGGCGGCCGCTGAAGGAGGCGGGATCGGTCCACCGGCGCCGGTAGCGGAACCCACCGCGCTGTTGTAGTCAAGCAGGGGGATTGCCCCCCCCTGGGCCGAGGAACCGGTGGCCCGGAAGGACTGCCCTCCTACCCGGGTGGCCACCTCGCCGTAGAAGGTGATCCTCTCCAGTTCGCCCACACGCCGGTCGAGACGTTCCACGACCCCTTCCAGGTTCGTCACCCGAACACCCAGGGCATCCAGCTCTTCCCGAAGCGCCTCGGCCAGTCCGCGGATCTCCTGGAGTTCGGTGGCTGTCGCCAAAGAGATGCCGTCCTCCTCCATCCGCGCCAGGAGCCGGGCTACCACCGCGGCCACCTCCCAACGCGTCGAGGCGCGATCGCCTTTGAAGGTGCCATCCGGATACCCCTCCAGGACTCCCTTGGCGGCCAAGGCCGAGACCGCGTCCCTGGCCTGGTGGTTTTCGGGGATATCCGGGAAGAGCGGTGCCGCCAGCGCGGGGAGCGTCATGAGCAGCAGGGCGGCCAGCAGCGTCAGGATCCTCTTCATCAGAACCGGGTACTCCTTCGCGAAATACTCGCAGGGGCTGTTGCCAGAAGGGCACTCTGGAAACGGGGGTGGGGAACCGAAGAGTTGCCCCCGATGAACAAGCCGACCCGGAAGGTCGGCTGCTGGAACCCTGACGGAACGGTCGAGACGGACCACACCTTCGCCCTCCCCCAGCCTCGGCCACGGAAATTTCTTGACTAACTTTCAACCATCGGCATTCCCTGCACTTTCGCTCCCTCCCGGGCCAGTCCTTTAAACGCGCTTAGAGACTTTCATGGCGGGGAAGATCAGGGAGAAGAGTGAGCCAGGGATACGGGAAGATATGTCCCCTGAGATGCAGGACAGGCTGTCCTTGTAAGACCGGACTTCAACAATCCGGAAAGGGATTCCGGGAGTAGACCCGCACCCGGGTCCAGCGCTCCAGCACCACCTCGCCCGCCGGTGCCCCTTTGCGCTTGCGGACCTCCCCGGCCCGACAAAGGTGCACATCCACCTTTCCCCGAGCCCCGCGGGCCTTGGAGTTCCAGGCCGCCAGGCGCGCGGCCACCTCGACGACCGAGGCGGGGACCTGCATTTCACGGGAGGGTACGCGGATCACCACATGGCTGCCCGCATAGCCGGCCGCATGCAGCCAGAGGTCCTGGGGTTCGGCCACGTGCAGACTCAGCTCGTCGTTCTGGTGCGCCCCCTTCCCGACCAGGATGGTGAAGCCTTCGAATTCGAACTGACGATAGACCTGACTCAAGGTCGAACCTCCAGCGGCTTTTCAGGTGGGGAGCCAGGGCCAGCGAGGCGCCCGGCGGGCACGGCAAAGGCCGCCGGCGAGGGGTTTTGGGCCGACGCCCCCCTCATCAGCAGGTTCCTATCTCGACAATCTCGACAGGGTTTGACTCACGTTGTAGATCACGGTCGCCAAACTCAGGTAGAAGGCATAGGGGTGAACCCGCCGATAGCGAGCCTGGAGATTCAAACTTCGCACGAAGAGGAAATGGACCACGAGAAACACCAGGACCAAGAATCCATAGGTGATGAAGAAGTCCAACAGGCCACCAATGAGGGCGACGAAAAGCATAGGAACAGGCTTTCTCCCAGGCATGAGGTCCGGACTGACCCCTTTCCCCCGGGTGTCTTGAGATTGGGACAGGCGCCTTGGCCGCCGGGTTCTTCGAGTCCAGAGCAGGTTCTCCCACCTCGCAGGGTTGTTCCCCATACCCTGCCGGCGCCAGGCAACCTGAGGTCGGGTGTTATAGTGACGCCAGCAACCCGTAACGCACGGCCACCCGCAGCACCTCGGCCACGCTCCAGGCCTGCGAGCGGGTGCCGCCAGCAGCCTGGTCGGAAGGCTCGGCCAGAGCCCGGGTCAGGCCCGCGGGGTCCTCCAGCGAGAAGCGCTGCAGGGCCGGGCTCGGCCGCCCCCCGTCAAAGACTTCGGGGATCGTGCCGTCCCGATGGGTGAGCAGGTACTCCAGAAGGGGGCGGGTCAGGGCCCGAAGCTCCTCCTGGATGCGGGGTTCCTCCCAGCCCTCCTGACGGCGCACGGCCACCAGGGCGTCAGCATAGGGCCCCAGCAACCAGGGCCAGGCCGTCCCCTGGTGGTAGGCCTGGTCCTTGATGATCGGCGGCTGGGAGGTGTCGTAGCGCTCGCAGTAGCGGGGACTGCGGTAGGACAGGGTCCGCATCCCGTAGGGAGTCAGCAGCTCCCGGGTGGCGGTCAGCACCACGGCCCGTCGACGCTCGGGGGGCAGGAGATCCCCGCCCACGCTGACGGCTACCAGCATGTTGGGGCGGATTTCATCGCCGAAGGGGTCTCCGTCTACCACGTCGCGCAGGGCCCCGTTCCCCGGAACCGGTTCGAACCAGAAGCGCTCGTTGAAGCTGATGCAGACCCGATCCGCCAGCGCCTCGGCCTCGGCAGCCGCCTGAAGGCGACCGGAGCGGCGCTCCAGATGGGCCAGGTAGCGCAGGTTGGCATACCACAGGGCGTTGATCTCCACCGCCTTGCCGTTGCGGGGCGTGACGGGACGGTCCAGGCCGTCGGGATCGGCATCCATCCAGGTGGACTGGGCGGGCGTGACCACCAGGCCGTCGGAGTCCATGTAGATGCGGTTGAAGCGGTTGTAGCGCCGGTAGCCCGTGCCGGTGCGGTATCTCTCCATGATCCGGCGGACCACGGGAGTCATCTCGACTGCGAAGTCCTCGTCGCCACTGGCTGCGGCGGTGTGGCGCACGACCTGCACGAACCACATCGGGCCATCCGAGGTATTGTAGCTGAATCCGCCGCCTGGCGTGGCATTCGGCCGTCGAGGCGTTGAGACCCCACCCACACCCTGGTGTGGGTGGGAGGGGCCCGTCTGCGTCGTCAGGCGCACCTCTGCGGTGCTCGCGTAGTTTCCAACTGCGCTCCGCTCCTCGAGGCACGCCTTCCTGACATCCAGACCCGCCTCGATGGCCTCGGTTCTCACGCCAGGCGGCGGATTCAGGTTGTACTCGGCCCCTTGAGGGTTCTGGGGCGTCCATTTCGAGACGTCGGCGATGCGGTTGGGGATCAGCCCCTCGTGCTCGTAACGGGCGAAGCCCCGGATATTGGCCTGGGCTTCGGCGTAGCGCCCGGTGGCCAGCAAAAGGCCGGGGAGCGCGATGAAGGTATCCCTCCCCCACTCCTCCAGGAACCAGTCCCGATCGGCAGCCCAGATCTGGACCCCGCCTCCCTCGTGCCGGATGAACCCGGCCGCGGCCCGGACCAGCGCTTCCCGAATCCCGACGGGGTCCTCCCAGATCCGCCCTTCACGAACCAGGGGGCTCAGAGGCTCTGACATTTGAACTTCCCCTCCCGAAGGCTCCGCATGGACTCCAAGGCAGGGGATGACGAAGAGACCCAGGAGCGCCATCCCGAGCCAGCACGCCGCCCTTCCCGATTTCGATTTTCGATGAAATCTGTCCGATCCATGACCCTCCCGCCTGCTCGCCTCATCGGTTTTCCTCCTGCCATCGGGTCGGGGACTTCGAGCGTCACCCGGGCTGCCCCCCTTCTCCAGCCAGCAAAGCGAGCTCTTCTCCTACGACTTCTCGGGGATCTTCGGCGACGAGCATTGCTGCTCGATCTGCCTGACCGGATTGTCGAGGATTCCTCTGCCCTCGCCCCATTCGGGCGCGTGGTTCGGCACTCCAGTCGGGCCCGGAAACGGTGCGCCCATGCCATTGGAAAGGTAAAATTTGCGATAGACACGCTTTCTCTTGGAAAGGATCTACCCAATCAGGAGGGACTCCGGCTACATAAGCCCGAACAGACCTCTGGGACCATGCCCAACGAGTCATCCGTTACTTCTTTGACCTTGCCCCCTGGGCTTCGGACAGCCAAAGACCCTCTTCGGAAGGGTTTGGCCGAGCTGTTGCGTGCTGTCTCTCACGGGCTGGAGAACCAAGGTCTGCTGGGCGCCGCCTGGCCCTTCCGCCAGGCCCTGGATTTGACGACGATTTTCCTGGCGGCGGCAGCCATTGCGCCCTTGTCTCCAGGGGAGGCGCCTCTGCCTGGTTGGCGCCGGGAGCTATGGAAATCCGAATTCGCCGATATGGCGCCGGGGTTATTGAACTGGGCGGTAGCCTATCTGCCCAAGCGCAGCCGTCAGAATCGTCTGGCTGCCCATCTGCTCAATTTCCTCTTCGAAGACGGCTCTCGCCATCTGGCGGGAAAGCCTCGCGCCCATTCCGGAATGTTTGGCCTGGGAGACCCGGCCATCACCGACACGGGAGCCTGGCAGGAATGGCGCGAGAGATTCTTCTCACGGGATGACACCGAGGGTATCGCAGAAGCTGCCTCGGGATTGACGACACACCTCGAGAATCTGTCCGCTCTGCTGCCAAACCTGGACGATTTCCTGGCCTCGCTGGGGATCGGGATGGTCTCGCGAGGTGATAACGGGCGGCTGACGCTCAATCTGGGCGGCGAATCTGAAGAGCTCGTTCCCTTCCTCCTGGTCAGGGACTGCCCACAGTGTGGCCGCAAGGACGCTCTCTTCGCCTTGACGGCGCCCAACCTGGGCGAGCGCTACCCCTATCGCGAGATATCCACGGGCCACCTGGTCCCGTTCCCGGTTGATTCGGCTTTTCAGCGCCGCTTCTTCACCGGGGGAGCCCCGACTCGGCGGAAGGATTATCCACCCCTGCGGCCTCAAGGTCTCGAACGCCTGGTCGAACGCTCCGAGAGGGCCAGACCGGGGACCGCCTCGGAGGGGGTGGCTCTTTTCCAGGAGGCCCTGACCCCCGAGGTTTGGACCCGCTATCATCTGCCGACACTGATGATCTTGTGTCAGGCGGGGGAACCACTTCCCCTGGAGGTCCTGGCTGACCCCTCGCTGGGTTGTCGGGATGCCGTGGCTGTCGCGGGACGCCTGATAGGCCTGGTCGTGTTCTGGGAGAACGGTGCCGTCGAACCGGCCTCTCCGACCCTGGCAGCCGAGTTGAACGAGTTGTTCCCGGCCGAAGCCACCCAGGCCGCTCGTCGTCTGGCCCTGTGGGCGGAAGCGTTCTTCCAGGAGCCCGGCGGAGCCAATGCCGGCGAGGGCATGGCGGGGCGCGGTCTGGCCCGCTGGGCCCTGGCATCCGGTGACGCCGAGCTGTGTGCCCGTCTGGCCCAGAACCCGGAAATGGAAAAAGAGCTTCTGCGCTGGCTTGCTGAAGAAGAGGAGGCAGGACGCCGGGCGGTGGTCCTGCAGGTGAGCCAGGATTGGCTGAAGTTGCTGGCTGATTCTTCGGTCCCCTTGCAGCAGGCCCGTATGCACGCGTTGCGTGGGGGAGTGCGCCGGCGTACCGCTGAGCATGCCCTGGCTCGGGAAGAGCTGGACCGGGCCCTGGCCCTGGCGCCTGCGGGACCTGCGACATACGAATTCCGAGCCCGGACCCTGACCGAGAGGGCCCGCGCGCATCTGGATCTGCGTCAACCGGCCTCGGCTGCCGAGGACGGCGCCCAGGCCGCCGAGGCCTGGAAGCGATTGACCTCCGTCAGTCCCGATATACCCGGGGCTGTCCTGGCCGGGGTCGAGCTGGCCAGCCTCCGGGGCAAGGCACTACAGGCCTTGGGCCAGTCCCGCCAGGCGGCGGCGCTGATGCAGAAGGTGGCCGACGGGCTGCCGAAGCCCCAAAGCGAACCCGAAATCCTGGCCTGGATCCAGTTGAGGGTGAGCCTGGGTGAACTGCTGCGAGGCCTGGGTGACAACACGGGAGCGCGCAAACACTTCCGGAAGGCCTTGGAACTTTTCTCCCATGCGCCCGCGGAAGTCGATCTGCGAGAAGCCCGAGCTTCGGCTCTGCGGGGTGCAGCCGGGGGGGAAGACGCCGAGGTGGCCTGCAAGAGCCTGGCTGAGGCTCGCGAGCTGCTGGAGGCACTGGTCCAGGAGACCGGGCGAGCCGATCTTCGGCCTGCCCTGGCAGGCGTCCTGGACGAATTGGCCACCGCCCGCGAGCGCACGGGACTGCTGGCGGAGGCCCGCGAGGCGGGTGAACGGGCCAACGATCTTTTTGCCCGTCTCTTGGAGGAGGAGCCTGGACGTCCCGAGTGGCAGACGGCCAGAGCTCGGGTCCTGGGTCGCCAGGCCAGGCTGTCGCAGACCATGGGACGCACCCATCAGGCGGAGGAGGAGCTGAGCCAGGCCATTGAACTGCTCCAGGGTTTGAGTGGGGATACCCGAAGCCGCCTGCGAAAACAGGAGTTGGATCTGCACGGTCAGCGGGCGGCCTTGAAGATCGAACAGGAACGTTGGACGGAGGCCCTCGAGGATCTGGGGACCATCCTGGAGTTGGGCTCTTCCGAACCCGGCGGGAGCGCGCTGATCGAGCGCCTGGCTCGGGCTCACCGGGATCGCGGCCGGATCCTGGTCAAGCAGGGGCTTTCTTCCCAGGCTCTGCAGGATTTCGACCAGGCGGTCGAGCTGATCTCCCGCAAGGGGGATCACTCCTTCCGGGCCGAAATCGCCCGGGACCGGGCACCGGTCCTGTTGGCTTCCGGCTTCCCGGAAAGGGCCGAAGAGGATTGCACCCTGCTTTTGGAGCGGGGCCTGCCCTCGTCGGAAAAGGCCGAGACGCAGTTCCTGCGGGGCGTGGCCCGCCTGCGCGCAGGTCGGCTGAACGAGGCCTTGGAGGACTTTACGGAAGCGGGGGACTCCTGCTCGGAACCCCGACGTTGTCGGGTAGGTCGGGGGTTGGCGCACCTGCGCCTGAACCACAAGGATAAGGCTCTGGCTTGTTTCCAGGGCGTCCTGGACGAGATCGCTGACCAACCTCCCGCTGCCACGCGCGTCGAAGCGGTTCTGGCCCATGGCGGCCTGGCCACGCTCCGAGAGTCGGTTGGTGGCGCCGAGCAGGCCCGGGCGGACTGGTCCGCCACCGCTCGCGCCTGGGGAAGCGAGGGCGCCGAGCCGGGCTTCTTTGCCGGGGAGGTCGGAAAGATTCTGGCCCAGGCCGGCCAGGCACACTTGGCCTACGGGGATCACGGAGTGGCTCTCTCCTGTCTGCGAACAGCCTTGGAGCTGCTGGACAAACCCACAGCGCAGGACCAATCCGCGGCCATGCATCTGCGCGTGCGAGGAACCATCGCTCAGGCCCTGGCCGGATTGGGACGCGAACGGGAAGCCGTCGATGAGGCCCGAGCCGCCCTGGAGGTGCCCGAGTCCATCCTCCACCAGGAGCCCGAACTGGCCGCCAACCTTCACTTCTTCTGCGGTCAGGTGCTGGTCAGCTCCATGTCCTGGGACGAGGCAGCCCAGGAACATCTCGAGCAGGCGATCACCCTGTACCGAGGTCTGCTGAAAGAGCGCTGGGATGCGGGGGTCCAGAGCGACCTGGCCCTGACCCTGGTGTTGCGCGGCACTGTGCGCAGTGGCGCCGGCGAACTCGCGTCGGCCGTAGCCGATCTGGATGAAGCCGTCGAGCTGCTGGAGAGCCTGCGCACCAGAATGGATGGTCGGGGGCTGGAATGGGAGCTGGCCCTGGCCCTGGTACGTCGGGCCGAAGCCTTGCTGGCTCGCGACGAGGCGGCGGCTGCTTCCTCCTCCTTGACGACAGCTTCCCGGATCTTGCCTGCGGCACCGGCGCCCCGCCCCATTCACGTCTGGGTTCGCAGTCATTTCCTGGAGGCCCTGGCAGGCCTTCTGGCCAGCGAGCATTCCCTTGATGCCTGGCAGGTTCTGGGAAGTCTGACCTGCTTGGATTGCTGGTCCTGGGCAGAGCGCAATCGCCTGGAAGAGAGCTGGTGCGCGCTGCTCCAGACCGACCTGGGCCAGGAGGTCCTGCCCATTCTGGCGGGAGTGGTCGGCTATCTGGCCTCCTCCAGCACCCTTGAAGGCAGAAAAACAGCGGGAACGCAGCTCCTCCAAGCGTGGTGTCAGCGTGGACTGGCCTTGGCGGAATCTGATCACCCGATGGCGGAATCGCTGCTGAGATCCCTGGTAGACCTGGTCTCTTCCGGGCCCTGGAGCCCCGAGATCGCCTGCGATGCCCTGAAGGGCCTGGCCAACCTGTGGGAGAAGCGAGGCGAGCCCACCACCGCGCTGCAGTACCTGGACAAGGCTTTCGCCCTGGTCGACTCGGGAGAGTCCAAGAACGCTCCGACGGCGGCTTCGGTTCTTCTTTGCCGAACCCGGCTGGCCGATCGTATGGGGAAGCGGGAGGACGCTCGGATAAGCTTCCGGAGGGTGCTGGAGCTGCTTCGCCAGATGCCACCTGCGACGGTCCCTTCCTCCATGCGAACGGAAGTCTCCCGCCTGCAAGGGGTTCTGGAGTTGCCGGGCTTGCTGCCGGATTCGGAGGCGGGGGTGCCTGCCCCGGAGACTCCACCAGCCACCGAGGCACCTGCGGCCGCGCCCTTGGACGTGCCCTCGAAGGCCGAGCCCGCCCCTCCCAAGACGGCGACTCTGCCCGAGCAAGCCAGGCCGGCTTCACCCGAGGCCCCGACCGGCTTGCCGGAGCCGGCCCCGGAGCCTGCCCCGGCCGGCGCGGTGGCCACGGAGGTCGAACAGCCTCATCTGGCGGCCGTGGAGGCCTCCCCCCCGGCCGCCTCTGTGCAGCCGATGTCCACCGAGGCCTGGAACCCCGACCGGGCTCACCAGCAGTTGGATGCTGCCTTGGAAGCCTTGGATTCTGCGGATCTGGCGGAAGCCGAAAGGTTGCTGCTGGAAGTGGGCCACGACCTTCCTCGCTCGGATGGTCCCCCGAGTCCCGATGTCCTGGAACTGCTTCCGGGACTTCTGGAGGGCCTGCAAGGTGTAGTCGATGAGATGCTTGAGCGCGGTTGGCTTCCACGCGCCCTGGCCATCGCAGAGTATGGCAGCTCGCTGGCCAACAATCATCTGGCTACCAGCTTCGACCAGGAGGCCTGGCCCTGGTGGGGTGATGTGGAGTTCATCCTGGGAAGGCTCCACCGCGAACTCTCACATCTGGACAAGTCTGCAGTCTTCTTCCGAAGGGCTCGGGAAATCTACACGGGCGTCGCCGCGCAGGGAGGTTCCGAAGAATCCTGGTTGGACGCTTGCCGGGCCGCCATGGCCGGGGCCACCACCTGGCAGGATCTGGGGGTCCTGGGAGAGGCCGAGGTAGAGTATTCCCAAGCCGTCGAGCTCACTACGGAGGCCATGCGGAGCAATCCGCAGGAGGGCATCAACCAGGCGCGGGTCTATATGAGCCGAGGGCGTCTGCGAATCCAGGCAGGCCAATTGCCGGAGGCCCTGCCCGATTACGAATACGCCATGGACCTGTACGTGCGATTTGCCGAGGCCGGCCACAGTGAGCTTCTGCCCGAACTGGGAGCGGCTCGGATTGGCATGGCGGAGGTCCTCTATCGTCTGGGTCGTCGGGATGAGGCCGAGGCCTGGCGTCTGGCAGCCAGCGAAACCATGGATCAGCTCCTGGCTCAGGGCAAACAAGAGGAAGCCAGCGTGCTCGGTGAACTCCTGAACGGCCTCGAGACCTTTCGCCCCCAGCCCTAGGAACCCGGCCACCCCCCTGAATCCGCCGCCTGGCGTGAGAACCGAGGCCATCGAGGCGGGTCTGGATGCCAGGAAGGCGTGCATCGAGGAGCGGAGCGTAGTTGGAAACTACGTGAGCACCGCAGAGGTGCGCCTGACGA
>JAAZKF010000063.1 GCA_012799975.1 Burkholderiales bacterium
TGCCAGGAAGGCGTGCATCGAGGAGCGGAGCGTAGTTGGAAACTACGTGAGCACCGCAGAGGTGCGCCTGACGACGCAGACGGGCCCGCCTCGACGGCCGAATGCCACGGTAGGCGGCGGATTCAGGATGAAGCCCTGGGCTCAGGTCCGCACCTGGCCCTGGCCTTCCACCAGGTATTTCGTGGTGGTGAGTTCCTGCAGACCCAGAGGGCCTCGGGCGTGCAGCTTCTGCGTCGAGATCCCGATCTCGGCCCCGAAACCGAACTCCTCCCCATCGGTGAAGCGGGTCGAGGCGTTGATGTACACCGCACAGGCGTCCACCTCGCGCTGGAAGCGGCGGGCTGCAGCCAGATCGCCCGTCACGATGGCCTCCGAGTGGCCCGTTCCATGTCGGGAGATGTGCTCCAGGGCCTGGGGCAGATCCTGCACCACCCGGACCGCCAGGACCAGATCCAGGAACTCGGTATCCCAGTCCTCCTCGCAGGCCGCGCAGGCTTCAGGCAGGTATTCCCGGGCCTCGGGGCAGGCTCGTATTTCCACCCTGCTCTCGCTCATGGCGGCGGCCAGCATGGGCAGGAACCTGGGGGCCACGGCACGGTCCACCAGCAGGGTCTCCAGGGCGTTGCACACGCCGGGGCGCTGGGTCTTGCCGTTCAGGGCCAGGGCCAGGGCCATGTCCAGGTCGCCCCGGGCATGCACGTACAGATGGCAGTTGCCCACCCCCGTCTCCAGGACCGGTACGCTGGCCGAGCGCACTACCCGCTGGATCAGCTCGGCGCCTCCCCGCGGGATCAGACAGTCGATCAAACCCCTCATCCGGGCCATCTCGTCGATGGCCTCCCGGTTCATGTCTGCGACGGCCTGGATGGCCTCCACCGGCAGACCCGAAGCCTGCAGGCTCTGGCGCAGGAGGTCGGTCAGGACCTTGTTGGAGTGCAGCGCCGAGGTCGAGCCTCGCAAGAGGCAGGCATTCCCCGACTTGAAGGCCAGGATGGCCGACTCGACCGTGACGTTGGGGCGAGCCTCATAGATCATGGCCACCACGCCCAGCGGGACCCGGACCTTGCGGATCGCCAAGCCATTGGGTCGGGTCCAACCCTCCTCCTGCCCGACCGGGTCGGGCAGGTCCCGCACCTTCTCGACGCCGCGGGCCATGGACTCCACCCTCTCGGGGGTCAACCTCAGCCGGTCCAGCAAGGCCGGGCTCATGCGGGCGGCTTCTCCGGATTCCAGGTCCCGTGTGTTAGCCTGGAGGATCTCGTCGGTGTGCTGGCGCAGGGCCTCAGCCATCTCGCCCAGAGCCCGGTCCTTGGCAGAACCCGGCAGGGTGGCCAGGAGGCGGGCGGCTTCCCGGGCGGCGCGAGCTTGTTCGAGCAGGGTGGTTTTCTCGGACATGGTTTCTCCTTGAAGAGCCCCGCCAGAGGTAGGGGCCGAGCGATATTCAGGGTGATTCGGAGGCCGCCAGGTTGTCCCGGTGGATGATCTCGGGATAGCCCGGATGGCCCAGGACTTCCGAGATCCTACTGGTGGGCAGACCTTTGAGGCGCAGGATATCCTCCGAGGCGTAGTTGGTCAGGCCCCGGCCGATCTCGCGGCCCTCCGGGTCACAGACACCCACCAGGTCGCCCACCTTGAAGCGCCCCTCGACGCGGGTGATCCCCACGGGCAGCAGGCTGCGACCTTGGGCCAGCAGGGCCCGCGCAGCGCCGGCATCGACGTGTAGCATCCCTCGCGTGCGTGCGCCCATGGCCAGCCAGCGCTTACGACCGCGCAGGTGAACCGAACCCGGGGCGAAGAAGGTTCCGACCTTCTCGCCGGCCACCAGGCGCAGCAGGATATCCTCTGCCGCCGCCTCGGCCATCACCATGGCGGCGCCGTAGCGGGTGGCAATTCGGGCGGCCTCCAACTTCGAGGTCAGTCCGCCCGTACCGCCCGTGCTCAGGGTGCCCCGGTCCAAGGCTTCGACCTCGGGCGAGATCCGTCGGACCATGTCCAGGACCCGGTCCTGACCTGGATTCTGGGGATCGGGAACCAGGATTCCCGGCACCGAGGTCAGGTTGATCACGGCCGAAGCGTCCAGGAGGGCTCCCACCATGGCAGCCAGGCTGTCGTTGTCACCGAAACGGATCTCCTGGGTCGCCACCGAGTCGTTCTCGTTCACCACCGGAAGGACGTCCATCGCCAGGAGGGTGTGCAGGGTGTTGCGGGCGTTGAGATAGCGGTCCCGGGCACCCAGGTCGTCGCGGGTCAACAGGACTTGCGCCACTGGGATGTGCAGCAACCCGAAGAGCTGTTTGTAGGCGTTTACCAGTTCGACCTGGCCCAGGGCGGCCAGGGCCTGTTTGGTGGGCAGGGTCTCCTCGATGGAATTTCCTCGCATCAAGGCGCGACCCATTCCCACCGCACCCGAGCTGACCAGGACCACCTCGCGGCCCTCTCTGCGCAGCCGATGTACCTGGCGGGCCAGCGAGAGCAGGACCTCCCCGTTCAGCAGGCCATCAGGGCGGATACATACCCGGGTACCCACCTTGATCACCAGCCGTCGGGCTTCACAAAGAATTCGGCGGTCCAGCATGCCGGGTTCAGTCCTCGACCGGACCCAGCAGGCGGTCCAGCCAGCCCAGGAGCCGGTCGGCGTGCATGGCGTCGGCCCGGAAGCCGACGTAGCCGTCGGGGCGAACCAGGATCACCGAATCCTCCCGGGCTCCATATCTGGTAGCCAGGGCCCCGCCGGGGTCGCAATACAAAGGCGAGAGACCCTCGGGGGAAGGCGAGCAGATTTCCCGGATGAAGTGACAGCGCACCTGGTGGGAACGATGCTGCTCCAGCCAGGCCGCCAGTCGGGCCAACTCGCTGGGCAACTCCAGTCCCCGGAAGAAGAAGAAGGCGTGGCTGGAGGTCCCCTTCAGCAGATCGAAGACTCGCAAGGAATCCTTGCCGGGAAGCTCCAGATTGCCATCGGGTGCCCGGTCTCCGGCCTCCAGGGCCGCCTTTCCTGGCCTCGACCCGTGTTCTTCGAATCCCGGCAGACCGCGATAGTTGGTCTCCAGTTGGGCCCAGTTCTGCATCCAGAGCTGGGGCGACTCCTCCACCTCCAGGTCGAGCAGTTCGGTACGCGTGCGGAAGGCCCGTTCGGTCCTGTCTGCGACTTCCGCAGCCACGTGGCGGCGTTCGACCTCATAGCTTCCCAGCAGGGTCCAGGTGCCGAAGCCTCGCAGGTCGCTGGCCAGCCTCCAGGCCAGGGCCCAGGCGTCCTGGATTCCGGTGTTCATTCCCTGCCCACCCGCATCGGGGAAGAGGTGGGCCGCGTCTCCGGCCAGGAAGATCCGTCCTTTGCGGAAGCGCGAGGCCAGTCGGCGGCTGACCCGATAATGGGAGGTCTTGCGGTTGTTGATCAGGTGCAGGCCGGGCCTGGCGACGCGGTCCAGAGCTCTCTGTATATCCTGCAGGGCGGCAGGGCGGCCTTCATCAATAAACCCGTATTCGGAGGGAGAGACCTGGGAGGGGCCGTTGTCCCGCATGACGATCCGGAAGCGGTGGTTGCCGCGGATCGGGGTGGCCAAGAGGACCTCTTCGCCTCGGATGAATCGGTGGGATTCCTCCGGAGCCAGCCATCCCTCCACCTCGACGTCAGCCATGATATAGGTGTCCGGGTAGGGATAGCCCTCGAAGGGCAGCCCCATCTCCTTGCGGACCAGACTGGTCGAACCGTCACAGCCTACCAGGTAGCGGCAGCGGATGTGGTCCACGCTGTTGGGGGTCCCCACCGTGGCGGTGACCGATTCCGGGACCTGGCTCACGCCTTTCAGGGCCACGCCGCGCTCGACCCGACCCCCCAGGCGGGTCAGGTGGTCGCTCAGCAGGGCTTCCAACTTGTTCTGCTCGAGGTTCAACATCATCGGGAAGGGGATTCCCGGCAAGGGGTCCCAGTCCAGGGGAATCCGCTGCAGCAGGTTGCCGTCCTTCCAGATATTCTCGGCGCGAACCCGGACCCCCAACTCCATGGCCGCTTCGGCCAGCCCCAGGTGCTCGAGGAGCTCCAGGGTGCGGGCCTGGACATGCAGGGCTCGGCATTTCAACGAGACTTCGGGCGAACGCTCGATGATTCGACAGGCCACATCGTGACGGTGCAGCTCGACCGCCATCATCAGGCCCACCGGGCCGGCTCCGACTACCAGGACTTCCGTATCGAACTCTGCCACTGGATATCCTCCTTGTTTTCCCTTCCATTCGCAGCCGCTGTCGCGCTGCCTTCCGCCCGAAGGAACCTGTCTGCCTCGATTGAAAACCCGCTCACCTGAAATTTCAGGAGGTCCCTTGCGAGCAACCGAATCATTGGAGCTTGTGGGGGTGGGCCTGGCCAACGTGGCCTGGGTTACCACCCGCACCGGGATCGAACTGCTTCGCTTCGGTCGAAGTTCCTGGTGGTGGCGCCTGAGGTGGGCCTTGCTCCGCACCTGGGTGGGCCAGACCCCCATCGGAGTGGTCCGCAGGGAGGGCCCGGCTTCAGGGTTGTCCGAGGAGGATCTGGTCTATGGGGAGACCCTCCCGGGGACCGCTTTCGACCTGCTGGAAGCCCTGGAGGTCGAGCCTAGGGATATTGTGGTCGATCTGGGCTGCGGGCGCGGGGTTTTCCCCCTGGTGGCCGGACTGGCCTTCCAGGCGCGGGCGGTCGGGCTGGAGGTCCTGGAAGGCTTCGTCACGCGGGGCAGGCGTGCGGCAAGGCTCCTGGGTCTGGAGGGGGTGGACTTCCAACAAGGGGATTTTCGCAAAGCTCCCCTGCCCCAGGGCACGGTCTACTTCCTGGCGGGGACCTGCCTGGAGCCCTCCTCCTGGGCGGCCGTCACCCGGAACCTGGCCGACGCGACCCCCCCGAAAGCCCGCGCGGCCTCGCTCAGTCAGTCCTTGCCTTCGGCGGAATGGGAGGATCTGGGCTGCCGGGAGATGGCCTTCTCGTGGGGAAAGGCCACCGTCTTCCTGCATCGGCGCCGCCCCAGCCCCCGACGCGCACGCTCGGCCTCCCAGGCGCATGCCCGTTCGAAAGGATCGACAGACCCGTCGGCATAATCTTCACCCATCCGGTTTCCTCCGCGCGAAACTTCCCCATCGAAAGCAGGTCCCTGCCCCGTGTCGTTTGTCCATCTCCATTGTCACACCGAGTACAGCCTGTTGGATGGTTGCAACCGCATCCCCGAGATGGTGGCCCGGGCCCAGGAGTTGGGCATGCCGGCGCTGGCCATGACCGACCACGGGGTGATGTCCGGGGCCGTCGCCTTCTACAAGGCCTGCAAGAAGGCCGGGATCAAGCCGCTTGTCGGCTGCGAGATCTACATGGCCCAGAGGGGACGCCATGACCGCGAGCCGCGCAAGGATGACCGGCCCTTCCACCTGACTTTGTTGGCCAAGGACCGCGAGGGCTATCGCAACCTGACCCAACTGGTCAGCGCCGCCCACCTGGAGGGCTACTACTACAAGCCCCGGGTGGATCGCGAGCTGTTGGCCCGGCACAGCAAGGGGCTGGTGGCGCTCTCCGGTTGTCTGCGCGGAGAGGTCAACGATGCCCTGCTTCAGGACGATCCCCATCTGGCTGCCGAGAAGCTGGGGTTCTATCGCGAAGTCTTCGGAGAGGACCTCTTCGTCGAGTTGATGGATCACGGCCTCCCCGAGCAGCGCAAGACCAACCCCGAGCTGGTCCGCTTGGCCCGAGAATTCGGCCTGAAGACGGTGGCCACCAACGACGCCCACTACCTGAACCGGGAAGATGCCTCGCTGCAGGATATCCTGGTCTGCATCCAGACCGGGAAGAACCTGGATGACCAGAAGCGCATGAAGTTCTCTGCTCCCGAATTCTATCTCAAGTCGGGAGAGGAGATGCTGAGTGCCTTCAACTGGGTTCCCGAGGCGATCCACAACACCCTGGAGGTGGCCGATCGCTGCCAGTTGGAGATGGACCTGGAGAGCGTCTTCCTACCCAGCTTCCCTGTCCCCGGCGGAGGCACGGCCGAGGACTATCTGCGCGACTTGTGCCGGAAGGGCTTCATCGAGCGATTCGGCACCCCCGACCCCGGGCCGGAATATCAGGCCCGGTTGCAGACCGAGTTGGATGTGATCATCGGGAAGGGCTTCGCCGACTACTTCCTGCTGGTCTGGGACTTCATCCGCTACTCCCGCAGCCAGGGGATTCCCGTGGGACCGGGACGGGGCTCGGCGGCGGGAAGCCTGGTGGCCTACCTGATCGGCATCACCCAGCTCGACCCGCTGCCCCACCAGTTGCTCTTCGAGCGCTTCCTGAACCCCGAGCGGACCGAGCTCCCCGACATCGACACCGACTTCTGCGTCGAGCGGCGCGGCGAGGTCATCGACTACTGCCGTCGGAAGTATGGCGCCGACAGGGTGGCCCAGATCGTGACCTTCAACCGGATGAAGGCCCGGGCCGCCATCCGCGACGTGGGGCGGGTGCTGGGCGTGCCCCTGCCCGACGTGGACCGCATCGCCAAGGCCGTCCCGACCGACCTTAAGGTCACCCTGGAGAGCGCCTTGGAAGCCCCGGATTTCCGGGCCATGTATGACGGGGATCCCACCTGCCGCAAGCTGGTGGACCTGGCCCGGCGCTGCGAGGGCCTGGCTCGCAACGCCGGCATCCATGCCGCCGGCGTGGTGATCGCCAGCCAACCCCTTGCCGAACTGGTCCCGCTGCAGCGGATGAACGGCGACGAGGTGGTCTGCCAGTTCGACATGAATGACTCGGCCAACGTGGGTCTGGTCAAGATGGACTTCCTGGGCCTGCGAAACCTGACGGTGATCAACGACTGCCTGCGCAACATCGAGCGCTCGCGCGGCGAGAAGTTGAACCTGGACAACCTGACCTTCGACGACCCGGCCACCTATGAGTTGCTGGGCAACGCCGACACCAATGGGGTCTTCCAGTTGGAGTCGGACGGGATGAAACGCTATCTGAGGCAGCTCAAACCCGATCGCTTCAGCGACGTGGTGGCCTTCCTGGCCTTGTACCGGCCCGGCCCGCTCAAAGGTGGCGTGGTGGACGAGTTCATCCGCAAGCGCCACGGCAAAGGTGGCGAGATCGTCTATCCCCACCCCAA
>JAAZKF010000064.1 GCA_012799975.1 Burkholderiales bacterium
CTCGGATCGGACCTTCACCAGGTGGGTCAGCGACTGGGTGCCGAGAATGGCCATCGGTTCCTCCTGCGTTCAATGCCCTGCGGGCTTTCCAGGCCTGAATCCGCCACCTGCCGTGGCATTCGGCCGCCGATCCGGGCCCGTCTGCGTCGTCAGGCGCACCTCTGCGGTGCTCACGTAGTTTCCAACTACGCTCCGCTCCTCGACGCACGCCTTCCTTGCACCCAGACCCGCCTCGACGCCCTCGGTTCTCACGCCAAGCGGCGGATTCAGGCCAGCATGGCGGTTTGACGCCGGAACACCCTTTTCCTCTGCCAGGGAGCAGCCCCCCCGAGTGCGAACAGCCCTCCCCATGCTGCCCTATGTGACATCCGGACTGCCCGGCCTGGGAGGCGTCCTGCGCCTCGCGCCGGAGGATTTCGTCGTCGTCGAGGTCCCCTCGTACGAACCTTCAGGCGAGGGAGAACACCTCTACCTGGAAGTGACCAAGACCGACCTGACCACCCCGGCGATGGCCGGAGCGCTGGCGCAGGCCCTGGAAGTGCCCCTCTCGGAGATCGGCTATGGGGGCCTGAAGGACCGACGCGCCGTGACCACGCAGAGAGTCTCGGTGCCGGCCAGCGCCGAGGTGACCCGCCTGGAGGAGCTCCCCTTTGACGTCCGGGTCCTGGGGCGGCATTCGAACAAGCTGCGCAGGGGCCACCTGGCGGGGAACCAGTTCCGGATCCGGGTGCGCCAGGCCCACCCCGAGTGGCGGACGCGGGCCCAGGCCATCCTGGAGGCCCTGCGCCGGAGCGGCCTGGCGAACTTCTACGGCCCCCAGCGCTTCGGGATCGAGGGTCGGAACGCCCGAATCGGAGAGAACGGGGTCCGTTCCGGCAAGCTCTTCGGGCCGATGTGGCGGCGCTGGTTGATGGTCAGCGCGTTCCAGTCCGATCTCTTCAACCGCTACCTGGCGAGCCGCCTGGCCGACGGTCTCTTCGACCGGGTCCTGGAAGGCGACGTGTGTGGCCGCCTGCCCCGGGGCGGAGTCTTCCTGGCCGAGGACCCGGCCGCCGAGCAGCCCCGGGTGGACCGCTTCGAGATCAGCCCCATGGGCCCGCTTTTCGGGCACAAGCTGATGCCGACGAAGGGGGCGGCGGCCCTGCGCGAACAGGCCCTGCTGGACGAGGCGAACCTCAAGTTGGAGGATTTCCGCAAGGTCAAGGCGACCGGGACCCGTCGCCGCATCCGCCTGAATCCGGGGGACATGACGATTGAAGAGGTGGAGGGCGATCCGGTCTTCTGCTTCGAGCTGCCCTCAGGCAGCTATGCCACCGTGCTGTTGAGGGAGTTCATGAAGTGCGAGCCCGGCCAAGAGGAGGCCGAAGAAGCCGACGAGGCCGACTGAGCTCAATCCACCGGCCCGGGAGCGAGGTTGCAGGACACCTCCCGGGTCGTCCGGCGATGGGTGTACACGTAGACGATCTCGGCGCCGGCCAGGAACACGAAGGCCACGACGTACAGCCACATCATCAGGCCGACGATGTACCAGATGGAGCCATAGACCGCCGAGATCCGGCCGAAATACACCCCATACAGGATGTAGAGGCTGCTGGCCAGCCGCCATGCCAACCCCGAGAAGATGGCGCCCGGCAGGGCGTAGGCCAGGGGGACGTGTTCGGAGGGCAGGAGTCGGTACAGCATCAGGAAGATGGTGCCGACCCCGAGTGGGACCAGGACCCAGGAGGTCACCCACCCCCAGATCATGGCCTGATCCAACGAGAACCCCAGGAAGGTCGGCAGCGGGAAGCGCGAGAGGACCTGTTCAACCAGGGCCATGAACACCGACGAGGCCAGAAGGGCCAGGGTCACGGCGCCGGTGACCAGGATCAAGCCCATGCTCATCAGGCTCCGCGTCACCAGGTGTCGGCGGATCGGCATGTCCCAGGCTCGATGCAGGCTGAACTCCATCGCCATGAAGAGGTGCCGGCCCGACCAGAGCCCCAGCAGGAGGCTGACCAGCACGTTGCGGCCCCAGTTCTGGGCCAGCACCTGCAGCTCGGACTCAAACCAGTGGATCTGGGTCGGGAAGAAAGAATGGATCAACCTCAAGGTATAGGACAGGCCGTCCGGAGTCACCGTATGGTTCCCGACCTGGTCCAGTTGAGAGAAGGCCAGGACGAGCTGGTCGTGCAGC
>JAAZKF010000065.1 GCA_012799975.1 Burkholderiales bacterium
AAGCGGAAGACCCCGGCGGACTCATCGAAATACAGGTCCGCGGTCACTGCCGCCCCGACCTGGCGCCCAAGGAAAGACTCTGGACAGTCTCGCTGAACCGGGCACAGGCGGCCGTCAGGGTCTTCGAGAACAAGGCCTGGATGCCAACCTGCCTGCTGTCCGTGACGGGGATGGCCCACTATCGGCCGGCCTTCCAGTCCACAGCAGAATTCGTCCGGAACCGGATGAGGGAGAATCCAGTCGACCTGGGAAGACTGGGAGAGGTCGGAGCCCTGAATCGGCTCAACTTATGGGGAGAGGTGAAGCCAGACCCCTTTGAGGACCGCCTGGATGTCCTCGTCCTCTACTCCGGCGGCGAGAAACAGAACAACTACGTCCAGGCAGTGGACGGCTCCGAACGCTTTGGTCCCCAAAACGACACCTCGTCGCGAAACCTGAGCGACCTCCCCAGGGGTCCTCGATGACCCTCACTCCTTCCCAAACCGGCACTTCCAGGCCAGACCTCGGCCAACTCCTGCGGCAGGTCCGCCACACCTGCCCCACGCTCGGGCGGCCCTTGAATGGAGACTTCCTGGCGCTTTGGAAGAGGGAAATCGACCAGGCCTACGCGGCCCCCCGCTGGGACCTGTTGGAAGTCCTGATACTGAATCGGGAGGTCGAGTCCCTGGCCCAAGGGCCGGAAGGCGAAGCCTATGCCAGGGCAGCTCGACTCAACACGGTCCGCATCCTGGCTCGGATGGGCGAACGGAGCCGGATGGCGGACCAGGCCGTCCGGGAAATGGCGACCCGAGAGCCCGATGAGCATCACTGGCTGGGGTGGCTGCTGGGCCGAATGGAGGGTCGGAGCCACACGGAATCCCTGCAGGGCTGGCACCCGACCGCCGAACCAGGCCGAACAATCCGAGAGGGATGCGCACTTTTGGACAGGGGGGTCGACGCGGAATCCAGGAAACTGGACCAACTCGCCCGGGCCCAAACCGGTTCAGGGGAAGTGAATTCCCCTCTGGGCAGCCTGCTCCTTCAGATCCGCCTGGAGATGGCCCGAAACCACCTGGCCCACCGGGAGCTTCGGGAAGCCCGGGCCATGGCGGCGCGGGTCGGAGTAGACCTGGAACCCGAGGCGCGGCGCATCCAGATCCTGGCTGAGCTCCACCTGGGGCTCCTGAAACCCGAACAACTACGAACCTGCGCGCTGGAGGCCCGCTTCGCCGCCTACCGCGCCCTGCGCCGGGCCAAACTCCACTCCACCCTGGCCTATCACGGCTCAGGCAACCGATGGCGGGTGGAGGTGGATGCCTGGAAGACCCTGCGCGGACAACTGTGTGGAGAGATCTGATCGTGATCTGCAGAACCCCCGGATGCAACACTCCCGTTCCCGAGAAGGCCCTGGAAAACCGCTACTGCGAGAGATGCGGTTGGCCACTGGCCCAGGGGCTGCTAACCGCGCCCCCCGACCCGGTGGTCCTCCGGGGAAACCTCCCGGAAACCGTGCGCCTCCGCGTCGACAATCAGGGGGGAGGTCGCCTGAAATGGAAGGTCCTGGAATTGCCTCGGGGCGTCACGCTTCTCGAAGAATCGCCCGAAGTCGGTGCTGGGGCCCACGGCATCACGACCCTGTCCATCGATCCCGGCCAGATTGCCGACCAGGACCTGACCATGAAGGTCCGCCTGTGGGACAAGGTGGGCTCCAGCAGCCAGGATCTGCGACCGAGCGATCGCAAGCAGTGCTGGCGGGAAGAGAGCATTCACCTCCCCTTGCGCCGCCAACGCCATGGCCCCCTGACCACGGGTTGGAAGACCCTGCTCTTCGGGGCTTCCACCTCGTCGGTAGCCGTCAAGGTCGTCAACGAGGGCGAATCGGAGCTGCAGGTTCGCGCGCGGGTGAGCGAGGGATACGTCCTGGAAGCCCCAGGCAAACCCAAGGCTGAAAGGCTGGAGAACCTGGTCCTGGGCGGAACCCCCTGGACCCTCACGGTCCTGACCCGGACCGGCCAGCCCCCCCAGAACGGGCAACTGCTCATAGAAGCCGACCAGTTGCCCCCCCTCCAGATGGAACTGGTCCACCTGGACGTCAAGCCCATTCCCCGGCCCAAGGAGCAATGGGTCGTGGCCATCGATTTTGGCACGACCAAGTCCGCGGTCGTGGTATTGGATCAGTATTGCCATGGGGCCGAGCCCCAGTCTGTAATGTGGCCGCGCCAGGGTTCCGAGCCGGAGACCTGGCTTCCCTCCGCGGTGGCGATGAACCGACAAGGGAGCCCTGAACGCTTCGGTTGGGAGGTCCCCTTCACCGAGACCGGGGACAACATCTACCGCTCCCTCAAGATGCGCCTCCGGGAAGACGATGCGGCTGTCAGGAAATGCATCGTCTACTTCATGGCCCGTCTCCTGGAACGCACGGCGGGCCAATTCGACAGCATCTTTGAGAACGCCCGGGTGGTCTTCACCCTGCCGGTCCTGGACAATGGGGCTCTCTATGAAGAGCAGCGTCGCCGCACCTTGGAGTGCGCACTGGAGGCCGGGCGCCACTTCGGTCTCACGGAAGACCGGATCGACTTCTACAAGGAACCCGAATGCGCTGCCGTGGATTTCCTGCATCGCCTTATGGCCGGCCCTGAGTCGGGCCTTCCCAAGAGCGGAGAGTGGTTGTGCGTCCTGGACATGGGGGGAGGCACGACCGACGTCACCTTTGCCCAGATGAGCGTGATGGAGAACGGCAGGCCTGGATTCGACGTCATGCACAGCTACGGCTATGAAGGTCACGCGGGTGACCGAGTGGACCTGAAATTCTACGGCTGGGTCATCGACAAATGGAGGGAAACCAAGCGGCTGAAGGGGGTACAGAGGCGACAGAAGGCCATCCAGGAACTGAGTCGCGAAGAGATAATGGACGCCCCCAGCCTGCAACTGGAAGGAGAGAAGCTCCCCTATGGCCGGGCTTCAAATCTCAACCAGATACAGCTCCACAAGGAGAGGATGTACAACACCATTCCTCCCCAGGAAATGCGCTGGGAGGAGTTCACCAAGGCCGACAACTCGGTCCTCCTTGTCCCCGAGGAGCTGACCTCGACCCTAGAGAAGCTAGCCAGCAAAATCTTCATCGAAGGGATCCGCTCTCAAGGCGGGGACATCCCCTCGGTCCGCAACGCCCTTGCCGAAATCCAACTGAACTCGGACAAGATTTCTTTGCTGTGCTTGACTGGCGGGACCTCCAGGATCCCCCTCTTCGAGGAATACCTGCGTAACAAGGTCCTGGTGGGGAGCCGGATGCGAACCCTGGTCAACCGTGAAGAAATCCGGCGGAACGTCGTGCTGGGGGCCGTCCGCCGGCCCGCGCTGCGCATCCGGGGAATCCTCCCCTGCGATCTGGTCATGACGTTCAGTTATCAAGACGGTCAGGCCAAGAGTTTCCCTCCCTTCCCCCGGGGAACCGTACCGGGAGCCGAGAAAACCGTACACGAGCACATCCTGAAGGGCCAGACCGTAGAGTTCGAGGTCCGAGCCGACTTCCCGGGACACCCCCCGATGGTCCTCTTCACCTGCCCCGTGACGAACGACCACGAGGTCATGGACGACTGGGGAGGCCTAAACCTTAAGGCACGCCTGGCCTACGGGGTCCGCGGTGCCCTGCGCCTGCATCTGGCCTGGGATTGCGATCCCCCGCTGCCCGATGTGCTTACGGCCACGACGCTGCAGGAGATCCCCTGTCGGTGAGAAGCCAGGGCCGGCCGCAATCATCCTCTCCTGCCCCCAGGAGCCTCACGCTCTGGGAACGCCTGCTGGAGGCCTGGAGCAGATTCTGGCGCCGCAACCAGGTGAAAAGCCAGAAAGCCTATGACTCGGACGGGCACCTGACCGGACCCGAACGACAGACACCAGAGCCTCCAGCAGCCCCGACCATCCCGGAGGATGCCAGCAACCCGGAAGTCTTGGAACTGCTCCGAAATCTGCCTGGGCAGGAGGAGAGCCGAGAAGGGGTGGTCGTGATCGAACTGAGGGACTGGTTCGCCTGGTTCTCCGAGAAGATCCCGTTGCTGCAGGGCCTTCCGGAAGCCGAGACGATCGAACTCCTGCTGAGGTGGCATCGGGCCCTGGATTACTACGTCTGGGCTTCCCTAGAGGAGGAACTGGATCTGGCCGCCCTGGCCAACCTTTTGCCCCCCCAGACCACCCGGACCCTACTCCAACGCCTGGAGGCCAATCAGGCGAAGGTTCGGGAGCTCCTGGCCGTTCACGGCATCGAGCGGATCCAGGCCCCTGCCGGCTCCTCCCTGCTGGCGGGCCAGGTCGAATGGAGCGACCTGCCTCCGGTCGAGACCAGCCGCCCCGAGCTGGACGGCCGGGTGGGCCGGATTGAGCCCGGAGAGGGGGGATACCGGAGCAGGAGCAGGATCCTCATCCCCAGCCGGGCCCGACGCTACCTCTACAACGGGGATGTCGAGTCGTGACCGGTCCGGGCAGGAGGCCGGCGAGCCGTGGTGGTCGGCAACAGGGGAACCCATGGGCAGGTTGACCAACGATGAAATAGAGGTGATTCGGGGACTCGAACGCTTCCTCCAAGCAGGGCGGAAAATCTGTTCCTCCAAGAACGGGTTTCCGCTCTGGTTTCAGGCCAGCCTGAATCTGCTTCGCCATGCACTCAAAGTCGGAAGGTTGGAGGAACTCAGGGAGTATAGGCACGACCCCCTTCCCTCCATCCCTCCCCAAGAGGAAACAGCGGATTGGCATCAGACCCTTGTCGACTTCTCCATCGCGACAAACAGTCCAGATGAAGGTTCCGATCGACTTCGGATCACCATCCGGGGATATCCGAACCCAGAGACGCGTTCCGAGACCACATGGCCGACAAAATCGACGATTGCTCAGGAGTTGCAGAAACTCCCAGAGCGGATTCGAGAGGTCCGGGACATAATCAACTCTGTTGAGGCGCGGAGTGACACCCCTGAAGACGTTCCTCTCCCAAGAATCGGGGAGGCGCACAAGCCAAAGGGGCTCCCCAGCAGACGGTATCGCAAAAATCCAGACACCGAAACCAGCGGAAGGAAGCTCCCCACAACACGCACTATCGTCGGAACGCTTTCCAGCGACAGTCCCCGCGTCTCCCCTCCCAGCCCCCGAGACGAAACCCCGAGCTCCCGCCCGCCGCCCCCCCCAAGGTGGAAGCCGACACCGTCCTTTTCCAATCCGCCGCCCCAGAAACGGCTCCCAGCATCCCCCCACCGTCACCATCCGAGGTGGACACCGACAAGCCCGATGACCATGAGCTCTGCCACGGGCCTGTCCCGCCCCGGCCAGACAGCGAGCCACCAGAATCTGCAACTCCACCAGGACCGCCCCCCCAGCCAGGAACCATCATCGACCGCATCATCGAGGCATCTGCTGGTCTGGGCGCCATCCGAAACCGCTTGCAGGGGTGCCGGGAAGAAGCGGGAGACCTGGCCGAGGCCCTGGGTGAGCTGGAGGACTGGTTCACCTGGTTGGTCGACAGGGCCCAGAGCCTGCGAAGCCTCTCCCAGGCCGAGGTAATCGAGAAGCTGCGCCTCTGGCACCGGGCCTTTGACTACTACCTGGCCGCCGACCCCGGCCAATCCTACCCCTTCTCGCCGGAGCCGGACAAACCGCCCGCATTCACTCAAGCGGAGAACCGCGACAAGCTCGTCGGTCTCTTGAAGCGACAGCAAGCGAAGGTGCGCGAGGTTCTCGCACTAGTCGCTATCGAGCGCATCGAGGCCGCAGAGGGCTCGCCCCTGGTCGTCGGAGTAATCGAGAAGAGCCAACTGGCCACCCAGCCCACCGACGACGACTCCCTGCACGGACGGGTGGCTCGCGTCGAGCCGGGAGAAGGTGGTTATCGCGCCGGAGGTCGGGTTTTCCTGGTCGCCCAAGCCATCTGTTTTGAGTACGTGGCCCCGGGATGATGGGATCAAATGCGCGTGATGGATGGTCCGTTACCCGGGGCATTGGCAGGGGTGTGCGAGACCAGGGAATTAAGGCCGTTCAGGAGGTCGCGGATGTAGACCTGGGAGTAGGTCGAGAGCGCCCCACCCGCAATCAGGTCGGTAGCATGGGTGTCGAAAAGGGCATAGGCTCCGTCGAAGCTGAGAACCGGGGTGAACGATTCGCCATTCCCCCCGTTGGTCCCCGTCGCGTTCTGGGAGACCAGGGTGGTGGTCCCTTCCTGCAGGTCGCGGATATAGACGTCCCAGTCGCCGTTGGTATCCTCCGGGACCAGGGAAGCGCCGGTAGCGAAGGCGACATAACGGCCGTTCCCGGAGATCACGGCCCAGTAGCAAGTGTCTGTTGCCGGGTTCCCCGCATTGTCGACCGAGACCATGGTGGTGGTTTTCGCCACCAGGTCGCGTACGTAGATCATACCTTCCGGGGAGGGGTTGGCCAGCAGGTTCGTGGCGTCAGAGTAGAAGGCCACCAGGCGGCCGTCGGCCGAGATGGAGGGACGCTCGGAGGAGTCGTTGGGGGCATCCAAGGCCCGGACAGTGGTCCCGGTCAGGCGGTCATGGACGAAGATGTTCCGGTGGTTTTCATCAGGGCCCTGGTCGGGAACCAGGTTGGTAGCCTCTGACTCGAAGGCGATATAGCGCCCGAAGGCCGAGATGACCGGGAAGTTGCAGGCTCCATCGGGGTTCCCGTCTTCGGTCAGGCCTACGGAGACCTGGGTGAACTCGCCGGTCTGGGCGTCATGCAGGAAGATTCGACTGTTTTGAGCTGCGCCCCACGCGAAGACCGTGAATCGCCCGTCTCCGGAGGTGAAGGGGGTGGCGTCGTAAAGACCTGCGGGGAATTCTGGAGCGGCGGTAAGGCAGGTCAGGGTGCCCGTCTCCCGGTCGAATCGATAGACGTCGATGGAGGCGTTCTGGTCCTCAGGCACCAGTTGTCCCATCGACTCGAAGACGATGAACCGGTTGGAATCCGACATCACCGGGCAGAACGAGTTCCCTTTGCTCTGCCCCTCCGGGGTGTTGGAGATCTTCTCGATCCCTCCCCCGGCCTGGGCCAGGTAGACATCCCAGTACCCGTCCGTGTCACCCGGAATCAGGTCGGTAGCAAAGGATTGAAACACGACCATCTGCCCTGTTGGAGGCCAGAGCCGGGCATCCTGGACCACCTCGCCGCCCTCGCGCAAATCCAGGTCTGTTCCCCAAGGCAACTGACCCGGGGCGTCCACCTGCATTCGATACAGTCCTGCCGGGACCCCGGAGAACTCGTAGTCACCGTTCTGGTCGGTGATGTCCTGATAGTCCTGGCCCTCCTGGGCCATCACCTTGGCCGGGCCTGGAGCCGGAGCGAGCAGCAACTTTACCAGGGCCCCGACCACCGGGGTACCGGTGGAGTCGGTGACCTTCCCCGATATATCAACGGTGATGGCCACTACGCCTCCGCCTCCGTCTCCGCCTCCGATGGAGGCCGGAGTGGTAGAGCCTCCATCGCCGCATCCGACGAGGAAGAGCGCTCCCATCAGGAGGAGTGGCAGGAGCCAGATGCTCCGAAGATTGGTCGGTCTGGACAGGTTCCTGCTTTGAACCATGGCGGAGTTCCCTCTCTGACATGATGATTTCAGCGGCGTTTCATGAAAATGAAAACACCATTTCTATTAAAACGGAAGCAGACCCGGCCAGGAATGACTGCCGTCATACAAGAGGGCTGGTCTGCGTGCTGGATGGCCTAGAATCAAAGCTCTTGGCATCTCTGCGTCTTCACAGCAACCCCCGAAACTATTCCTGAATCCACCGCCTACCGTGGCATTCGGCCGTCGATCCGGGCCCGTCTGCGTCGTCAGGCGCACCTCTGCGGTGCTCACGTAGTTTCCAACTACGCTCCGCTCCTCGATGCACGCCTTCCTGGCATCCAGACCCG
>JAAZKF010000066.1 GCA_012799975.1 Burkholderiales bacterium
CGGAGCGTAGTTGGAAACTACGTGAGCACCGCAGAGGTGCGCCTGACGACGCAGACGGGCCCCTCCCACCCACACCCTGGTGTGGGTGGGGTCTCAACGCCTCGACGGCTGAATGCCACGCCAGGCGGCGGATTCAGGATGCATGTCGGCCGGCCCGGTAGTCTGGGATGGCACCTCCCAGGCTACCGCAAAGCGCCGCCAGTTTGTGCTTTACAGCCCTGGCCTCTTTCGATAGAATGCCATGGTTGGCATACCCTGGCCGTGCCCCTGGCTTCATCTTCCAGGCCGGGCGTTTTGGAGGTGGGACTCCGCAAATCACTCCGGGAATGGAGATTTGCAATGATCGCTCTGGGAACCCATATCATCGCCGAGCTGTCTCAGTGCAGGCAGGACCGGCTGGCAGACCTCGACCTGGTTCGTGACGCCATGGTCCAGGCTGCCCAGGAGGCTGGCGCCGAGGTGCGCGAAGTCGCCTTCCATCGATTCTCGCCGCAAGGGGTCAGCGGTGTCGTGGTGATCGCAGAGTCACACCTGTCGATCCACACCTGGCCCGAGCTCGGATATGCAGCCATCGATGTCTACACCTGCGGGCTGCACACGAACCCGGAAAGGGCCTGCCATTATCTGGCCGAGTTCCTGGAATCCAGGCAGATGACCCTGACGACCCTGGAGAGGGGCCTGCCTCGTCCGGGAGGCGCTTTCGGCCACGTCCTGCGCAGTGAGCAGGAATCCCCCTCCCTTAGCGGATTGGTCGCGGTAGGGTCATGACCGGCTCGCTCGCGAGGCAGGAGCCGCGCCTGAGAGATGTCGCCGGGTCGGGATGGGTCGTCGAGGAAGAGGGCCAGGAAGTCGCCGTCTTCCACCGGGTTCATCGCGAACTCTTCCGTGGACGGACGGCCTTCCAGGAGGTGGCTCTGCTGCAGAACCCCCTGTATGGCACCTACCTGCTTCTCGACGGGGATTTCCAGTCCGCGACCCGCGACGAGTTCATCTACCACGAGACGATCGTCCACCCGGCCATGATCGTCCATCCCGATCCACGAAGGGTCGTAATCCTGGGGGGTGGAGAAGGGGCCACCCTGCGCGAGGTGCTGCGCTATCCCAGCGTCCAGGAGGCCTTCCTGGTGGATCTGGATCGGGAGGTGGTAGAAGTCTGCCGGCACCACGCTCCCGAGTACGCCTCCGGAGCCTTCGAGGACTCTCGGACCCGCCTGGTCTTCGACGATGCCCGGGCCTTCCTGGAGGGAGTCGAGGGGAACTTCGACGTGGTGATCAGCGATTTGACGGATCCCCATCCCGAGAGCCCGTCGCAGAGCCTCTTCTCACAAGACTTCTTTCACCTGGTCCGGGAAAGCCTCGCCGAGCCGGGGATCTTCTCGATGCAGGCGGGCCGGGGTGATTTCCTTCATCTCGAAGGCCACTGCAGGATCCGTGAAGCCCTGTCACGGGTCTTCCCCAAGGTGACCAGCCTGGTAACCTCGATTCCCTCCTTCCACGCCAACTGGGCTTTCGCCACGGCTTCCTTGAGCCTGGACCCTGCGCTCCTGGACTCCTCGGAGGTGGATCGTCGGCTGGCGGCCCGTGGGCTTGACGGGCTCCGGCACTACGACGGAATCTCCCATCTCGGACTTCTTTCCCCTTCCAAGGCGGTCCGGGCAACCCTGGAACCGAAATCCTCCAGGCGCTAGGATGGGGGAGAGGTATTGCGTGCTCGCGAGGAGGCCCCCCACGCGAATGAGGCGCTTTGCTGAGTCGGTTTCAAAGCGGGCCTTCCTGCTGGCCCTGGTCCTGGTCCTGGCCTGGAGCGGCAAGGCCCCGGCCCAGGGGTGGGATCCCATCGAGGCTTCGCTCCTTGCCCGCGACGAGATGGTTCGGCGCTTCTACCTCTTCAACTTCCCTGCAGATCTCCGATATGAGGCCGTGCTCTCGCGGATCGGGGACCGGGTGAATCCCCAGTTGCACAAGGTCTTTCCGAACAGCGAGGAGGAGGTCACCTATGGGGTCTTCCTGTCCAACATGGGCTTCAACGGGGTGGCCTGGCATCGGGTGGTGATCCTGGACAGCCTGCTTCTGGATACCCTGCACCGGGTCGCAGAGGCCATCGCAGTCTACTCCCGTCTGGAGAACCCCTATGTGGACCAGTTGGCCGCCTTCATCGGGAAGCTGGCAACCCAGGGGGGCTATGGGGCGCCCCTGCGGGATCGCTCCAGGGTCGATCCCGAGAATCCCTATCGGATCCCTCCTCCGCCAGGCCTGAATTTCCAGGCTCAACGCCAGGCTGAAGAGATCTTCGAGGAGATGCTGGCGGCCTGGGTCTGCCACGAGTTGAGCCACTGCTATCTGGGGCACGCCCGAGAGAAGATCGAGGAGGGCCTGAGGCTGCAGAACCAGTATGGAGGCCAGGTCCCGCCCTGGGTATTGGAGGGGCAGATCCAGCAGTATCTGACCTATCGCCTGGCCCCCGCCAAGGAGCTGCAGGCGGATCGGGCCGGCGCCCTGGTCGCCTTCCACGCCGGATATACCCTGGAGGGGTTCCGGCGCTGGTATGCGTTCATCGATAGAATCGAGCAGCATACCGGCACGGCCTTCCAGCAGCACCGCACCCATCCCCATGGAACCCAGCGATTCCAGGCGGTTCAGGAGGTCTTTGAGTCCTGGCAGGCGGAGCAGGCCGGCAGGACTGGAAGCCGCCCCTGATCCATCCAAGAGGACTGCTGCCTGCGGGAGAGCAGGTTCCCTCTGACTGCGGGGAACCTGAATCCGCCGCCTGGCGTGAGAACCGAGGCCATCGAGGCGGGTCTGGATGCCAGGAAGGCGTGCGTTCTGAGGAGCGGAGCGTAGTTGGAAACTACGTGAGCATCGCAGAGGTGCGCCTGACGACGCAGACGGGCCCCTCCCAACCACACCCTGGTGTGGGTGGGATCTCAACGCCTCGACGGCCGAATGCCACGCCAGGCGGCGGATTCAGGGGGAAGTGCCTCACTTGATACGTCTCCACTGAAGCCATGCCGACGAAGTTACACCATGGAGGAAACGCGACGGCGTCAACATATGCAGGATTCCCGAATCCCCTGCGAAGACTCTCTTTCAAATCGGCCCGGTTCTCTTCAGGGAGGTTCTTGAATGGCCAGGCGCCTGAGGCTCCTTCATACCGCCGACTGGCATCTGGGGCATACCCTCCGGGAGGACCCGCGTGACTTCGAACACGCGTGTTTCCTGGACTGGCTCCTGCAGACCCTGGAGGAGCGCGAGGTCGATGCCCTGCTGGTGGCGGGCGACGTCTTCCACACCTCGAATCCTCCGGCCTCGGCCCAGAAAGCGTGGTATTCCTTCCTGGCCGAGTTGCACCGTCGTCTGCCCGAGCTGACCGTGGTGGTCGTCGCCGGAAACCACGACTCGGCCGCGCGCCTGGAGGCTCCCGAGGCCCTGCTGCGGGCCATGCGGGTTCACCTAGTGGGCGGTTTGCCCCGCCTGGGGCGCGAGGCCCTGGACCTGGAACGCCTGGTGGTTCCCCTGCTGGGAAGCGACGGTCAGGTCCGGGCCCGGCTCGCCGCGATCCCCTTCCTTAGACCCTTGGACCTGCGCGGCGCACCGGGGGATTCCGATCCGGTGATCCCTGCCACCCGGAGGATTTACGACGCGGTGCTGGGGGAGTGCGCGCGCCTCGCCGGACCCGGCGAGGCCCTGCTGGCCATGGGGCACTGCTACATGGTGGGCGGGCAGGTCTCGGAACTCAGCGAGCGCCGTGTGCAGGTCGGCAACCAACTGGCCCTGCCTGCAGATATCTTCCCC
>JAAZKF010000067.1 GCA_012799975.1 Burkholderiales bacterium
CGGCCTGCCAGAGGGTGGTCCTGGACATGCGCGAGGGGCGCGCCGTCGAGAAGCACTACCACTGGGAGCAGAGGGGCGTGCCCTTCCGCCTGGAGGTGGGCCCCCGGGACGTCGACAAATCCGCCTTCGTCCTCAAGACCCGCTTCGACGGGAGCAAGACCTTCCACGACAAGAGTTGCGCCAGCCCCGACTGGCTACGCGAGCAGGCCGACCTGGTGCAGACCCGCATGCTGGAGCGCGCCCGGACCTTCCAGGAAGAAAACACAATCGTGGTCGAATCCTACGACGAGATGAAGGCGGCCTTGGCCAAGGGCGGATTCGTCCGCTGCTGGTTCCTCGAGGACCCCGAGGTGGAGGCCCGCATCAAGGAGGAGACCAAGGCCACGGTCCGGGTGATCCCCTTCGAACAGCCCGGGGGAACCGGAAAGTGCGTGGTGACCGGCCGCGAGACCTCCGAACAGGCGATCTTCGCCCAGGCCTACTAGCAGTCTGGCCGCCCCCTTCCCGGGTGATGGAAAAAGCCTCAGGCCCGGTCGGACCGTCAATCCGACCGGGCCTGCGGAGTCCCCCCCTCAACCGGGGATAGACCCTACGGGATCAAGGAAGGCAGAATCGCATAGAACTCGGTGGCCTTGACCACATCGTCCAGGCGGACACTGTCACGCACGGTGTGGGCGGTCTCTTCGTCGCCAGGGGCGAAACCGATCGAAGGGATGTTGGCTTTCCCCATCCAGTAGATGCCATTGGTCGAGAAGTTCCACTTGCTGGAAGGCACGTCTTCCAGACCGATCAACACGCGGGCCTTCTGGCCAGCCTGCACCAGGGGATGGGACTCGTCCAGGACCCAGGCCGGGAAGTACTTGTCCACAGGGAACACGAAGCCCGTGTAGGAGGGTTCTTCATAGCGCATCATCTCGACGGTGATGTCCTTACGGTGCTTTTCGGGGACCAGATTGCGGACCTGCTCGACAGCCTTGTCGGCCGCCTCTCCGAAGGTCAGGCGGCGGTCGATGTACACCCGGCACTCGTTGGGCACGGCGTTGATCGAGGGGGTCTGGACCTTCACGTCGCTGACGGTGATCTTGCCATGGCCCAGGAACTCATGGTCGCCCAGCTCGGGCTCGAGGTTGGCGACGCCCTCGATCAACGGCAGGACCTTGTAGACCGCGTTGTCCCCCACCTGGTTGGAGGCGGCGTGGGCGCTCTTGCCCTTGGAGATCACCTCGATCTCGACGCGGCCCTTGTGACCCCGGTAGACCATCATCTTGGTGGGCTCGCCGATAACTACGAAGTCCGGCTTGATCCCCTCATGCTCGACAAAGGCGTGAGGTGCGATACCGTCGCACCACTCCTCCATGTTGCCGAAGTAGTAGGCCTTCCAGCCCTTCAACAGGCCCAGGCGGTGAGCGATGGCCAGGCCATAGACCATGCCCGGGGTGCTCCCCTTCTCGTCACAGGCGCCGCGCGCATAGAGGACTCCATCCTCTATCTTGCCCTGGAAGGGATCCCACTCCCACTCGGCGGGGTCGCCGATACCCACGGTGTCGATATGGCTGTCAAACACGATGGTCCGGGGGCCTTCGCCGATCTCGCCGACGATGTTGCCCATGCTGTCAAACCAGGTCTTAGCGAAGCCCAGCTTCTTCATCTCCTCGGCGATGCGCTCGCCCACCGGGCCGATCTGGGAGTCCATCGACGGGATGGCACAAATCTCCCGCATGAACTTGATGATGTCGTCACGGTGCTTGGCCACCTCCGCCTGGATGGCGGCGACGTTTTGGGCTGGTGTGGACTGGGTCATTATCATTCTCCGTTCCTGATGATGATGGCCCTGGATGGGCTCAGAAATCTGGTCTATGCCATTTCGGGTCGGACCGAAAAGACGGGCCAACCGGACAGGGTCGGTCCATCTTTACCCGGGGGGGGTTCCCGACGAAGAGAGGGGGTTCCTTCCCAGGGCGGAGTCCCCCCTCCGCTCGTCTCCACCCGGAGGACACATCGGCGTCTGGTTGTGGACATATTCCCAGAACGGAGTGATCTCCCCGACCAGGATCCGGGGCCTTTTCCGGATGCAGGAGGGAGAAGCCCAATCCGGCGAGAATTTCCCTCGCTCTGGTTGGAAGGCCACTTCACGACTTCTGGAGGAACCGGATGCTTCGAAAGCTCCTGGCCCTGTTGACGCTCGGACTCCTGGTCCTGGGAGCCCGGCCGGTCCTGGGTCATGATGAACCGCAGACCGATGCCAGCCACCTCGTGCCCACCTCGGCTTCTGTGGCAGACTTGTTCCTGATCCCCTTCCAACCCCTGCCCGCCCAGGAGGACGTTTCCCCATCGCCCCCCGTCCGGACCGACATGCGGACGACCTGGGGCTTTGGGGCACGCGAGAACCAGTTCAACGAGACGATCCTGCACGCGGTCCAAAGCGCCTGGCCCCACAGGGGCCTGGTCCTCCCTCCAACCCTTTTCAAGTCCGTGATCGCCACCGAGAGCGCCTTCAACCCCCAGGCCATCAGTGCGACGGGGGCTCGGGGCCTGGTTCAGTTGACTCCGGACACAGCCCGCCGCTTCGGCCTGAGCCTTCAGGCGGCCCACGATCCCCACCGGGCAGTGCCCGCCGGGGTCAAGGTCCTGGCCGAGAAGGCCCGCGCCATCGTCGAGCCGGCCCGCTACCACGAACTGCTGGGGCGTCGAGCCGAAGACTGCCCCTACGCCGCTCGGGTGGCAGAGGCCTACCAGCTCCTGGGGCCTCCCTCACCCGACGAGTGCTGGCCCTTGGTCCTGGCGGCCTACAACGGCGGAGGGGGAACGGTGCTTCGGGCCATGGCCGTAGCCTGGGAACGCGGGTTGGATCCCCGCCGCTGGGAGAATCTGGTCGGCGACCCGGCCCACCCCCAGGACACCCCCCTGTACCTGGCCTGCGTAGAGATCTACCGCCACGGAGCGGCCGGTAAGTATCGCGAAATGCGCCACTACCCCGAAAAGGTCATGCGCCTCTACCGATCCCACTGAAAACCCAAAATTTGCTGCCCGGCCTCAACTCCCGGGAGGCAAAGTCCACGGTCCCGCCCTCAATGGCCCCGGTTCTTTTCCACCTGGTCCCGATGAAGGACTCCACGCCCTTCGGCAACCCTTCATCAACCTGGCCAGGATATAGGGGTCCTCCGAGAGGCGCAGCATCTTCACCCCGGAGGCGTCGCGCAGAAAGTCCGCCAGAATCGAAATCGGGTGATACTGGTCGTAGATCGAGGTTATGACGTGGTCCACCGTAAGCGGAGTCCCAGGGTAGGAAGCTTCTAGGGTGTCGGGGGTGGAGGCAGGTCTTCCGCTTGCTCCGTCTGGGGTAGAGACTGATCCTCTACCTGCTCCATCGGGCCTGGACTCGATTGAATCGTCAAG
>JAAZKF010000068.1 GCA_012799975.1 Burkholderiales bacterium
AGGCGGGTCTGGATGCCAGGAAGGCGTGCATCGAGGAGCGGAGCGTAGTTGGAAACTACGTGAGCACCGCAGAGGTGCGCCTGACGACGCAGACGGGCCCGGATCGACGGCCGAATGCCACGCCAGGCGGCGGATTCAGGCCTTACCTGCCGAGCGGCGGGCCCTTCGTCAGCATCATCCCGCATTCCCTGACAATTATTGTCAGTCCCCGTGCTACACCGGTTGAAGGGGAGGCCGCGCCACTTACTTCACCTGTCCCAGGAAGGCTCCAGTGCCCCGGCCGGGGAAGGGGACAGACGATGCGCTATCTGGGTGTCGACCACGGTCCGGACGGATTCGAGGCCTGGCTGGTGGAGGAGTCGGGCCGGGTGCTGGTGCGCCAGCGGGCTCCTGAGCTCCAGGAGGTCCTGGCACCATGCCTGGAAGCCTGCCGGGGCACGCCGATGCGAGGTCTGAGCGCCCTGCCCGCCGGACACGAAACTCCGGAAGGATGGGAAGGCTGCCCGCGGGACCACGCACTTTTCGCTGGAGCCCTGGGGGGGAGCCCGGGCATCCTGATCGACGCCGACTTGCGGGCCCGGGTCCTGACCCTGGACCTCTCGGGAACACTGCGGGTCACCGAAGCGACCGAGGAGATCGGACTGGAGCCCCTGCGCAGGCGTCTCGAGACCCTTCTGGCCGACGTCGGTCCCTCTGCGGGTCGCCGGCTGCGCAGACGGGTGGAAGCCGGCCAGGACCCGATCTCGGCCTGCTTCGAACTGGCCTCCTGGCCGGGGCCGGACCCGGATCTGCGCGGACTCCTGCTGACCCAGGTCCGGCACCTGGTCCATACCGTCCGCCTGGCTCGCTCCCGCATGCTGGGGGTCTCCAGCCCGCCCGGGTCCTGGTCGGGCGGGTTCATGGTCCCTCCCCTGCCCGACCTCTTCTCAGAGGAGGTCTACCGCTTCCTTCCCGAGGTCTCCTGGCACCCCCCCAAGCTGACCTGCGCCGCCGGAGCCGTTCTGCTGGCCAGGGCCGGGCACCCGGATCCGCGTCGCGGTGGTCTGCGAGGCCTGCTGAACCAGAGGACGGCTTTGAAGGCTTTCCTGAGGAGGCTGCGGGATGCCCTGGAGTGAGGTCCCAGGACACGAGGTATGGCTTCCCCTGCCCTCTTGTCCGGGGTGCGGTGAGACCCTGCCGCGGGGCACGGACCGCTGTCAGAACTGCAGGCGACCTGCCCTGGCCTCGGTCCGACTATCCGACTACTCCCGCTGGGTGGGCCGGCGGACCGCCGACCTGATGCTCCTGACCCTCTTCCTGGGCGCCGGAGCCCTGGCCCTGTACCTCTCACCGATCCTGGCCCTGTTTCCACTGATGCTCCTGCAGCAGAATCCGACGAAATCCCACACCACCCCGCGCCAATCCCGCAAACCCAAGAACCCTCCCCCTTCCCCCTCCTCAACCTTGAAAGCCTGAATCCTGAATGCCTTGACGCAGGAGGCCCTGGATTACGCTGGAATGCCCCCTTACCCGCACCCCTCCTCGCGCCCCAGGCGAGGAAATTCCACCTGCAGGAGAGCCTAATGTCCGAGATCAGTGCCCCACCCGACGAAGCCGACATCGACCAGAGCCTGCCCGAAAACGCCTTCCGCGAGCTACGCGAGGGGGAGGTCTACCGCCCAGTCGTCCCCGACGAGGCCCAGGTCCGCGAGGTCACGCTCCGCTCGGTGGTCCAGGGTTTCATCTGGTCCTTCCTGTTCTCGGCGGCCTGTACCTACATCGCCCTGAAGCTGGGGCAGGGAATCGAGTCGGCCATCCCCATCTCGATCCTAGCGGTGGGCGTTTCCACCCTGCTGGTCAAGGTCCTCAAGTCCCGGTCTTCAACCCTGCTGGAGAACGTCAACGTCCTGGCCATCGGCGCCACCTCCGGGATTGTGGCGGGCGGCTCGGTCTTCACCATGCCGGCCATCCACATCCTGAACCTGCAGGAGCACTCCTCGTTCTTCCAGATCTTCATCGTGCCTCTGCTGGGGGCCATCCTGGGGATCTTCTTCCTGGCCCCATTCCGACGCTACTTCGTGCGCGACCTGCACGGCAAGCTCCCCTTCCCTGAAGCTCGAGCTACCACCGAGATCCTGGTGGCCGGCAAGAAGGGTGGGCAAAGCGCCGTGGTCTTGTCCTACGCTGCCCTGGTGGCCGCTGCCTTCGACTTCCTGGGACCGGCCATGCGGGCCTGGTCGGACGTGTTCTCCACCGCCAAAATCAGCCTGATGAGCGGCTTCACCCAGAAGTACAAGGCCATCTTCACCATGAACACTTCCGCAGCGGTGATGGGCCTGGGCTTCATCATGGGGTTGAACTACGCGTCCATCATCATGGCGGGCTCGCTGGTCTCGTTCCTGGTCCTGGTTCCCCTCTTCGCCTGGCTGGGTCAGTACATCACCGCCCCCATTCCACCTGGTACCGAACCCCTGGTGGCCATGGCGGCTGAAGACATATTCTCTCTGTATGTGCGTCCGATCGGCATCGGAGGCATCTTCGCGGCAGGGTTGCTCTCGATCGCCAAGATGTCGCCGGTGATCGTCAGCGCCCTGCGCCAGGCCTTCGGAGAGATCGGCAGGCTCATCAAGGGCGACGCCACCACCAGCACCCATGTCCGCACCGACCGCTCGCTGCCGATGTCGGCTGTGCTCCTGGGCGGAACTCTCACAGGTCTGGCCATCCTGACCTACTTCCGCTTCTCGGTGCTGGCCAACGAGCCCAACGCCACCCAACTGGCCTTGATATGCACCGCGATGACCATGATCATCGCCTTCCTCTTCACCGCGGTCTCGGCCTGGGCCGTGGCCATGATCTCGGTGACTCCCATCTCGGGGATGACCCTGACCACCCTGATCGTAGCCGCCATCGCCTTGTCAGCGATGGGGCTCTCGGGGAAGAGCGGGATGCTCCAGACCCTGCTTATCGGCGGGGTGGTCTGCACGGCGCTGTCCATGGCCGGCTCCCTGGTGACCCAATACAAGATCGGCTACTGGCTGGGCTCGACCCCTCGGACCATCGAGATCTCCAACATCGTGGGCTGCGTGGCGGCCTCGTTCGCGACCACAGCGGTGATCCTGCTGATGGCCCAGGTCTACGGTTTCAGCAAGACCCCCCTGCACCCCACCCCCCTGCCGGCTCCTCAGCCCAACGCCATGGCCGCCGTCCTGACCGGTGTCATGGGCGAAGGAGGAACCCCCTGGTTCCTGTACATCATCGGTGCCGTCTTCGCCATCGCCTCCGAGATGTGCGGCATCTCGGGCCTGGCCTTCGCCCTGGGGATGTACCTGCCGATGGATCTGAACTCGCCCCTGATCCTGGGTGCCTTCGTCTCCCGGATGCTCTCGCGCTCCAAGGGCAGCGAGGCCACCCGCAAGGCCCGCCTGGACAAGGGGACCCTGGTCGCCTCGGGCTTCATCGCCGGAGGAGCCCTGATCGGGGTCTTCACGGCGCTGTTGAAGTTCCTCGAAGACCAGTGGAGCATCACCCTGATCCCGAATCTGACGGCCATCCCCGGCCTGGGGCCGTGGCTTACGGACTGGGCCAACTGGAACGGTCTGTTTTTGTTCTGCGTCCTGGGAGGCTGGCTCTACTGGAACTCCTGGAAGGCCCGTTCAGAAGAAGGCACCGCCTGAGCCGTCGGGTTCCCGGGGCTGGAGGGGAGGCCCCGGGAACCGACCAACCGACCGTCGCGATGGGCCCCACCTTCCAGAGGCTGCCAGCGCCCCCGGCGTGTTCCCGCCCCCGGCCTGCCTCAGGCCAGCAGGGATTCCCCCACGGGAGGCGCTGGAACCTGGAAGACCTGGGCCAGGGTGGCCGCCAGGTCGGCAAAGGTCCCTCGGGTCCCGTAGTTCCGGCCTCCAGGCAAGGAGGGTGAGTAGAGCAGCAGCGGCGCATACTCGCGAGCGTGGTCGGTGCTGGGCGTGGTCGGGTCATTGCCGTGATCGGCCGTCAGGAGCAACAGATCCGTCGGCCGCATCCGGCCCAGGAGATCCTCGAGATACCCGTCAAAAGTCTCCAAAGCGCGCGCAAAACCAGGGGCATCCTGGCGATGACCGTAGAGCATGTCGAAGTCCTCGAAGTTGGTGAAGACAAAACGGCAGTCGGTCTGCATCGCCTCCAGGGTGGCCTGGTAATGCTCCTGGTTGCTCTGGGTCCGCCGGCTCCAGGCGAAGCCCCTCCCTCCGAAGACTTCAGGGACTACACCGACACCTGCCACCCGGATCCCAGCGGCGGCCAGGTGGTCCAGGACGTTGGTCGGGGGTTCCAGCGGGAAGTCCTTGCGCCGCTCGGTGCGCCGGAAGGTGCCGGGCTCTCCCTCGAAAGGGCGCGCGATCACACGCTGGACGGCGTGCTCGCCCTGCAAAAGCCCCCGAGCGCTCAGACAGATCTCGTATAGCCTCTCGATGGGCACGATCTCTTCGTGACAGGCCACCTGGAAGACGCTATCGGCACTGGTATACAGGATCGGCTTGCCGGTCTGGATGTGCTCTGGCCCCAGGTCTCGGATGATGTCGGTTCCGGAAGCCGGATAGTTGCCCAGGACTCCCACGCCGATGGCCTTCTCGAAGGCCGCGACCAGATCCGCGGGGAAACCGTCCGGGTAGGTCGGGAAGGGACGATCCACCAGGATGCCCATCATCTCCCAATGCCCGGTCACCGTGTCCTTGCCCCCCATGGAGCGCTCCTGCAGGCGACCGAAGGAGCCGATCGGCTCGGGGCAGGGTGCGCCCCCTTCCAGGTCCAGGGCATTGCCCAGACCCAAGCTGCGCAAGGTGGGAATCTTCAGGCCTCCGACGGCTCGTGCGACGTTGACCAGCGTGTTCCCGCGGTTGGCGCCCGTATCCCCAAAGAGCTCAGCGTCGGGGGCGGTGCCGGCGCCGCAGCCATCCATGACCAGAAGAAGAACGCGTTCAATCATGTCGAGCAGATACGAGACGGTGCGCTAAGGCTCCTGCGCGCGCGAAACAGGTGTCGGAGCGTTGGACCTGAATCCGCCGCCTGGCGTGGCATTCGGCCGTCGAGGCGTTGAGACCCCACCCACACCAGGGTGTGGGTGGGAGGGGCCCGTCTGCGTCTTCAGGCGCACCTCTGCGGTGCTCACGTAGTTTCCCACTACGCTCCGCTCCTCAGAACGCACGCCTTCCTGGCATCCAGACCCGCCTCGATGGCCTCGGTTCTCACGCCAGGCGGCGGATTCAGGTTGGAAGACACTGGCCCCCAGAAAATGGGCGAGGGCCCGGGGGATGGGGTCCCGGGCCCTCGTGGTCCAGCAGGTCCGAGCTACTCGGCCGCCACCGGTTCTTCGGATTCTTCCTCCTCCGGCTGCTCGGCCCGGGTGAAGATGAGCTTCTCGGGGTCGTCCGGGTCCACGTCCACCAGCACCGTAGAGTCTTCGGGGAAGGTTCCCCGCAGGAACTCCTCGGCCAGGGGGTCCTCCACCATCCGCTGGATGGCCCGACGCAACGGGCGGGCTCCATACTGTGGTTCGTAACCGGCCTTGGCCAGGGCCTCCTTGGCCGCGGGAGTGACCTCCATCCGCCGCTGCTGAGCCTCGACCTCGTTGCGCACCTTCTGGAGCATCAGATCGACGATCTGCTGGATCTCCTCCATCTCCAGGGAGTGGAAGACCACGATCTCGTCCAGACGGTTGATGAACTCCGGCTTGAAGACCTTCTTGATCTCGTCCAGGATCTTCTTGCGCATCCGCTCGTGACGGACCTCGCTAGGGCCCTCATCCCGGGTTTCCCGGATACCGATCTGGGGACCGGTATCCAGACCGGCCACGCCGATATTCGAGGTCATCACGATCACGGCGTTCTTGAAGTCCACGGTGCGACCCTGGGCGTCGGTCAGGCGACCATCCTCCAGGACCTGCAACAGGATGTTGAAGACGTCCGGGTGGGCCTTCTCGATCTCGTCCAGCAGCACGACCGAATAGGGCTTGCGCCGCACCGCCTCGGAGAGTTGTCCACCCTCCTCGAAGCCGACGTATCCAGGAGGCGCTCCGACCAGCCTGGATACGGCGAACTTCTCCATGTACTCCGACATGTCGATCCGGACCATGGCGTCCTCATCATCGAAGAGGAACTCGGCCAAAGCTCGGGCCAGCTCGGTCTTGCCAACGCCCGTCGGACCCAGGAAAAGGAAGGAACCGATGGGGCGTTTGGGATCCTTCAGGCCCGCCCGGGCCCGGCGGATGGCCCGGGTGATCACGGTGACCGGCTCATCCTGGCCGATCACCCGCTCGTGCAGGGAGGCTTCCATCCCCAAGAGTTTGACGGTCTCGGCCTCGGCCAACTTGCTGACCGGAACCCCCGTCCAGGTCGAGACGATCTGGGCGATGTCCTCCTCAGTGACCTTGTTCACGCTGTCGCGCACGTTTAACTTGCGCTCGCGAAACTCGCGCTCGAGGTCCTCGCGGCGCTTCCGGATCAGCTCTTCCTTCTCGCGAAGCTGGGCGGCCTTCTCATACTCCTGGTTCTTGATGACCGCTTCCTTCTCGCTGCGGATCTTGCGCAGTTCGGCCTCTACCTCACGAAGCTCGACGGGAGGCAGGGTGGCCTGCAGGCGCACGCGGCTGGCTGCCTCGTCCATCACATCGATGGCTTTGTCCGGCAAGAAGCGATCCGAGATATAGCGATCCGCCAGGCGAGCCGAGGCCGTCAGGGCTTCATCGGTGATCTGCACCTTGTGGTGGGCCTCGTAGCGGTCCCGCAGGCCTTTGAGGATCTCGATGGCCTCATCCACCGTGGGTTCCCCTACCTGGATGGGCTGGAAACGCCGTTCCAGGGCCGAGTCCTTCTCGATGTACTTGCGGTACTCGTCGAGGGTGGTGGCGCCGATGCACTGCAGCTCGCCCCGGGCCAGCGAGGGCTTCAGGATATTGGAAGCATCGATGGCGCCCTCGGCGGCCCCGGCTCCCACGATCGTGTGCAGCTCGTCCACGAACAGGACGATCTCGCCAGCCGCCGCACGGATCTCCTCCATCACCCTCTTGAGGCGTTCTTCGAACTCGCCGCGGTATTTGGTTCCCGCCACCAGACCCGCCAGGTCCAGGGAGATCACCCGCTTGTCGCGCAGCAGTTCCGGGACCTCGCTCTTGAGGATGCGCTGAGCCAAACCCTCGACGATGGCCGTCTTGCCGACGCCCGGCTCGCCGATCAAAGCCGGGTTGTTCTTGGTACGCCGGGAGAGGACCTGGATTACCCGCTCGATCTCATTGTTGCGCCCGATTACCGGATCGAGCTTGTTCTCGCGGGCCAACTGGGTCAGGTCCCGACCGTAGGAGTCCAAGGTCGGAGTCTTGGTCTTCTCGCGAGTCGGCGTAGCGGCGGTCTCGACCCCCAGGAGCCTGGTGATCTCCGAGCGGACCTTGACGGGCTCGACGCCCAGATTGGAAAGAACCCTGGCGGCAACGCCCTCCCCCTCGCGGACCAGTCCCAGCAGCAGGTGCTCGGTCCCGATATAGTTATGAGCCAGCGCGCGCGCCTCCTCGAAGGCCAGCTCGATCACCCGCTTGGCCCGCGGCGTAAAGACCATCTCATGCTGGGTGGGCTGCCCCCCCTTGCCGACTATGGACTCCACCTCGTTGCGGACCTTCTGGAGATTGATACCCAGGAGCTCCAGGACCTTGGCGGCGACGCTTTCGCCCTCCGAGATGATGCCCAGCAACAGGTGCTCGGTCCCGATATAGTTGTTACCGAGCCTCTGGGCCTCTTCCTGGGCCAGCACGATCGAGCGCCGTGCCCTCTCCGTAAACGGCTCCCACATAAGTCCTCCTCAATCCGACCTCTAAGAGCCTGTGTGCATACCACGCAGGTCGCCTCGCCGGTTCCTTACTGCCCCCGCTGTGTCGCCAAAAGCCTCCTTTGCCTCAAGACAAACTGCAACTCCTTGCTCCTGGCGGGGGCCAGAACTCCCTCGACGATTCTCGGTTGAGAACCTTCCAGGGCTGCCTGTCGGAAACCCCACCCCCTGGCGAACCCCGCCTCCTTCTCGCGACAGCGGCTGAACCCTGCGCCCGGATGGTCTGCATTCAAACCCGGAGGTTCTCGAGCCCCTCGATCAGGAATCGTCCCCGGGGAGCGCTGCTTTCCAAAGAAGAAAACCAGCCGACCTTGCCGCCGGCTCCGGGCCCTTCCTGCAAAAGCCGAACCGCCATCTCACCCAGACGAAGCAGAAGGGGCTCGGGAGTGTCGGACTGGCTGGCAACCAGGAGGTTTACGTCGGGGACAGCCACCTCCACCCTTTCTGGAATCCCCAGACTGGCCGCCTCACAAACCCCGGCCAAGAGACCAGGGTAGCAGGCCAGCGAGGCGGCATCGCGCCCCACGAAGGCCACCGCCCAGTGCTTCAAATCGGCCAGGGCCAGCACCTGGAAACGCCCCCCCGTGCGGTCCAGATCCCGTTCCAGCAAACTCTCCAGGTCTTCGCGAGCGACCCCGGCGCGTTCCAAATCCGACCAGTCCAGGTAGACCATATGGTCCGAGCACTCGCGGACGAGGACCTGGAGCGGCTCCGGGACCGAGCGACGAGCCAGGCGTTCCGCCCGTCCGGCGGGGAGGTCCGACAGCCAGGAGGCTCCGCGGACCTTGACGGCCAGGTGGGCGGGAGCCCCGCAGCGACAGGTCTCAAGTGAGGTCGATTCGGGCCCGAGACGGAACCTCAGGGAACGTTCAGCCCCTTCCGGGCTGGCCATGACCTCGTCCAGAGAGAGTTCGACGAGTTCTCCAGAGGGGTAGCGCACGCGCAGTTGACGCCGACGAGGTTCGACCTCCACCTTTCCTTCAGGGACCAGCTTCTCGGCCAGATCGACGGCGGAACGCACCTCATGCAGGGTGTGCCGGGCACGTCGGACCGAACCCATGGCCACCTCCTCGGGGTGCAGTCCGATCCGGATCCCCTCCTCCAGGGCGCGGGCCAGATCCAGAACGGCCCAGGAATGGTGTTCATGCAGCAGGAGTCGTTCGGGAGAATCCTCGTCTGGTTCGTGGAGCAACCCCTCGGTGTCCAAGGCCTGGCGTACCCTCTCGACGTAGCCCGGCCAGTCCACCAAGGCAACCCCCCCCATCCGCCCTCCCTCCAGTCGGGCCGAGAAGTCGCCGGCCCAGCTCCGGACTGCAGGATTCTCCTTCGAGTCCTCTCCCGCGATCGAGATCGACCGGGTCTTCCAGGCTAGAATGGGAGCGAGGATCTCTTGAAGGCGGCGTGCCGTCGCCTCGGGCTCGCCTTCCGGAAGGACCACCAGCCAGGTCAGCTCGCCCGCCGGGGCCGCCTCGGCCTGACCACTGCTGCTGGCTCGAGTCAGCAACTCCAGCCAGAGCGAAGACAGGGAGTCGCGCCGACCCAGGACGCCCTGAAGGTTCTCGACGGAAGGTCTCCCCGGAAGAGGACGGGCCGCGCCGGCCGGTTCATTCAGGGCCCAGGATTCTATAAGGCGACCATCCGGCCAACGCTGGATTTCGATGCGCAGATCCACCCCCGGCCAATCCAGGAAATGGGCGAACATCACGTGTTGAAGGTTAGCCTGGGGCAGCATAACTCCACAAGGGCAAGGTATCTGGCGAGAGGAAGCGGCCACCAGGCGGCGGGCTGCCAGACGGTCCCGCTCCAGGAAGAGGCCGGAAGCCGGCAAGGACTGCACCTCCTGGTGCAGCTGACCACACCCCGCACAGCTCCAGATCCGCGACAACTCGGGAAGGCCCTTCAACTCGCCGCGGTCCATGAGAGCCAGACGCCGACCTCTAGCCATCTCGGTCGCCCGAAGCCCCTCTCCATCAGGGGCCGACTCGGTCGGGGCTGCCCACTCGATCCAGGCCAACATCGCCTCGGTCGGAAAGGCCGAGGGGTCCTTGGTCAGCAAGACGACGGTTCGGGCCGCCTCCGCCAACAGGCCTCCGCCCCGGGGCCGCAAAAGGGCCTCCCGGGCCACCTCTCCCGCACGAAGAAGCAAGAGACCGGCCCGAGTTCGATATTCGAAGACCGGCAGACCATCCTCCAAAATCCGGCTCCCCCCGGGGATGATCAGGCTGGCGCCCAGGAAGAGACCCACGGCTCGAGCCGCC
>JAAZKF010000004.1 GCA_012799975.1 Burkholderiales bacterium
CACGTGCGTGGGGACGATGCAGAACAACCTGGATGTCCGCAGAGGGCCTGGCGGTTCACCCCCACGTGCGTGGGGACGATTCTGAGACGAGCATACGCGTCGGGCAGCATAAGCGGTTCACCCCCACGTGCGTGGGGACGATTGTGCACGATGTTGCTAAGGAGGCCCGACATGTCGGTTCACCCCCACGTGCGTGGGGACGATTTCCTGGCAGATTCTGTTCTCCAATGCGTAATCGGTTCACCCCCACGTGCGTGGGGACGATGTAGGTGTTGCGGTAGGTCACGATGTCGCCCGGCGGTTCACCCCCACGTGCGTGGGGACGATGAATTGAGCCCAACGCTTGGCCCTGAATTGCACCGGTTCACCCCCACGTGCGTGGGGACGATCGGGTCACCTTGCCGCGCGTCGCCGTCACGGTCGGTTCACCCCCACGTGCGTGGGGACGATGGCCACGTCGTCCAGGCTGTTGGCCATCCAGGCGGTTCACCCCCACGTGCGTGGGGACGATACTAGACAAAAGCCCGTCAATTCGGGATTCGGATCAGCGCAAGGCCTTCGAAGTCTTCGACAAGCCTCGAGCCCATCCCCCAGAAGCGGATGGCGAAACCCTGTTCGGTATCGGCGCTGTAGGCCATCATTCCGGATCCCGACTTCATCTTCGAGCAGGCAAGCTCCCACAGTCGGTCGCGGACCAGGGCGGACATGTCGCCCACGAACACCCCGGCCTTCAGTTCGAGCATCCAGCGGGTCAGTTCGCCGCGGAGGCTGGAGGGGACGCATTCGAGGATGAAGATGACCAAGAACGCTACCCTCCTTCCTCGTCGCCCCAGTTGCGCCCGCCTTCGACCACACCGGTCGGATCCCAGATTCCGCCTGGTGGGTCGTCGGCCAAGTCGTGCTCGCTCAGGACATCCTCGTCGATGTCCAGGAACTTCTGGATGTCGGAAACGATCCTCTTCAGGATGCGGCTCTCACGGAACTGGTCGCGGCAGGCCTGGCGGACCCGGCTTTCCAGCCCACCGGCTCCGTCGGCAACGGCCTGGAACGCCGCGGGGATGGTGGTCTCGGTCTTGTACAGATCGGCGACGTCGTATACAAAGGAGAGCATCTTGCCCGTATGGATGAAGCCGAGGGCGGTGGAGAAGCCTGCGGCTACGATGGCGGCGTGGCAAATGCCGTAGAGGCAACTATTGGCGGCCGAAAGAGCCCGGTTGATGGGGTCCGCCTGCGCCCAGCTCTGCCGTTGGTAGGAGCGCCCTGACCACGGAACCCCGGTCTCGCGGCTCCACTTGGCATACGTGTCACGGACCCGCACCCCCTCCTTGCCCCGAATTTGCTGGAGAGTGAGCTCCGGCTCGAGGGGCTCAGGGAAGCGAATCGCGTAGAGTGTCCGGACCACCTCGAGCCGGCTCGAAGGGTTCGCCCACAACCTTGCTTGGCGCATCAGGTTTCGAGAGGACCTTGTTTCGCCCATGCCCTCGGCGTAGAAGCGAACTCCCTCTTCGCCTGTCCACATCACCAGGCAGCCGCTATCAGCCAGAGTCCGGACGGCCGCATGGGTGACCTTGGTCCCGGGGCCGAGCATCAGCAATGACAGGGTGGCGCAGGGGACAGCCACCTTGCCGGCTGCATCGAACAGGGCGATGGCCTTGTCCTCCTGCTCCACCCTGCAATGCTCGACGTAGAGGTGGCTCCAACTATCCCGGACCTTGGGCAGGGTCCTGAGGTTCTTCATGGCAGGCCAGCCAACCTGACGGCCGGTGCTACCGACAGGAGACCGAACCCGAAGGCTTTGGCCGGCCCGATGCCTGCTGCCAGGGTCTCCCGGAACACCGCCGGGTCGACGACTCGAAGGTGACCCTCGAAGGTGACGGGGCAGAAGGTCATCCGGCGCCGGGTTGACTCGTGGTGGCGGTCATCCCTCCACCCCGAGAGGCGGGCGCCGGGGACCATCCGGACATCCGGCACCGGCCCGGCGCGCACGGACAGGAGCTCGAAGCCGCCCCTTTCGGCCTTGCGCTGGAGCCAGGCAAGACGCTCCTCGTCACTCCGGAGTTCCACCCGACGGCCGTTCCGGCGTTGGCCATTCGGGCCTGACATTGTGTCGACCTTGCGGGTGGGGTTGGCGGTGATCCGGAAGCGCAGCACCTCGCCGCCCTTCAGAGCTCTGTAGGCCCCTGAGACGTCCTTGCACCCGGGATCCTGCAGGAGGTAGTCGGGGGGGAGCCCGCTCCAGTCGGGCTCAGCCTTCGACTGTACGAGCACCTCCAGCGCGCCGGCCGAGCCGCGGGCGTCCAGGCGATAGAGGACTCCGAGTTGCTCCCGGGCCGCGTCCCCCGGCACCTCGGGGAAGGCGGACATCACCGTGCGGTGGAGGGAATGGCAGTCCGCCAGGTCGCGCCAGACCGCCCGGCTCCTGGGGTTGAGAACCAGTCGCGAAAGGAACATCTCACTCGCCTCGCTCGATGAAATCGGTTCGAACGGTCCGCACGTCGAAGGAGCGCCTCTCGAAATCCAGGGGCACGTCCTTCCTGGTCTCGGCACCTTCGCCCGGAGCCGTCTCCAGGACAAGGCGCAGGCGTTTCTTGCCCTCGGGCCAGGGATGGGACTCGAGGGCTTTGAAGAGGGTGGCTTCCACCAGGCTGGGACCCAGGGGAGGCTTCTCCGGGAGCCGGATCGGCTTCGAAGGGACGAAGGACTTCCGCCCCAGATAGAGTTGCCAGACCGGTCGCTGGAGAGCCTGGTCGAGGATCTCGAGGAGGCCCCGATCCCCCTCGAGACCTACCAGAAAATCCGCGTCGGCCAGGTAGTAGCGAGCCGAGGTGACCGGGTCGCCCTTGCTCCCGTCGGCTTTGATGACTCCGTAGTCCCTTCGGCCCTTGCAGTCGTCGTGGGGGCCGCCCCCGGCTGTATGGAAGTCCCGGCGGACCCATCCCTCCTGGTCCACCCTGACTCCCAGCTTGAGCCGGGAGAGGGTGGCCAGAGTTGGGAAGCCGTCTCCCGGCCTCTCCAGGCGGGGCTTGCCCAGGGCCGCGCACAGGAGGCCCAGGACGCCGCTCTTGGATGGCTCCAGTCCGGTGTCCCGGATCGAGAAGCGGCTATATGTGCCCCAGGACTGCATCGGTCCGCAGAGCCGCAGCAGAAGGGTGCTCATAACCGAGCTCCCGCCTTCACGCCTCCCTGGAGGGCACGGTCCACGCTGCTCAGGAGGTCGCCGAGCTTGCCGACCCGGTTGCTCTCCAGAGCCTTCAGGGATCCGCCAGCCGTAGTGGCCACCCAGGCGCCGAGGATCTCGTCGTCACCGTACATCGACGAGAGGTCGCCCCAGTACTTGTCCAGCCTGGCCACCGAAGCCTCGACCAGGTCGTCTTCCCTGTTGGGCTGAACCGGTTTCACGAAGGCGTTGGCCAGGGACCAGAGGCCGTGCTCCCGCAGGACCACCATCACCAGGGAAGGCGGATTCTGAGCAGCCATGCTCGTCTGCTTGCCGGTGGGGATGGCCTTCACCGAGGCGTCGATGAAAGCGCGGACCACCTGGATCGCCAGCTCCTGGTCACCGTCCAGATTCTTGACCAGCTCGGCCAGGTCGACGTTGGCATAGCGGTACATACAGGCGGAGTTGAACGGCACGGTGCCGATCATGTCGGCGCCCTGGTTGTCGTCGGGCTTGAGGTCGTCGACGGCGGTGAAGTAGTCGAAGTCCGCCTGAACCCGGTGGGTGGAGATGGCGTGGGCTACCTGGGCCGCGGCGTCGATGTTCTTGTCCGCCTTGTCCGCCAGCATGCGCCCGAAGAGCGCCAGGTCGGCTGCCCTCTTCCCGTCGAGCAGCACGGAATTGAAGGCGGCGGAGACCTCCTTGGGGGCAGCGACTTTGCCGGCCTTCTTGGCTGCCTTTGTGCCCTTGCTGCCGTCACCCGGGGCCATGTCGAGCAGAGCGGTCCAGTGACTCTTGCAGAGGCTGACCATGGTGTCGATCTCGGCCGGGCTGAGGAAGAGGAGATACTGGGTCTTGTCCTCCTTGGCCAGCGCAAGCCCCATGGCCGCCAGGCCGCTGGTCGCCACCGTCTTTGCTTCTTCGGGGGAGTGGCCGTCGGCAGCGAGGCGGTTCACGATCTCGCTGAGCACCCTCTTGGTGCGGATCCCCAGGCGTTCCTCGGGGAGGAGGCCGTCCTCTCGGAAGGTGCGCCGGACGGCCCGCTTGAGGCACTGGCTGGAGATGCGGGCACGGCGGTATCCCCCGAACTCGCAGTCTTTGGGTGCGCCCGTGTCGTCCCGGTTCAGGTTCGAGGGAGCAAAGTTCTGGATGATGTGCAACTCGATTTTCATTCGGTTCCTCCGTCAGTGTCTTCGCTCGGCTCGGGAATGCGGCCCCCCCAGAAGTCCGCGGCCCAGTTCCTCTGGACCCATCGCTGATCCGAGTCCCAGTGCTTCAGGTCTTTGAGCAGACGGCCCCAGTCGACGGGAATCTCCTGGGACTTGAGGAGGCCCACTGCCTGTCTTAGCCTGTTGGGAAGGTCTTCCCGGGGGGAGTTCAAGAGGGCGATGAGCCGGGGTTCGACTCCCGCAGACTCCGACTTCCTCGCCAGACGCTCCAGTGAGGCCCCGAAGGTGTGGCGTCCGCCTTCCTCGGTGCGATGCCAGTGCACCGGGTGGCTCGCAAAAAGAGAGGCCACCAGGTAGTAGGTATCCTCGACATCCCGCCGGGTGCCCTTGGGAATCCAGGGGACCACGTAGGGATGCACCTCGGCCACCTCGCCAGGTTCTCGGCCGAGGCCCCGGCGGAGGGCCGCCAGGGCGCCCCGGTCCTTGCCCGCCAGGTCGACGAGGTAGGCCGCGAAGCGATCCTCTTGGGTGGTGTGTTCTTGTGTTGTTTGGGTCAAGCGGGGAGCACCTCCGTTCTACACTTCAGTCTTCTGAAGGCTCCTCAGAGCCCGTTCCAGTGTCTGGCGGCCTCGAGCGGCTGCCTTCAGGGACCTCCCGGACACGTCGAGGGAGCGCAGGCCTTCATCGAAGGATCGCCGGGCCGCGCCTTCGACTTGGAGAAACCAGCGGTCCAGGAGGGAGTCGATTTCATCGTCCTTGGACCTGGAGAGATCCAGGACGTGACGGTGAAACTCAGGCTCGAGGAGCGACCAGTAGGAGGCCTCGGGAGACATCGAATCGGCCAGTCTGCCAACCTCGCTCCGGTCCGGCTGGCGGCCGTTGTCCTGGTCTGCGGTGGGGGCCAGGAGTAGCTCGGCAGCGAAGTAGACAGCCCGTCTCACGGCCTTACCGCCGGTCTCCGAGGCCTCCAACATTTCCTTCAGGCCCTCGACGAGCACCTCGCTGTTCAGGAGCACCAGGGGGAGCGGGAAGCGCTCGTGCTTCCAGAACAGGGGCTTCGCCCGGTCTACCGTGAAGCCCAAGACGTCCACCGGAAGAACCTGGGCTTCCTCAAGGTGGCCCCCGGCCATCAGCTCGCGCAGCCAGTCCATGACCATGGGGGGCGCTACGTCGCCAGAGGCGGACTGTACCAGGGCCAAGCTGTCCCGGAAGAAGAGCCGACCCTCCATGAACTTGACGGGAGGCCAGGGGTCGTCGGCCGACTTAGCCTTCAGGTTGCGCCGGAAGGGGACCATCGTCTCCTTCCCTTGCCACTTGTGCCCCTCCGGCACCTGGTAGCCCTTCATCAGCACGGTCGACAAGACCACCAGCTCACCGGTTTCGGAGAGTTCGGGCTTGAGCAGAAGTCTTCGGCTCTGATAGGTGAGAATGTCCAGGTAGCCGAGGGGATACCGGTCTACCGAGCGGGTGACGTCGGCCTGTTCCCACGCCGGGGCATCCTTGGTCCCATCGAACCGGAAGGGTGCTCCGTGCTCTGGAGCATACCGGTGCAAGTTGAGCATCAGGCTCTGGAAGAGGTTCGCCCCGCGCACCAGGACTGTGGCGCACTGGTTCAGCGGGGCGGCCTTGGCCGACTCCTTGCCGTTCTCCGCCGACTTGATCCCTCCGAAGTCAAAGGCCTGGTAGGCAAGGATATGCCGCGCGGCCTCCGCAGGCCGGAGGGCCGGCGGCGCATCCGTCGTGGTGTGGTCGAAGAGGGTCGGGTTGTTGTCGGCCTGGAACATCAGACACGCGATGCTCCTGGCTCTGTCGAACCCCAATGGGGCCTGGTAGAAGGGGCGCTCCGGGTGGAACAGGTCGAAGCGGTGCCGCCAGGCGTCCAGGTATTTCTGGATGGGCTCGGCCGGGAAGCGCCCCCCCCTCCAGAGGGCGCCCCACGCCTTCGCGTCGGCCGGGCCGAAGCACCGGTGCAGGATGGCGAGCAGCAGCCGGTGGGCGGCCACGGTCACCAGGGGGTTGTCGCCCATGAGCTCCTGGAAGTCGTGGGCTCGCATGAGAGCCTCGCTGAGGCTCACCTCTTCCAGCGCCTGCCTCGGGCCTCGTCGGCAAGGAAGCCAGGGCTGGTCGACCAGGTCAAACGTGAACGTCACGACTCCTCCTTCTCGATGGTCAGGCCCAGCTCGGGGTCCATTCGGACGATGTATCCCTCGGCTCGGGCCTCGCCGTTCACAAACTCCAGGGGCCGGTAGTGGCGTAGGATGGGAGACCGCTTCCAGGCGGGAGGGGGCTTCCTCTCCAGGAGCCTCTGCACCAGGCCCCGATGGGTGAGGGTCACGGATCTGTTCAGCAAATCGCGGACGGGGGCAGTCTCATCGAGACCGCCCAGGCAGATGACCCCGACGCTCGGCTCCGCCAGGCGGGTAAGCGCCTGGTGGGCCTGGTGGAGCTCCGGGGCGTCCTCCTCTCGGGCACTGTCCGTGAGGCGCCAGAGGAGGCCGTCGAAGGAGGGGGGGAGCAGCGAGCGCATCCGGATCTCCTCCTCGTGCTTCTGGCGGAGGACTTCGGCCTTCCGGAGCGTGGCGTCCCACCGGGCCTGGAACTCGGGATTGAGACACGGCCCATCGTCATAGACGGCCTCCACCAGGGCCCCCAGGTCTTCGGGCACCCGGATGGCCTCCAGGTCGCGCAGGGCCATCCAGGTGCGGAGAAGGACGTGTTCCAGGTAGACGAACGAGCTCCCTCGGTCGAAGGTGGGCACCCCGTCCGTCAAATCGGGCTCCAGCACCCAGAGGGTCGGCTCCGTCAGGCGCGCCGGACGGGAGCGTGGGTGCCGGTGCAGGCGCCCCATCCGCTGGAGCACCAGATCCACGGGGGCCAACTGCGTGATCATGAGGTCGAAGTCGAGGTCCAGGCTCTGCTCGAGGACCTGGGTGGCCACCAAGACCGACCGTGCCGGCCGGCGGTCCGAGCCCTTCCCGAAACGTTCCAGGACCCGCCGTTCCCTGGCCATCCGCTCCTCGAAGGGATAGCGGGCGTGGATGATGTCAACGTCGGGGAACCGTGGCTTCAGCGTCTGGTAGATGGTCTGGGCGTGACCCACGGTGTTGCACAGGACGACTGCACACCCAGCGTCCGTGAGCTGCTCTTCCAGGAGGCCGGAGAGCGCAGAGCCGCTCTCCTGGTCGCCAGCGGTGACCCATCGGAGTCCGACCTCCCTACGGAGCGTCTGGGAAGTCTCCAGGGTGGTGGCCCCGGGGCCGGAGCCGGAGATCCAGGTGACCCTGGGATAATCGGCCGATGGGAGAGGGGTGGGGTCTTCGCGGAGGCCCCTTTGGAACGCCGCCGCCAGCTCGCGCCTTCGTCGATCCGGGAGCGTCGCCGAAAGGATGACAGCGGTGCTGCCCAGGGCTGCCAGCCACTCCAGGAGAGAGTCGATGAGACCTGAGGTGTAGGTGTCGTAGGCGTGGACCTCGTCCAGGATGACCACCCGGTGCGCCAGGCCGAAGAGGCGGACGAAGACGTGCCGGGTGGCCAGCACCCCTATCAGCGCTTGGTCAACCGTGCCCACCGAGAAGGGGGAGAGGAGCCCGCGCTTTCGGTAGCAGAACCACTCTGAGGCCACCACCTGGCCGGAGGTCGCGCCTTCCTCGCCGTAGACCTCGGCTGGGGCGAAGTTCGCGGCCTGGCGGAGTCGCTCGAACTCGGCCGACAGGGCTGCGTGCCCGTGTAGCAACTGGAGCTGGACGCGCTCGCCTGGGTAGCGGGCCTCGAGGAAGGCCTTCGCCCTTTCCAGCATCTGGTTGCTGGTCGCCTGGGTGGGTAGGGCCATGTAGAACCCCCGGAGCCCGGAGGTCGCCGCCGCAGTGTCGGCCAAGTAGAGCGCCGCTTCGGTCTTCCCTTCGCCCATCGGGGCTTCCAGTAGGACTAAGCGCGGCGGGGTGGCCTCAAGACCGGCCAAACGCTCGACCTCTGACTGGAGGGGGCGCAGGCCCGGCAGGGTGGGGAATAGTTCCGAGAAGGTCAGGCGTGCCTGGGGCTGGGTCGCGTCGAGCCAGCCCAGGGCCTGCAGAGCCCGCCGTGCCTGGTCGCGGGAGCGGGCGAGATAGTCTCTGGGGGCTACGGAGGGCTCCGCGTAGGGGAAGAAGTCGGGGTTTGAGGCGATCCAGTCTGCCACCGACACTAGCCCGGCCAGGAAGGTCGCCGCGCAGGTCCCCGGGTTCCCCGGGGCTCGTTCGGGCAGCTCGAAGTGCTGGGCCAGGAGCTGGCAGAGCTCGAGGCGCGCCTCGGACCAAGGCCCGGACCCGACAGCCCTATTCTTGGCGTCCTGGATGTCCTTGCTGGACGGGAAGAGGCCGTGGTGCCCGCCCACGGCTGTCGCCAGGGTCAAGGCCGCCTCCCGCGATACTCCAAACCGCTCCTGGAGTATACCCTGCAGGCATTTTGCCGTGACCGTCCCGTGGGGGCTCTTCGTCCCTGGGCGACAGATGGGCAGGCCCTCGAAGTGGGCGGCCAGGTGGGCGGACTCGGGACGGACCTGAAAGGCCGGGCAGGCCTTCCCCAGGTCGTGGGCTCCGGCCAGGAAGGAAACCCACGGGCGGGCCTCCGCGACACTGAGGACGAGACATCCCTCCAACCAACTCCGCCCGGACGGGCCGAGGACCAGGTCCCACATAGCCTCAGCTACTGCGCCTACATCAAAGAGGTGGCAAGGCAGCGGATGGTACGTGTCGGGCCCGAGTTTTGCCCAGAGCCGAAAGACGCCTGCGGGTGCCTGTTGTGTCACGACTTCCTTCCCTATGTCGAGCGGGTCGAGGTTCGTGCGTGGAGAATACCATCCTCCTGTGCCAAAAGTTGTCACCACGCCAGGCCGATGTCCTGTTCCCCTGAATCCGCCGCCTGGCGTGAGAACCGAGGCCATCGAGGCGGGTCTGGATGCCAGGAAGGCGTGCATCGAGGAGCGGAGCGTAGTTGGAAACTACGTGAGCACCGCAGAGGTGCGCCTGACGA
>JAAZKF010000069.1 GCA_012799975.1 Burkholderiales bacterium
GGAGCTCTCCTTTGAGAGTCTGCTGCACGGTCACGCCGGGGCCCGCCTCATCCAGGTAGATGTAGCCGGCCAGGCGGTTCGCCTCCTGGGAGAGCGGGCTTCGCGTCCCGGCAAAGACATCTTCCTGACCATCGATGCCCGTCTCCAGCGTCGGGCCGAAGAGGCCCTGGCCGCGACCCTGCGTCGCCTGCAGGCAGAGAACGGGCACGGCGGGGGAGGGGCGCTGGTGGCCCTGGAAGCCCACACCGGCCGGGTTCGAGCCCTGGTCAGCCTGCCCGGCTATGACCCCAACTGGTTTGCCCAAGGCATCAGCGTCCGCCAATTCCAAAGACTATTGCAGGATCCCCGCTCTCCTTTGCTGGACCGGGCTGTCTCCGGAGCCTATCCCCCCGGTTCTACCTACAAGATCATCACCACCTCGGCCGCCCTCTCCGAAGGCCTGATCCACCCGAACTCGACCTTCTACTGTTCAGGTGTCTACATGGTGGGGGACATGCCGTTTCACTGTTTCGTGCGCAGCGGGCACGGCCATCTGAACCTGGTCGACTGCCTGGCCCACTCCTGCGACGCGGTCTACTATCGGTTGGGGACCGAACTAGGCCTGGCTCGGATGGAGAGTTACTCCAGGAATTTCGGCCTGGGTGCCCTGACGGGGATCGATCTGCCTGGAGAGGATCCCGGCAACCTTCCGGGACCGGGTTGGAAGGAGAAGAACCTGCAAGAACCGTGGTTCGCCGGGGATAACGCCAACATGGCCATCGGCCAGGGATTCCTGGCTGTCACACCGATCCAGATGGCGTTGGCGACTGCGGCGGTGGCCAACGGGGGGACGTTGTGGCGTCCCCAGCTCGTCGAGTGGATACGCGATGGGACTTCCGCCACCCACCGGGTCTCCCCCCTGGTCGTCGGCCGGGTGCCCGTGGCTCCTGAGCACCTGGAACTCGTCCGCAAGGGGATGGAAGGCGCCGTCGATCGGGGGACTGCGGCCGGAGTTGGTTCCGAGTTGGAGGCCCTGGCCGGCAAGACCGGGACGGTCGAAAACTCCCCGACTTCGGATAACCCCGAGGGGAAGAACCACACCTGGTTCACCTCCTACTATCCGGCCTCGGCACCGGAACTGGTGGTGACGGTCTTCCTGGAGAAGTCCGGAGGTTATGGAGGGGAACTGGCAGCTCCGGTGGCCGCCCAGGTCGTGCGCGAGTGGAAGATCATCCAGTCCCGACCACGTCCCTCCTCAGTCCGCCCGGTGAAGGATTGGGACCGGGTTCCCTCGTCCGGGGATTCGAAGACGTTTTCGGGTCCTGTTCGGCAGGAATCCCTTGGCATGGGAGAAAGAGGACGGAAACTGCCGGGGAGCGTTGTTGCGTCCGGCCTTTTTTCTCCAATTTCCAGATATCAGGGGGCTTTGCCGTGGACCCCAAGGACAAGTTGAAAAAGAACTCTACACCTTCCCGCCTCGAGTTTGAGGCCAGTTCAGAGGCCCTGGTGCCTCCTCCCCCCGCTATTCCGCGGACGGAGGCACCCACCCGAACCCCGGGCAGGATGGAAACCCGGCCTGCCGATTCCCGCGACAAGCTGGAAAATCTCGCCGGGATCAAGGTCGTCGGCGTAGGTGGCGCAGGATGCAACGCCGTGAGCCGTATGATCCAGGAAGGATTGCGCGGGGTCCAGTTCATCGCCATCAACACCGACGCCCAATCCCTCTTCCTGTGTGACGCCGATGAACGGATCCATATCGGTTCCTCGGTAACCAAGGGGCTGGGCGCCGGTTCCAACCCCGAGGTCGGACGCCGGGCGATAGAGGAGAACTCCGAAGAGGTCCTCAAAGCCCTGGAAGGGGCCGACATGGTCTTCATCACCGCCGGTATGGGTGGGGGAACGGGCACCGGAGCCTCTCCCGTCGTGGCCGAGCTGGCCCGCTCAGCCGGCGCCTTAACCGTCGCCGTGGTGACCAAGCCCTTCGTCTTTGAAGGCCGGCGGCGGATGAAGCTGGCCGAAGAGGGCATTACCCAGCTCAAGTCCAAGGTCGACACGATCATCACGATCCCCAACGACCGGCTCTTGAAGATCATCACCGAGAAGGAGAGCATCTCGGATGCCTTCCGCCTGGCCGATGACGTCCTGCGCAACGGTGTCCAGGGGATCTCGGAGATCATCACGGTTCCAGGCGAGATCAACGTGGACTTCGCCGACGTGCAGGCCATCATGGCCGACGCGGGTTCGGCCCTCTTGGGAATCGGCGTGGCTTCGGGCGAGAACCGGGCCATCGAAGCCGCCCGGGCGGCCATCTCCAGTCCTCTGCTGGAGGCCTCGATCGACGGAGCAACCGGCGTCCTGTTCAACATCACCGGCGGGTCGGACCTGACCCTGGTCGAGTTGAACGAAGCGGCCAAGATCATCTACGATGCGGTGGATCCGGATGCCCAGATCATCTTCGGCTCGGTCCGCGACGAGCGGATGGACGGAGAGGTCCGCATCACCGTCGTAGCCACCGGGTTCACCGGCGCCGCCTCGGCACCGTTGGAGCACGAGGACCCGGGTGCCTTCCTGACAGGTCCCATGACCGAGGAAGCGATCAGCTTCGGGCACGGAGCATCCCGCGCTGCCGATGACTTCCTCGAACCCGCCATCATGCGCCGCCGAGGAACCAGCTTCGGTTCCTGACCACCTCTCGAGCCTGCAGGGGCCGTCGGGGCAACCCGGCGGCCTTTGCGGCTTCATGCAACCGAAGGAACGCTTCAAGAACGCCCCGAAGCAAGGAGGCTTGTGAATCGACTCCAGACCCGACCCGATGGCCCGGACCCCGGGCTGACGCCGTCCCCTCCGGGGAGGTCGGGCCACGCCTTTTTGTCTTTGGAGCCTTCCATGGGGTTCCCCAAGGCCTTCTATCGGCGCGAGACCGCCCAGGTGGCCCGGGACCTTCTGGGAGCCTGGCTGGTCCATGGGGAGGTCGGCGGCGTCGTGGTCGAGACCGAGGCCTATCTGGGTTCTGAAGACCCGGCCTCGCACGCCTTCCGTGGTCCGACTCCGCGCTCCCGCGTGATGTTCGGTGACCCTGGCCATGCGTATGTGTACTTCATCTACGGAAACCACCACTGTTTCAACGTCGTTGCCCATCCACCGGGGCGGGCCGGGGCGGTCCTGATCCGCGCCCTGGAACCACGTCTGGGCCTGGACCAGATGCGGACCCGTCGGGGTTCCTGCACCATGCGGGATCTGACCAGGGGGCCCGGCCGACTGTGCCAGGCCATGGGAATCGACCGCACGTTGAACGGGGCCGATCTTTCCGGAGGGTTTCTCCGGTGCGGGCCGCTACCCGGGGGGCAGACGGCTCCGCTCGGTCGCCCCTGCCGGAGCCCCCGCGTAGGGCTGACGCGGGGACGCCACGAGCCGCTGCGTTTCTTCTTGGAGGGGAATCCCCATGTCAGCCGCGGTCCCTGCGCGGTTTCTGAAGTTCCATGATCGCTTTGACTCTTGCCTTCCGCAACGTTATGCGCCGCCGAGAACGCAGCCTTTTGACCCTGGTCGGGGTCCTGCTGGCCGTCGGCGCCTTCGTGGCCATGGTCTCCTTGGCCGAAGGTATGTACCGACGGATTGCACTGGAACTCGATGGGCGAGCGGTCGACGTCTACGTAGTCCCCCGGACGGCAGCGCCGTTACCCACCGGACCGCTGGGGACGGTGGGCCTGACGACCGACACGGTTCCCCTGTCCTCGATCGAGAGGATCGCGGCCCTGAATAACGTCCGCCGCGTGGCACCGATCACGAGGGATCAGTGGACCAGTGAACACGGTACCGTCATGGTCGTCGGCATCGAGCCCACAAACCTTCGCGAATTCCTGCCCTCTTTGGAGATCGTCCAAGGCCGGGTCTTCGAATCCGGCCAGATCCTGGTCGGCGCGGGGCTGGCGACCTCGGAGGGCCTGACGACGGAGTCCTTGGGGGGGGGGCAGACCGGACTGAAGAGCCGTTTCGGACCCGGAGGAAACCACTATCCCATCTCCGGGATCGTCTCGTCAGGCTCCGGCTTCCAGGACTATTTCGTCTATATTCCCCTGGCGACTTCCCTGGAGAACAATTCTCGCAGGGGAGTCCAGGAGGTCTGGATCAAGGTAGAAGATCCCCATCGCTCGGTCGAGGTGGTCCAGGCCATCGAGGCCCTGGGCATTCCCGACGTCAAGGTGATGACCCGGAAGGACTACCTGGGAGCCGCCAGCGACTATATCGAGTATGCCTGGCTTCTGCAGTTCGCCATCTCGGCCATCGGGGTCCTGATCGCGATCACCGCGGCCATGAATACCATGTTGATGTCCACCTACGAGAGGATGCGCGAATTCGGGACCCTGCGCGCCATCGGAGCGCCGCGTGCAACGGTGGTGACCATGGTGATGACCGAATCGCTCATGCTCTCCCTGCTCGGAGGCATCCTGGGGTTGGCCTTCGGCTGGATCGGTTCCATCCTCCTGGACCGGGCCATGGTCACCCTCCTCCAACTATCGTTTCCCTTGGCATCGATCACCCCGGGTTTGATCGTCCAGGCCATCCTCTTGTCTATCTTCGTCGGCCTGGTGGGAGCTGCCATCCCATCCGTCCTGGTCTGGCGGGTTGACATCGTGCGCAGCTTGAGGTGGAACTGACGTGAAACTGGAACTTCAGGGAATCCACAAGTATTTCGACACGCCGTCCGGCCCGATCAAAATCCTGGAGAACATCAACCTCCGGGTGGACCAGGGCGGGTTCATCTCGGTCATGGGCCCCTCCGGCTCGGGGAAGACCACCTTGCTCCACCTTCTGGGGTGCCTGGAGCAACCCAGCTTCGGCAAGGTCTTCCTGGAAGACACCGAAGTCACCGACGCCGAGGAGACCATCCGCGAGCAAATCCGCCTGCACCACATCGGTTTCGTCTTCCAGAACTACAACCTGCTGCCGACCCTGACGGTGATCGAGAACGTCCTGTTGCCCATGCAGTTGGCCAAGGTCAAGACAGACGAGCAGATTACCCGGGCTCAAAGCCTTCTGCGTCTGGTCAACCTGGAGAATCGGGCCCACGACCCGGTCACCCGTCTCTCTGGAGGTCAACAGCAGAGAGTCGCCATCGCGCGAGCCCTGTCCAACCTCCCCGGGTTGATCCTGGCCGACGAACCGACCGGAAACCTGGATGACCGCTCCAGCAAGGAGGTCATGGATGTCTTGAGGTCGATCAATGACCACCAGCAGATCACTACCGTCCTGGTCACCCATGATCCCAAGGTAGCGGGCTACGCCCGACGAACCTTCCACCTGGAGGGAGGAAGGCTGAAGGAGCTGGTCCGATGAGAGGGCGCAGACCGCCCAGGAAGGGCCAGGACTTTCTTTCTCGAAGGCCCTTGAAGACCCGGCTCGCCTGGTCGTGGTCAGGCTACAGGCGATTCGGGGCTGTGGAGGTTCCGCTTGATTATCTGCATGCAATGCGGTTTTCAGAATGAAAAAGGCCTGAAGCTCTGCGCTGGATGTGGAGCGACACTGCCGCGCATGGATACCACCTCGATGGTGGCGGTAGACAAGGTCGCCGGCCGCTTCCAACAATTCAAGGATGCCGTGGAGCGGGTAAAGGCGGGGCAATGGGCCTCCGATGACTTCCTCGAGTTCCTGCAGAACATCTATACCCTCCTGGCCGAGAAGCGCATGAGCGCCGAACAGTTGATCCAGGAGTCGGGTTACGAAGAATATGCCGAAGACGAGGTCCATCAAGGACGCGACGGCATGGACCATTACGAGCTGGGGATGCAGGAGATGTCGCTGTTCCTGGAGGACGGCGAACTGGCGCACCTGGATCAGGGTCTGGACCTGATCTGGCAGGGCAACGAACGCCTCAACGACGCCATGCGGATCAATCGGGCGGAGCGCAAGAAGCTCGAGGATGAATGGGGCTGGATGTAAGCGCCCCTTGACGGCAACCGGCCCGTGGGTTGCCCTGGCTGGGGTGACCTTGGCGGCCTTATGGGGTGTCGGAGGCTTCCTGGTCTTCCTGGTGGGCCCGATCGTCTCGGGTTTTCCTCCCCTCTGGGGAGGGGTGCTCGGGGTGGCGGCCTTCCTTCTCCAGCTCCTTCTCGGCGAAAGACTGCTGCGCGGACTCTTGCGGCTACGCCCTGATCCCCCCGAGGACTTGGGCCTGAAAGCGTGGATCGACGAAGAGCGGCCCTTCTTGCTGGCCCTGGGTTCGGGACCCGACGTGGTGGCCACCCGAGGTCTCCTGGAACGCTTCCCGGAGGATCTCGGCGAACTGGTTTCTGGATTGAAGGTGGCCCGTTCCGGACTTCCCGGAGCACTGCTGACCAGGGCCCTGGCCTTGCCCTGTCTCTTCCGCGCCTTCGAATCCGCCGTCGGGGAATACGGACGCCTCCGAGGTGGTGCTGGTCCCTTGTGGTTCCTGGGCCGGGGGATGAGAATCGTGGCAGTTCTGCTGGAGGCCCCCCTGCGCCTGCTGGCAAATCCCCCTCCCGAGTCGGGTCCTTCGGCTCGCCGCAGGCTCCAGATGGCCCTGGTCGCGACCCGGCGCTTCCCGGCCTGGATGGAAGCGCTGGATCTCCTGGCTCCGGTCTGTCTGACCCGGATCCGCCGGGAGGCCCGGATCGTCGCCCTGCTGGGAGTCTCCGGCCTGGAGGAGGATCCGGCGCCCTCCCGCCCCGATCACCTGGGGTGCCTGGCCCCCTGGCTGGGCCTGCTGGCAGGCCTGGTCCTGGCCCGGTTGCCGGGGGGAGTCCTGGCAGCCCCCCTGGTCCTGACGGCCCTCGCCCTGCTGTTCCGCCTCTACCGGGCCCTGCCGCTGGGAAGGCCCGGGCTGGAGGGCCTGGAGATCCTGTGGGAACGGGCGCGGACCTCGGGGCGAGGTATACCCGTGCGAGTGCAGGGAGAAATCGTCGAAGCGCCGGCGGACCTGGCGGTCCCAGATGGAGACTGGCTGGAGGTGGACGGCGGGCGAATCCTGTTGCTCGAAGCCCCGCGATGCGAAGGAAAGGTGGAGATCACGGGCTGGATGCGCCCGGCAAAGCCCGAAATCCTGGTGGGCACCCTGCGGCAGTCCGGATCCCTGCGCCGCTCTCTTCCCCTTCTGCGGAGATTGTTCTTCCCGCTGAGCCTGGGTGCAGCCGGAGCGGCCTGGTGGATCCTGCAGACGGTGGGACTTTAGGAGCCTGGGAGGAAGGCCAGGAGCGCAGCCGGAAGCCCCGGAGGATGAAAAACCCGCCCGCCCTCGAGATGCAAGACGTCCACCGCTTCTACGGCAGTCTTCCCGCTCTGTGCGGGGTGAGCTTCACGGTTCCCGAGGGCGAGGTTTTCGGTCTTCTGGGGCCCAACGGCGCCGGGAAGACGACGACCATCCGCCTGTTGACGGGGCAGTTGCGCCCGCACGGAGGCCGGGTCCGGGTCCTGGGGTTGGACCCGGACACCTCGTCCAGGGAACTCAGCGGGAAGATCGGGGTAATGCTGGAGGAACCCGGCCACTACGAACGCCTGCCGCTGCGCTCCAACCTGACCTTCTTCGCCCGACTCTACGGTGCCCCCCCGGGACGAGTGGACGAACTCCTCGAACTGGTGGGCCTTCAGGATAAGGCAGGTGAGCCGGTTTCCCGGCTATCCCGGGGCATGCGCCAGAGGCTGGCCTTGGCTCGGGCCCTGGTGGGGGAACCGCGGCTCCTCTTCCTGGACGAACCGACCGCGGGACTGGATCCCCACGCGGCCCGTGGGGTCCGCTCCCTGATCGAGGAGTTTTGTAGACAGCAGGGTACAGTCTTCCTGACCACCCATTTCATGGAGGAAGCCGAAGAACTTTGCCATCAGGTCGGCATCCTGGATCAGGGGCGTCTGGTCGCCCTGGGTAATCCTCAGGACCTGTGCCGGGAATCCCTCCCGGAAC
>JAAZKF010000070.1 GCA_012799975.1 Burkholderiales bacterium
CGTCAGGCGCACCTCTGCGGTGCTCACGTAGTTTCCAACTACGCTCCGCTCCTCGATGCACGCCTTCCTGGCATCCAGACCCGCCTCGATGGCCTCGGTTCTCACGCCAGGCGGCGGATTCAGGAGGAAGGCCTCCTCTTGCAGCGCCAGTCCCGAAGGGGTCGGCGCCTTCTTCCCGCCTACGGCGCGGCCGGCAAAAGTTGCCATAGATGGCCCCAGAGGGTGGCCTCAATAGGAGGGGCGACTCGGATGACGTGGAAGCCGTTGTGGTGCGTCTTCGTCCGGTGGCTTTTCTGGCAGGTCTTGCCCTGTTGCTAGCGGGTCTGTCCTGGGCCCTCCGGGATGGTCCCAGGCCACCTTCCCCCTCCGCCTCTCCGCCTCCAGCTTCCGTGGAGGCTTCCCCGTCCGGCCCCCTGGAGGAGGACTGGGACGAGTTGGGACGCTGGATCATGGACCTGGGACAGGGGCGTGCTCGGAAGGAGGTTCCTGCCGGCGCGCGACGTGCTTCAGCCTTCCTGACACCTCTTCTGGTCCGTTATCAGGCCGTTCTGAACGGGAGCGACCCGGGGGGCCTCGAGACCGAGGAGGAAGCCCTGGCTTACGAATACTTGTTCGGGTCGCCCCCACGGGCCTCACGGTCGCTGGAAGCCTTGGGGAGAACCTTCTGCCTGTGGAGGGTGGAACGTCTCTGGCCGGGGCCGCGCCGTAATCCTCCCCCCCGGGCCTTGCCCTCGTGGGGGCGCTGCCCCGTCGACGGCAAGCCCTATCGGGTCGCCGACGACGTTTTGAGATGCGGGTTCCACGACCAATCCTTCAGCACCCGACATCCGGTCCCAGCCAATTCACCATCCGAACTGTACCCTCAGTTGACCATGGGCTATTTCCACAAGGATCGCAGTCGAAGCCTGGATTCGGTGCTGGATCCGTCGGTGCCCTCTGGCGTGAAGCCCGGAGAGGTGGTGGTAGATTATGGGTGCGGGGTGGGGTGCTATTCCTGGTCGATGGCCCGTGGGGCAGGCCCCGAGGGCCGACTCCTGGCCGTCGACATCGATCCCGGGGTCCTGGGCTTCATTTCGTTCGTTGCTGGCCGTCGGGGGATTCCGCAAGTGGAGACGGTGCTGGCTGCGCGCGAATCGCCCAACCTTAAGCACTCGTCGGTGGATCGCATCTTTCTGATCGATGTCTATAACGTGCTGGCAGGTCTCGACCTGCTCGGTTCGGGCAGGCCAAGCCCTCGAGTCGTCTCCACCATGCAGAGGCTGGTGAATGCCCTCCGAAAGGGCGGGCACCTGGTCTTGATTGATTTCATTCCCCAGCCGGGGCTTCCTCACGTCTCAGAAGAGCAGGCTGTGCGGGACATGGGGGACCTGGGCCTGGATCTGGTCGACAAACGTCCGGCACCGGCCCACGGGATGTACGTCCTGACCTTTGAAAAACCCTGATTCGGTGGTCCCTCAGGATTTCAGGCGCAGCCACTTCTCCAGGCGTGACCAGTCGCCGACCGGCTGGCGGAAGATTCGGGCTTCGCCCTGGAAGTCCCGGCCCAAGAACATCACCTCGCAGGTTTTGAGGTCCACCGTGAAGGCTCGGGATTCGTCTCCGCGTCGCCCGGACAGGACCAGGAATTCCTTCCCTGCCGAGAGTGAGACCTGGTGGGCTTCGAAGGCCGAGATGTTGGCCAGGACCCGCTCATCCCCAGAGGACCAGGCTTCCAGGACCAGGGTCGAGCGTCCCTGAGGGGAGGCGCGGACCAGCAGGCGCTGGTTCTTGTTGATCTGCAGGTCACGGGTCAGGGGATCGGGGTAGGTGGCGAGCTCGCGCCAGTTCTCGGTCTCACCTTCACGAGCCAACTCGAAGTGCCGGGTGCCCCCTGAGACCGTGACTTCGATGACCGGGTTGGCTTCCTCCCAGAAGACCCGGACAGGGCGGGCCTGAGCAGGAAGCTGGACCAGTCGGGTCTGGTCCGCCTCGGCGTCCAGGCGGTTGCAGGCCAGGGCCCAGGAGACGCTGGGACCAGAGCGCATGAAGCAGGCCCATCGGCTCTTCGCGGAGTCGAGGGTGCCAGCGGCCAGGTCGAAGGCTGTGAGCAGTCTGTGTTCTTTCTTCGTGTTTCCCGGGGGAAGGTACAGCAACTCCTGGCTGGAGCGGGAAAGACGCCTCCAGGCCAGGAGCGAACCATCGGTTTGGGGCCGGAAGTCGCGGACCCGGCGTAGTCGGACGCTGGGGTTGGTCCCGACCAGCGAGGTCTGGACCAGGTCGCCGTTCTGGTCGGGGTCGCCCGGAACCGGATGGATGGCCAGGGCAGAATACTTCCAGGACCTCAAAGGACCGCCGTAGCGGAAGCGCGACTCGCTGGCGGTGTAGAGGTAGCTCTCGCGCCCTGCTTCCAGAAGCAGGATCCTGCCCGAGATGCGGGCTCGGGTCGGATTCTCTCCTGGTCGGGGCAGGCCCAGGGAAACGTCGGGGAAGAGCACCTGTCGCATCCGCGAGATCCGGATGGTTTCGAGGGGCAGGCCAAGGCGCTGGGAGAGGTTTTGTTGGCACTTCTGGACCGCCTCGGGGGGGGGCTGTGCGAAACCCCGGATGGTCCCGGCCATGACGAGGGTCAAAGCCAGCGCAGCCATTCTTGCCAACCGCATCGACACGCCTCCTGGAGGATTTGTTGCGGAAGGATTCTGGGCTAATCTCCTGGCTCCCCCGTCCCCGAGGAAGGTCGCCTGGCTGTTGCGGCAGGTTCTTTCCTCTCCGTCTCGTATCATTTGGTTCCCGTCGGCCGCGACTCCTGCTGTCTCCCATGGGGGATGGACCCACCTGCTACCGACGTTCCAGGTTCAATCCGGCTTCCTTGCTGGAGGCCTACAATACTCAACGGAGGTAGACCCATGTCCACCGGAATCGTCACTTTGAAGCCACTGGGTGATCGCATCGTCCTGAAGCGACTCCCCCAGGAGGAGAAGACGGCTGGAGGCATCTTCCTGCCCGATACTGCCCAGGAGAAGCCCATGAAGGGAGAAGTCGTGGCCGTCGGTCCCGGCAAGACCCTGGAAAGCGGAGAGAAGACCCGGATGGAGGTCGAGATCGGGCAGGTCGTCCTTTTTGGTAAGTATTCCGGGAACGAGGTCAAGATCGACGGCGAAGACTTCACGATTCTTGAACAGCGCGAGATCCTCGGTGTCTTCGTGGATTGACCCCCCCAACCCCTGAATCCATACGGAGGTCCAAATAAGTATGTCTACCAAGATTATCATCTATAGCCAGGAAGCCCGTCAGGCCCTGGAGAGGGGGACCGACGCCCTCGCCAACGCGGTTCGCATCACTCTCGGCCCGCGTGGTCGCAACGTCGTGTTGGACAAGAAGTTCGGCTCGCCCACCATTACCAATGATGGAGTCACCATCGCCAAGGAAATCGACCTGGAAAATCCCTTCGAGAACATGGGCGCCCAGCTTCTGCGCGAGGTCGCTTCCAAGACCAACGACGTGGCCGGTGACGGCACCACCACCGCCACCGTGCTGGCCCAGACCATGATCCGGACGGGTCTGAAGAATGTCACCGCCGGCGCCAACCCCATGTTCATCAAGCGTGGGATCGAGAAGGCCGTGGCCAGCGTGGTTGAAGAGATAAAGAATATGGCTGTTCCTGTCGAAACCCGGGAAGCCATCGCCCAGACCGCGGCGATTTCGGCCAACAACGACAGGGTCATCGGCGACCTGATCGCCGAGGCCATGGACAAGGTCGGCAAGGACGGCGTCATCACGGTCGAGGAATCCAAGACTCTGCACACCGATCTCGAGCACGTTGAGGGCATGCAGTTCGACAAGGGCTACATCTCGCCGTACTTCGTCAGCGATACCGACCGGATGGAGGCGGTCCTGGAGGATCCCTACATCCTGATCGTCGAGAAGAAGATCAGCGCCATCCAGGACATCCTGCCGGTTCTGGAGCGGATCGTGCAGATGCAGAAGTCGCTTCTGATCATCGCCGAGGACGTTGAGGGCGAGGCCCTGGCGACCCTGGTGGTCAACAAGCTGCGCGGCACCTTCCAGACCGTGGCCGTGAAGGCCCCCGGCTTTGGAGATCGCCGCAAGGAGATGCTCAAGGACATCGCCATCCTGACGGGTGGGCAGGTGATCAGCGAGGAGCTGGGCCTGAAGCTGGACAAGACCTCCATCGAGCAGCTCGGACGTGCCGCCCGTATCAAGGTGACCAAGGACGATACGACGATCGTGGAGGGCCGCGGCTCCGAGGACGACATCAAGGCCCGGATCGAGCAGATCAAGCGCCAGATCGAAGATACCGATTCGGAGTATGATCGCGAGAAGCTGCAGGAGCGCCTGGCCAAGTTGGTAGGCGGCGTGGTGCTGATCCGGGTAGGGGCAGCCACCGAGACCGAGCTCAAGGAGAAGAAGCATCGGATCGAGGATGCCCTGTCGGCCACGCGTGCGGCCGTGGAGGAAGGGATAATTCCGGGCGGCGGTACGGCCTTCGTGCACGCCCTGCCGGTCCTGGACAAGCTGAACTTGACGGGCGACGAGCAGGTGGGAGCGGACATCGTCAAGCAATCCCTGGTCGAGCCTCTCCGTCAGATCGCCCACAACGCCGGGGTCGAAGGCTCCGTCGTGGTCGAGAAGGTCAAGGCGCTTCCGAGGGGACAGGGTTATGATGCCCTGAGTGGCGTCTATACAGACATGGTGCAGGCCGGCATCGTCGACCCGGTCAAGGTCACCCGCTCGGCCCTGCAGAACGCGGCCTCCATCGCAGCCATGGTCTTGACCACGGAGACCCTGATAGCCGAGAAGCCCCAAAAGGAGAAGGAAATGCCCGGCGGGATGCCCGGCATGGGTGGCATGCCCGGCATGGGCGGCATGGACTTCTAGTCGGACCTCGGGTAGGCGCGACGACAGTAGCCTACCCTTTTCCCCCGAGGGCGCCCGACCTGCAGTGGGAGGGCGCCTTCGCTCTTTGTCCGCCTTCTTGAAGGGTGCCCTCGACCTGGAAGCGAAAGGGGGGGGCCGATCCCCGATAGAGGAGCTCTTCATATTGCGTCGATTTCTTGCCTTTTTGTGTCTGCTCCCCATGCTCCTGGCCGTGGCGGGATGCGGCCCTTCGAAGGGCCAGACTATCGGGCTCTACCTGGGGTCGGTGACCATCCACGAGCGCCGTCTGCAGGCCTGGGCCGAGGAACTCGAGAATCTGGCCCCGCGTCCCGGCGAGGCCTCTCGGGACCTGACCGAGCTGCGTGAGAAGGTCGAGACCTTGCAGCAGTTGGTGCGGGATGAGCGGACGGAAGTCAGCAAGTTGCACGTGCCCGAGCTCTGCGAGGATCTGCACAAGATGTATGATCGCGCCTTTGATCTGACGGCGCGTCGCCTGGGCCTGCTGGCTGCCTTCCTGGTGGAAGCGGAGAAGAACCGGAAGGGCATCCTGCCCGATTCCTCCCTGGGCCAGGCACTGCAAACAACGCAGTCGGAGATGGCGGAGCTGGCGGATGCTGCTGGGAAGGTGGACGAAGAGATCCGCCAGGCCAAGCTCGGGCTGGCCCGCAGGTTCCCCGAGGTCCAGGTGCCCGAGGCCGACCCGCCGGCGCAGGCGCCTTCACCATGAGTTTGAAAGCCTCGCGCTTGCTGCCGCACACCGGAGATTTCCAGTGGGCCGGGGTGGTTCCGACGGACTACAAAGAATCCGGTGACTTCCGAGAGGTCACGCGCCGGGTCTTCGTGGGGGACCAGAAGGAGCCGACCTCCTTCCACGTCCGCTATTTCGAGGTGGCCCCCGGGGGATTTACGACCTTGGAACACCACGAGCATGCGCATTGCGTGGTGGTCCTGCGCGGGTGCGGAGAGGTGATGCTGAATTGCCAGACCCATCCGCTGAGATTCGCGGATGTCCTTTACGTGGCTCCCTGGGAGTCCCACCAGCTGCGCAACCCTCATCCCACCGAGCCTTTCGGCTTCCTGTGCATCGTGGATGCGGTGAGGGATCGACCGCAGGACGTGACCTGTGCTTGAAAAAGGCTGCCAGGAATCACGGTCTGATTTTTACGGAGATACCGGTTACTCTGGACCAGGAAATGGGATGTTTGGACCGGGGGAATTCCCGAGGCCGAGGCCAGGCTCACCTGGTCCGATCGCGCTGACGCAGGCGGGTGGAGTGTATGTCCAGGGTTCGGCGTTCCTGTTCGGACAAGGAATCCATTCCCTGCGAGCGGACCTTGTCCAGGATGGCATCTACCTGTAGCTCGAGGTCGGCCTCGACGGGGTCTGGATCGAGACGGGCCGACGGCCTTTCCCGCAGGAACGAGACCTTTTGTGACCTGGGCTGAGGCACGGCGCGAAGGTGGCGCCGTCGCCACTTGCGCCGCAAGCCATCCAGAGGTGAGAAGTTGTCGAACCACAGGCCGAAATGGGCCATCCCCACTCCGGCAGCTATACCGCCCAGGTGGGCGACGTAGGAGATGTTGGATCCGTCTCCACTGAAGGCTGAGGCGAATTGGATCAGGAAGAAGATGATGCCCAGGTAGAGGGCCCGGATGGGGATCAGCACCAGCACCCAGAGCATGATCGTCTCGTTCGGATGC
>JAAZKF010000071.1 GCA_012799975.1 Burkholderiales bacterium
CAAACAGAGCCAGGACTCGAGTCTCCGTAGAAAGGAGGTGATCCAGCCGCACCTTCCGATACGGCTACCTTGTTACGACTTCGTCCCAATCATCAGCCGTACCTTCGGCGCCTGCCCCCTCACGGTTAGCTCGGCGACTTCGGGTACAACAGACTTTCGTGACGTGACGGGCGGTGTGTACAAGGCCCGGGAACGTATTCACCACAGCGTAGCTGATCTGCGGTTACTAGTGATTCCGACTTCATGCAGGCGAATTGCAGCCTGCAATCCGAACTGAGACCGGCTTTTTGGGATTCGCTCCCCCTCGCAGGTTGGCTGCCCTTTGTACCGGCCATTGTAGCACGTGTGTAGCCCTGGACATAAGGGCCATGCTGACTTGACGTCATCCCCACCTTCCTCCGCCTTATGACGGCAGTCTCCCCAGAGTGCCCGACATAACTCGATGGCAACTAAGGATAGGGGTTGCGCTCGTTGCGGGACTTAACCCAACACCTCACGGCACGAGCTGACGACAGCCATGCAGCACCTGTCCACCAGCCCAAAGGGCGGACACTGTTTCCAGCGCCTTCCAGTGGATGTCAAACCCAGGTAAGGTTCTTCGCGTAGCGTCGAATTAAACCACATGCTCCACCACTTGTGCGGGCCCCCGTCAATTCCTTTGAGTTTCAACCTTGCGGCCGTACTCCCCAGGCGGGACACTTAATGCGTTAGCTGCGGCACAGAAGGGGTCGATACCTCCTACACCTAGTGCCCATCGTTTACGGCGTGGACTACCGGGGTATCTAATCCCGTTCGCTACCCACGCTTTCGCTCCTCAGCGTCAGAGACAGACCAGAGAACCGCCTTCGCCACTGGTATTCCTCCCGATATCTACGCATTTCACCGCTACACCGGGAATTCTGTTCTCCTCTCCTGCCCTCAAGAGACGCCGTATCTCGGAAAGCTCCAGGGTTGAGCCCTGGAATTTCCTCCGAGACGCGCGCCCCCGCCTACGAGCTCTTTACGCCCAGTAAATCCGGACAACGCTCGCATCCTACGTATTACCGCGGCTGCTGGCACGTAGTAAGCCGATGCTTCCTCAGTGGGTACCGTCCGTTCTCTTCCCCACTGACAGAGGTTTACGACCCGAAGGCCTCCATCCCTCACGCGGCGTCGCTGCGTCAGGCTTCCGCCCATTGCGCAAGATTCCTCACTGCTGCCTCCCGTAGGAGTCTGGGCCGTGTTTCAGTCCCAGTGTGGCCGATCGTCCTCTCAAACCGGCTAACCGTCGTAGCCTTGGTAGGCCATTACCCCACCAACTAGCTGATGGTCCGCAGGCTGATCCTCTCGCCCGATAAACAGTTTGCCACAAAATAGATGCCCATAATGTGGCACATTCGGTATTAACCATCCTTTCGGACAGGTATCCCCAGCAAGAGGGCACATTACCTACGTGTTACTCACCCGTCTGCCACTAGACCACGGAAAAACCGAGGCCCCGTTCGACTTGCATGTGTTAGGCACGCCGCCAGCGTTAGTCCTGAGCCAGGATCAAACTCTCCATCGAATTCGTCCGTCAGTGCAAAAACGCACCAACAAAAACAAACGATAGGAGCTGACTCGCTCTCTTCGTCATCAACATAACATCCCAACTAGGAAAAAAACCCAGATGGAACGCTCAGGCAATCACACAAGCTCTTTCGCCGTTATCCAGTTGTCAAAGACCAAGCCCAAAGTCAACGACCACTATCCTACATCAAAAAAAAACAGCCGTCAACCCAAAAACCCTTTCCCTGCACGCACTCGGCGCCGGCGGGCGGTTACCCTCCCCGCACCCGGTTCCCCCGGGGCTCCGCTATCCTAGCACCGCCCCCGCAGCCCGTCAACATGCATGCACAACATTTTTTCGGGAAAATCCCGGGGCACGGCTCGCTGCCAGAAAACGCCGCGAGCTGCTGCCAGGCGTCCTCGCAAAGCGACTGTCCGCTCACGCAGAAAGAAGAAAAAGGACGTGGCCAGCTTGCGCGGGCAAAACAAAAGGAACGGCGCCCGCTCACGCGGGCACAACAAAAAAAGAGTGAGGCCCGCTCACGCGGGCCTCACTCGGGGCGTTCAAGTCAGGTCAGTCGAAGACTAGAACTTGACCTTGAACTGGGTCGTAACCTGCCAGCCAGACCAATCCAGCGGGTGAGCGGTGAAGCCCTGAAGCGGAGTACCGGCCTGGGTGGTAGGACCAGCGAACGTGGTGGCATCCACGTTGTCGTTGTTGTCGTAGTAGCGGAAGTCCATGTTCCACTGGGTGTTCGCACTGATGTCATAGTCGAAGCCGATGAACGGGATCGTCTGGGTGACGTCAATGTTGTTGAAGCCCGTGGTGTTGTTGGCCACCGCGAAGGTGTTGTAGATCCCTCCGGGATCCCAGTGACCCTTGATGCTGGCGATGTCAACGCCGCCACGCAGGGTCCACTGGTCGTTGGCTTCCCAACCCAGCCCGAAGTGTCCGCTGTCGACGCCGATCTTGGTGTAGTTCTGGCTACCACCAAAGGCTGCCGTCAGACCGGTCTCGCGCTTGAAGTCGTTACGCTCGTAGCCGAGGTCGATCTTGATGCGGGGGTTGTCGAACTTGTAGCTCACGCCCAGACCCCAGGCACTCTGCTTGCCGCGGTTGTCCTCGAGGGGCTGCAAGGCATCGTTGAACGAGCTGGAGGTGCCAGCGCCGTAGATGCCAGGGTGCGCGTAGCCGAAGAACACGGGGTCGATCCAACCGGGGGCGAAGCCCACGATGGGAACGTTCGGAGCACCAGCGCCGACGGCACCCGGGAGCACCCGGACGTCATACAGCGAGGTTTCCTTCTGGTTGAGGAACTCAGCCTTCGCCCAGACCAGGCCGCGACGCTCCATGAAGCGCCACTGGCCGTTGAAGGTGATGCCTTCGCGGTTGTGCGGATACACATCCGTGTCATGCAAGGCCCACAGGTTGGAGAAGTAGTTGAGGTCCGGCAGACGCCACACGCCAGCACCGGTGAAGTTGCCAACGGTGGAGGGATAGGCGTTGATGAACGGGTCATAGGTAGGGTCGACGGTCAGGTAGGCCACCGACACATCGAGGTCGCCCTCGAGCAGGTTGGCACCGACTTCGAAGCGGCCGGCATCGCCGTCCCTGCTGTAGTCGGAGTTGCGGTTGGACTTGTACTCGGTGTGACCCCACTCGCCAGCCACGTAGATCTGGGTGTCGCCATCACCGATATCCCACTTGTAGTCCGCAGACAGGCCGTAGCCGAACATGCTCTGCGGGCCGAAGCTGCCACCGATGTAGGGCAGGGTAGCGGCATCAACTGCGGGGTTCCAGCCCGGGATCGGGCGGTTGTCCACGGTGGTGCCGATTCCGCCGTTGGCCTGCGCGAAAGCGCTGGTCTGGGCGGCGTAGTAACCCGCCGGGTTGACCCACTGCAGCGGGGTCACGCCGAAGGAGTTGCCATAGTTGACGTTGGCGGCGATGATGCCACCGACGGCCAGGGCGTTTCCACCGGTGGCCTCGTTGGCAGCACGCATGAAGTTGGCCTTGACCTGGCCGCCCTTGAACTCAAAGGCGAGGTCAGCGCCCAGGACATCGGTCACATAGCCGATGTTCCCGGGGATGATGGCCACGCCGAAGATACCGGCGGGCATTCCATCACCCATCCGCGAACCGAGGACTTCCCAGCGCATCACGCCGGTATCCTTGATGTCGAACGAGCCGTTGACGTTGAAGCCGAAGCGGTCCAGGAACTTGGGACCAAAGGCGTTGGGGTTGTACTGACCGGCAAAGAGGATGTCATCCATGTTGTCGGTGTTGTACGCACCCAGCGTCAGCTTGGTGCCGGAGGGGTTGTGCAGGACCCAGAAGTTGTCCAGGGTCATACGGGTGTAGGGCTGGTTGTTCAGGCCCTGCACGCCCGCGATGCCGCCACCGTTGATGTCACCGGTGAACGGGTTGGCGAGGTAGGGAGCGCTCACGCCCCAGAAGGCGTCGACCACGGCGTCGCCCTGGGAGGTGAAGGCAGAGAACTCGGCGCCAGCGTCGATGTCATCGGTGACCCGGATCCGCAGACCCAGGACCGCACGCATCGTGAAGCCCGTGCCGTTGCTCAGGGGGCGGCCGTTGGTCAGGTCGATCACCGGGAACGCGCCGGAGCCAAAGTAAGGGGACACGCCCGGGCTGCCGTCCGGGTGGACACCGAGGTGGAAGGGGCTGAAGGCCGCGCCACCGGGCTGGACAGGGGGGAGACCGCCGATGCCAGGAACCCCGGCGGTGGCGGAACCAACGGCCTGGTTGTAATCCACGGCGCCAACGCCGAGGACCCCGTTGTCGTTGGTGCTCTGACCGTTGTTCACGAAGTTCTGGGCCACCATACGGGTGTCCACGGAACCGTAGAACGTAATCCTCTCGAGCTCAGTCACACGCTGGTCAAGGCGGCTGACGTTCTCTTCGAGGTTGGTTACCCGCACGCCGAGAGCATCGAGCTCTTCGCGCAGGGCGTTGACAAGCTGGCGAAGCTCGTTGAGCTCAGCCTTGGTGGCAAAGGTCGCATGCTCTTCTTCCATCTTGGCGAGCAGGCGAGCGACGATCATGGCCACTTCCCAGCGGGTTGCGGCACGATCACCCTTGAAAGTCCCATCGGGATACCCTTCCACGAGACCCTTGGCAGCCAGTCTGGCCACCGCATCGCGGGCCCAGTGGTTCTCGGGCACGTCAGGGAACAAGGGCGCGGACAGCGCCGGAAGAGCCATGGCGAACAAAATCACCATAGCCACAACCGACGTCCAGATGCGCTTGTTCATGGCGCGGTTCTCCTCCTTGTTTTCTTCTGTCGAATCGGGCGGCCGCCTGGACTTCGACCCGGAGGAGGACCTGAGCTTTCCAGAAGTTCCCTCACGCCTGTCTCCACGGCTTCCATCCTTGTGACCGCCATCTTGCACTGCTCGGTCCGGGGTGAACTTGCACCTCCTCTCGGATTACCCGAACCTGCAGCGATACCCTACCTGACTTCAACCTGCCTGCCGAGCCCCGGGTTTCGGAACTTCGGCACCCCGGAATCTCGGTGCTTTCGCGCGACCAGGTTGAATTCTCTTATAGTCAACCATCGAGCGCTTTCGAGGCCTGGCAGAAGGATCCTGCTGCGCTCCAAACACATGCTCGCAATTCTTTTTTTCGGGTTGGCCAATTCGGCAGGTCCCCTAAGTCTCCTCCTGACCAGAGCAGCAGACCAGGGAATCCCAGCCGCCCAGCTCCTGCCGACCTGGAACCGGACTGCGGGCATGCGACCATGCCCCCCTGAAAGAAGCATGAAATCCCAGCAGATCCGGACAATGCTAGACGATCAATCCGTGGCGCCGACTCCATCAGTGGGCGCCGGTTCCCGGCCCAGTCGAGCCCGAGCTTCCAACCAGGAACGCATGAAAGAAGTCAGGTTCCCGTCCAGGACGGACTGAACGTCGCCGTTCTCCGCCCCGGTCCGTCGATCCTTGACCATGGTATAGGGCTGCAGCACGTAGTTGCGGATCTGGTTGGCCCAGGCCGCCTCGCGGTTCTCTCCGCGGACCGCATCCAAGCGGCCCTGGCGCTCGGCCATCTGCATTTCGAAGAGTTTCGAACGCAGCATCCGCATGGCCGTCTCCCGATTGGAATGCTGCGAGCGCTCGTTCTGACAGGCGACCACCAGGCCGGTGGGCAGGTGTGTAATGCGGATGGCCGACTCGGTCTTGTTGACGTGCTGTCCCCCCGCTCCTTGGGACCTGTAGGTGTCCACCTTCAGATCCTCCGGTCGAATCTCCACAGGCACCTCATCAGCCAGCTCCGGGAGGACATCGACCTTGGCAAAGGCGGTGTGGCGGCGTTTCTGCTGGTCGAAGGGGGAGATCCGGACCAGGCGGTGGACCCCCCTCTCGGAGCTGAGCAGTCCGAAAGCGAAGGGGCCCGAGAAGATCGCCGTGGCCGAATGGATTCCCGCCTCCTCGGCAGCCGAGATGTCGACCACCTCGGCCTTCAGCCCCTCATCTTCGGCCCAGCGCAGGTACATGCGCAGCAACATCTCCGCCCAATCCTGGGCATCGACGCCACCTGCTCCGGCGTGCACGGTCAGGATGGCCGCCGCGCGGTCATGCTCGCCACTCATCAGGGCAGCGGTCTCGGCCTTCTCCAACTCGTGCTCGAGGGCCTGGTGGGCTCGTTCGACCTCGGCTAGTTCCTCGGGCGACTCGTCCGAAGCCATCTCTAGGTACAGCTCGAACTCCTCCAGGCCGGCAGAAAGGCGATCCCACTGGTCTGCCACGCTGCGGTGGAAGTTCAGCTCTTCGTTGAGTCGACGGACCTGATCGGGGTCGGTCCAGACATCCCCCGCAGCGAAGCGGGCCTCGATCTCCTGAATCTTGGAACGACTTGAATCCAGGTCAAAGATAGTCGCGCATCCGGTCGACCCGGGCGCGAATCTCGGTCAGGCGGTCGGCAAATTGTGCCAGCATCGCTTGCTGAGTCCTTTCTCTTGGTCTGGATGCCCCCGATCCGGTGCGTTCGACTCCGGGGGTGGCGACCTCCGGCGGGAGGTCAGCGCAATTCAGGGTAGTGACACTTCTTCCACTTCTTGCCGCTTCCGCACCAGCACGGGTCGTTACGGCCCAACTTGGCGCCGCTCCTCTTGACGGTGGTCCCGCGCCCGGAATCATCGCGGTTGGTACGTGTGACCTGCATGGTCTCGCGCTGCTCGACCCGCTCGCCCATCCGGACCTCGACCCGGTACAGGAACTGGACCGTATCATCGCGGATCCGACGCTTGAGACCTTCAAACTCTTCAAAGGCCTCGCGAATGAACTCGATACGGGGGTCCTTCTGACCGTAACCGCGCAGGCCGATGCCCTCGCGCAGCATGTCGATGTTGCTGAGGTGCTCGATCCACTTTTCGTCCAGCGTGCGCAGCAGGGCCACCTTCTCCAACTCACGCATCAATTCGGAGCCCAGGCGGGCCTCCTTGGCATCATAGACCTCGGTGGCCCTGTTCATGACGAGATCGCGCATTTCGTCGACGGTGGCCCCGGCGAGATCCCCAGATTTCATGGGAGAGGGCGGAGTGAACTGCTCGTTGAGGGCGTTGGCCAATCCCTCGAGGTCCCACTCGGCGGGCTGAACTTCGGTCGAAGCGAACTCATGCAACAAATCGTCGGTGATCTCGCCCACGAAACCCAGGATATGGGGTTTGAGTTCCTCGCCGCGGAGGATGCGACTCCGCTCCTCATAGATGATCCGGCGCTGCTCGTTCATCGTGTCGTCATACTGCAGCACGTTCTTGCGAATGTCGAAGTGATGGCCTTCAACCTTCTGCTGGGCGTTCTCGATCCCCTTGGTGATCCAGGAGTGCTCGATGGGGACATCGTCCTCGACCCCCAGCTTCTCCATCCAGTTCTTGATGCGATCCGAGCCGAAGAGACGCATGAGCTCGTCGTCCAGGCCCACGTAGAAGCGCGAGGCCCCGGGGTCCCCCTGGCGTCCGGCACGGCCTCGCAACTGATTGTCGATGCGCCGCGACTCGTGACGCTCGGTGCCCAGGATGTAGAGTCCCCCCAGTTCTTTGACCTTCTGCTCCTCCTCGGGGACTGGAGGGTCTCCGCCCAGCTTGATGTCCACGCCCCGCCCCGCCATGTTGGTGGCTATGGTCACGGCCCCGACCCGACCGGCCTGGGCGATGATCTGGGCTTCGCGTTCATGGTACTTGGCATTGAGGACGTTGTGCAGGATGCCCTTCCTCTTCAGAAGCATCGAGAGGTACTCGGACTTCTCGATGGAACGGGTGCCGACCAGGATCGGCTGGCCCAAGGCGTGGCGTTCCTCGATGTCGGCCAGCACGGCCCGGAACTTGACATCCTCATCCTTGTAGACCAGGTCGGAGAGGTCCTGGCGCTGGACGGGCACATTGGTGGGGATCACCAGCACGTCCAGATTGTAGATCTCGCGGAACTCACGCTCTTCGGTGGCCGCGGTGCCGGTCATTCCGGCCAGCTTGGAATAGAGTTTGAAGTAGTTCTGGAAGGTGATGGTAGCCAGGGTCTGATCCTCCTGGCGGACCTTCACCCCTTCCTTGGCTTCGATGGCCTGGTGCAGGCCATCCGAATAGCGCCGACCGAACATCAACCGACCCGTGAACTCATCGACGATGACGATCTCGCCATCGCGAATCACGTACTCAATCTCGTTGCGATAGCACTCCTTGGCGCGGAGCGCGTTGTTCATATGGTGGGCCAATTCCATGTGCTCGGGATCGAAGAGGTTCTCGATCCCCAGGACCTGCTCGACCCGGGCCACGCCCTCCTCGGTCAAAGGCGCACTCTTGGCCTTCTCCTCGACGCTGTAGTGCACATCCTTGCGCAGTTCCTTCGCAACCTTTGCAAAGCGCTCGTACAGGTCGGTAGACTTGGTACCTCGCCCCGAAATGATCAGGGGCGTCCGGGCTTCGTCGATCAGGATGGAGTCGACCTCGTCGACGATGGCGTAGTTGAGCTCCCGCTGAACCCGCTGTTCCAGGGACATGACCATGTTGTCCCGCAGATAGTCGAAGCCGAACTCGTTGTTGGTCCCGTAGGTGATATCAGCCCGGTAGGCCTCCGAACGATGGACGAGACGCAACCGGTTGAGGCCCTCGTCCTCGATCTCGACGGTGGGGTCATACAGGTAGGCAGAGTCATGGTTGATGATCCCCACCGACAATCCCAAGAGGTGGTAGATGGGTGCCATCCAGCGGGCATCGCGCTTGGCCAGGTAGTCGTTCACCGTCACCACGTGGACGCCCTTGCCGGAGAGCGCGTTGAGATAGACGGGAGAGGTGGCCACCAGGGTCTTGCCCTCGCCGGTCTTCATCTCCGAGATGCGCCCCTGGTGCAGCACGATCCCACCGATCATCTGCACGTCGTAATGGCGCAGCTTCAAGGTCCGTCGAGACGCTTCCCGGACGGCCGCAAAAGCCTCGGGGAGGAGGTCGTCCAGGGTCTCACCCTGGGCCAGGCGCTCGCGGAAGAGATCGGTCTTCCCGCGCAGCTCGTCATGCGAACAGGCCTTCATGGCCTCTTCGAACCCGTTGATCCGGTCCACGACCTTCCGTATCCGGCGCACGTCGCGCTCGTTGGCGTCCAGGAGGCCTTTGAGAAGACCCAGCAAAAGAATCACACCCCTGTCCTTGTTAGACGTGCTCGGAACACGTACAGTCACAAAAACTCCCGACGAGCCCTCCAGAGCCCTGTGGCTCCGAGCGGCCCCGGGAGACCAGGTGACTCGGGCAAGAAGGCTCCTCTAGAGGAGCCTTCCCGACAAAGGACATTCTATCCCCAGGCCATGGGGGTGTCAAACCAGAGGATGAGTCCTCGATCCGCCGCCTGGGACCGGCAGCAGGCACCTACTATATATATAGAGAGAGACTATAAAGACACCTGCAGGTTGGAAAGGGCATTCCAGAAACCCGGTTCAGGGTTCAGCCCGTTGAAGATGCAGCTTCTACAGGTCTGCCCGGGTGAATTCCAGGCCCAGGATTGGACTGGTCCCGGCTTCCCAGGTACCCGCGATTGAGTCAGGCCGCCTTGGCCTCTGAGCTGTTCGTCATCGCCCGGGCACTCCCGCAAGCGATGCACCATGGCCGTTTCTGACCAGCACGGGACGGCGGCCCTGGGAGTCCTGCCGGCGTAAAGATTCGCACAGGAGGGCCAGAGCCCGGGGCCCGTTGTTGATGGGGACCTTCCCAGGTCGAGCAGCAGGCCTTCTATTGCGGCATGCAGAGCGTTCTTGGCCACCGGCACTGCGCCATAGAGCATCCGGAAGCTGCTGGAATCGAGCCTGGTCAGCAGGCTCCGCACCAGGGCGGTCTTCCCAGAGCCAGGCTCGCCGGCGACCAGGGCCAGATCGCGGCGATGCACCGCCTCTCACCCCATCTGGCACAGAGGGTTTCGCCCCTCGGGTGGTGGCGCCCACTTCTGAGCCTATCCTGACCAGAATCCGTGGCCGGCACTCCAAATCAGCGGCCCGCCCACCCCTACCCCAGCCCGCTGAAATCCCGTAACCACCAGCCTTCGCCATCCGCCTCCTCTCCCAGACAAAAAGAGGCCCCCCAGATTGTGAGTCGGTGGGGGGCGCAAGATGGGATATAGGAGGAACCACCATGACACTTGAGGCCAGGGAACCTGTCGTGTCAACAACCTCTTGCTGAGCCGGAGGGCTCGGTGCTCGAGGTGTTTTCATTATATACACTCTACATGAGCCGTGTCAACAACCTTCTGTGTCCACATCCACACAAGTTATCCACATATACACAAAGTTTGTGCATATGTGGACAAAAGAAAAGTAGAAGGGAGCATGACCTGGGTCTGACGAAACATCAAAGCGTGATCCCACGGGTGCGTCCGGACGCGCAGCTCGAACTCTTTGAAGGAATGGTCCTCTACCTCAGCCAGGCCGATGCAGCCAAGGTCCTGGAGGTGAGCACCCGGATGATCCAATACTGGGAGAGTCAGGGGCTCCTTCATCCCGAGTACCCGCAGGAGGGGCGTTCGCGACGCTATACCCGGCTGGATCTGGTGGAGATGGCCTTCATCAAGGCCATGGTGGAGGACCAGGGCTTCTCGGTCCCCTCCCTGCGCGAGAAGCTCAGGAACCTGCCGGCTCCCTATTACTACGACCCCGTCGACCTGTTCTGGGACATGCGCAGCCAGAGTTGGAAGTCCCGCTCGATGCTGGCAGTCGAGCACTTCAACTCCGTGCAGTCCCGCCTGGCGCCGGCAATGGCCGAATTGCTGGAGAAGATGAAGGAGTTGGGCCCGGACGGGAAGTCCGCGAGTCTTCTCAGCTTGATCCGCGACGGGCTCTCAGGCAAGCTCCCCGAGCCCCGGGGGAAGGCCCGCACCCGGAAGCGTCGGGTTCGCCCTCGGCCTTCTCCTCTTCTGCAGGATCAGGGCTGACCCAGAAGCAGGATTCGGGCTGGAAGCGTTTCGACCGATTCTTCCGGATTACAGGTCTCGGCAGCCTCGCAGGCCTGTCCGAAGTGCAGGATCCAGCGATCCCGGTGCCCGGCCTCGAGGTGGCCCAGGACTCCGTCCTCCCGACGGACCGCGAGCCACTTGCGCACAGCTCTTTCGGGTCCATCCGCTGCGACGCCCAACAACCGGGCGCAAGAGGCGCCCTGGCGGCGCAGCATGCCGAAGAAGATCTCCAGGGCCTGGGCCGCTTTTTGGCGGTCGGTCCCAGCCAGGTCCAGAGCCGGGAGGCCGCTCATCCGCAGTCCGGGAATTCGGGGCTCGCAAGAGGCTGGGGGCTCCTGGAGTCCCTGCCATTCGTCCAGGGCCACCTCTCGAAATCCCGGCAGGTAGCGGCGGAAGGTCCCTTCCAGGGCGCGAACCACGAAGGCCATAGGAGCCCCTGCCGAGACCCGACGTCCCCGGAGGTGGACCACACCTTCAGCCACGTCCACGACCTGAAATTCCAGGCCTTCCTCCTTCAGCAGCGGATTCAGGCGGGCCAGAATGCTGTGGGCGCTGAATTCCTCCACGAAGGGTCCCTCAGCCTACCGGTTCCGGTTCAGGCTCCGGGGCGGGGGGGGCGGAATCCCCGACCTTCCTGCGTTCCTTCTCGGAACGGACCAGACCCAGGTTCAGCCGTTCCTTGGTCATGCAGGTCTGAGCCTTATCATACACCGAGAACTCGAAGTTCGCGGTCATGACCAGGGATTTGGTCGGACAGGCCTCGGTACACAGCCCGCAGTAACAGCATCTCGAGAGATCGACCGTGTAGGTGAGGGGTGAACCGAAGCCCCCCTCGGTGGGCCTGGACTCCAGATAGATACAGGCGTCGGGGCAGGCATCCACGCAGACTCCACAGCCGACGCACATCTCCGCCGCGCAACCATAGCAGCGTTGCCCCTCCTGGCGGGCCACCTCGAGCGAGAAGCCCAGTTCCACCTCGGCGAAGGTGCCGGTTCGCTCCGCGAGGGGCAGCTTCGGCATGGGGTTCTGTCGACCCAGTGCTCGGAAGGGCTTCTGCCGCGGCTTGTCCTGGTAGGAGGCGCGAACCTCCGCCGAGAGGTCGGGCGGGTGGGGAACCGTGCCCAGGCCATGGGGACGCCGAAGCACTCCGGAAGACGGTTCGGGCGACGAGCCGTCCGGGAGTGGAACCGTCCGGGTCTTCTCATGGGGATACAGGAAATCGAAGTTTTCAGGGGAGACGCCGTGCTTGCGGGCGATACCCAGGGCCACCCGGTCGGCTGCAGCGATGGCGGCGATGATGGTCGCGACGCGGGTCACGTCTCCGCAGGCCCACACTCCATCCCGGGTGGTCCTACCTTCCTCGTCGACGACCAGGGTCCCGTTCCGGTTGGTGCGGATATCGGAGGGGAGCCAGGGGAGATCGACCTCCCGCCCCAGGGCGGTGATCACCATGCCGCATTCCAAAAGCTGCTCCGAGCCTTCGATGGGCACCGGCCGGCGCCGGCCCGAATGGTCCTTGGCTCCCAAGCGGTTCTGAATGACCTCCAGCCCCTTCATCTGGCCATCCTGGACGACGATCCGCTGAGGGGAGGTCAGCCACAGGATCCGGACGCCTTCTTCCTCGCCGTCCTCGATCTCCTCGTCTTCCGAAGGCATCTCTTTGCGGGTCCGCCGATAGATCATGGTGACCTCGGCCCCCAGGCGCCGACAGGTCCGGGCACAGTCGAAGCCGGTATTGCCACCTCCGACCACGACGACCTTGGAAGGGACCTCCGTCAGGTGTCCCCGGATCTGGTGCTCGAGGAAATCCTCCCCATACCAGACCCAGGGTTTCTCCTCCAGGTCCAGGCCCAGACGATAGGGCTTCCAGGCACCCGCAGCCACTATGACCTCGTCGTGGCGCTTCTCGAGTTCCTCAAAAGGCAGGTCCTGGCCGATCTCGGTATTCAACTGCAGGTGGATCCCGGGAAGCGAGTGGATCCGCCGCATCTCCTCATGGATGACCTGGCGGGGCAGACGGTAGACGGGGATGCCCTGGGTCAGAAAACCTCCGGGCAGGGCTCGGGCTTCGTACAGGAAGACCTCGAATCCCCACGAGCGCAGCAACATGGCGGCCTGGTAGCCGGCCGGTCCGGCGCCGACGATGCCGACGCTCTTCCCGAGAAGGGGAGCGGCACAGCAATACTTTTCATAGTCGAAGCGTTCAGATTCGGACAGGGAGGACTCCCAGTCCGCAAACACGCGCTTGAGCTTGCGGATGGCGATCGGTTCGGGGCTCGTGAAGCCGTGCGAGCATTTCTTCTCGCAGGGGGCCGGGCAGACCCGCCCCAAGGTGCCGACGAAGGGATAGGTCCGGCGAAGGGTCTCCAGGCCCTCCCTCCACCTGGCTTCACCTGCCAGGGTGACGTAGCCGCGCGCGTCGGTGTGGGCCGGGCAGCCTTCGGTACAGGGAGCCCAGCGAGTGCCGGGGTACCAGGCGCTCTTTTCGGAGATCGAGTCCGCGTCGTGGAAATCCACCATGCGCAGGGTGCCCCGCGAGATGGGCGGGATATCGTCCTGGTCCCAGGGGTATTCGACCGTCACCGGCTTCTGCAGGAAGTTTGAAAGGGTGACCTTCATTCCGGTCAAGACGGCCTTGATGTTGTCGACAAGAGAGGGCATGGATTTCCTCGGGGCCTCGGCCAGGGGATAGGGAGCTGTACACGGCGCGGCTGCACGGTCCCTTCCAACCGGGTCCGCTCTCGCAGCCGCAAGCATAGCCAGGATAGGGAACCGCTCCGGGCCGCGGGATGATCTGGCGCAGGCTCCTGGAGCCCGGCCTGAAAATCACTCCGGACAAGAGGGGTTCCACCTCCCCGGTCGAGAAAGGGAGGCTCATGAAGATTCGCACCTGCCCCGTCGGGGCCTTCCAGACGAACTGCTACCTGGTGGCGGACGAAGAGACCCGAGAGGGGGTCCTGATCGATCCCGGAGACGAAACCGAACGGCTGTTGAAGCTGGTTCGCAACGAGGGGGTGACCGTCCGAGCCCTGCTCTTGACCCACGGGCACGTGGATCACGTGATGCGTGCCCAGGAGGTCAAAGAGGCCCTGAAGGCCCCGATTTACGCCCACCGCGCGGATCTGGACTTGATCCGGACGGCACCTCAACAGGCTGAGTTCTTCGGACTGGAATCCGGCCCCGTGCCGGTGGTGGACGGGGAACTTAAAGAGGGAGAGGATTTCCGGGTAGGCAACCTGGTCTTCCAGGTCCTGCACACACCCGGACACACTCCCGGCGGCATCGTCCTGGTCAGCGGCAACAGTGCGTTCGTCGGAGACACGATCTTCGCCGGGTCGGTCGGTCGGACCGACCTGCCTGGGGGGGATGGCCGCCAACTGGCGCAATCCATCCGCACCAAGCTCTACAGGCTACCCGACGAAACGATCCTGTACCCCGGGCATGGTCCGCCCACGACCGTGGGCGAGGAGAAGTCCAGCAACCCCTACGTCCGGGCCCTGGACGCCTAGAAAACGCCCCTGTCCGCGGCCGAATACCACGGCTTGGCGGTGGATTCGGGGGACCGGTCAGCCCCGCTTCTTCCTCGGGGGCGGGGGGATGAAGTGGATGGGGGCTCCGGCGGCCTGGTGGGCGGCTTCCATGATCGCTTCGGAGAGCGTCGGGTGGGGATGGACCGAATGCAGCAGCTCGCCCAGCGTGGTCTCGCAGGTCAGCGCCAGCACCGCCTCGGAGACCAGGTCGGTGGCGTGAGGCCCCACCAGATGGACTCCCAGAACCTCGCCGAAGCGGGCCTCGGCGACAATCTTTACGAAACCATCGGTCTGCCCCATGATGACCGCCTTGCCCAAGGCGGCGAACGGGAAACGGCCCACCTTCACCTCGTGGCCGGCCTCCACCGCAGCGGCCTCGCTCAGGCCCACGCTGGCCACTTCTGGGTGGCAGTAGGTGGCCGAGGGGATGAAGCGGTAATCCACCGGGTGGGGTTCCAGGCCGGCCAGGTGCTCGACTGCCAGGATCCCCTCGGCCGAGGCCACATGCGCCAGTTGGGGAGTGGGAACGAGGTCCCCGATGGCGTATATCCCGGGCACCCGGGTCCGCATAAAGTTGTCCACGGGAATCCGCCCGCGCTCCAGCTCCAGGCCCACCGACTCCAGGCCCAGCCCCTCGGTGTTGGCGCGGCGGCCGACGGCCACCAGCAGAATCTCGGCCTGCAGGTCCTCGGGAAGGCCGCGCCCCTGGAGGCGAACCGAATCTTCCCCCACCTCGACCTTCTCGACGGCACACCCGGTGTGGAAGGTGACTCCCCGCTTGCGGAAGAGCCTCTCGACCTCGGCCGAGACGTCCTCGTCCTCCAGGGGCAGGACCCGGGGAAGCATCTCGAGCACCGTAACCTGGGAGCCGAAGAGCGAGTAGATCGAGGCGAACTCCATCCCCACGGCCCCGGCTCCCACCACCACCAGACGGGGGGGGATCTCGGGGTATTCCAACATGTGGTCGGAGGTCAGGACTCGGACACCGTCCACCGGGAAGACCGGGGGGACCGCTACGGCCGAGCCGGTGGCCAGGATCACGTGGCGAGCCTGGTAGACCTGCCCCTCGACCTGGACCCTCCCGGGCCCGTCCAGGCTGGCATGACCGGTCAGGAAGGTGACCCGATTCTTCTTCAGCAGACCCTCGATGCCCATCGCCAGGCGCCGGACCAGGGTCTTCTTGCGCTGATGGACCCGGCCCAGGTCCAGGGCGGGCGGCCCGGAAAGCATCACCCCGAAGTCCTCGGCCTGGCGCGCCTGTTCCAGGCGGCTGGCGGTCTCCAGCAGGGCCTTGGTGGGGATGCATCCCCGATGCAGGCAGGTGCCCCCCGGTTGGACTTCCTTCTCGACCAACAAAGTCGACATGCCCAGTTGGGCAGCCCGGATCGCAGCTACGTAGCCGCCGGGCCCGCCTCCCAGGATTGCAACATCAAAGGAAGTCTCGGGCATCTTCTGTCCTCCTGAACGTAGCCGCCCCCTTCGCCGGGCTGCGCTGGGGAATCCTTCTGCTTCCGGGTCGGAGCGGAATCACGGACGCCTCAATCCAGAGGCGCATCCGGGTTGCGCGGGGGTCGTACTACCGGGGCGCCGCACTCCGGACAGCGCAAGACCCCCAGATTCTCGGGGCAGTCCTCCGACCAATGGGGCAGCGCCGAGTCCCCCTCCAGCCAGTGGGGGCATTCGGGATTGGTGCAGAAGACGACGAAGGGGTTCCCCGCCAGATCATATCGGCGGGTGAGGTATTCCCCGGTGGGGATCCCCGAACTGCGGCGTTCATAGGTGCGCAGCACCATCTGCGGGCGTGGCGAACGGCTCAAGACCGGCCTCCCACGGCGGCTTCCACGGCCTCGGGCTCGTCGGGGAGGCCCGGAGTCAGAAGCTCGTGACCGGAGTCGGTCACCAGATAGTCCCGCTCTATCCGGATCCCGCGCACCTCGCGGAAACTTTCGACCTGGTCCCAATCGACGCAGTCGGCATAGGCCTGCCGGCGTACCGGGTCCTCCAGCAATTCGGGAATCCAGTAGAACCCGGGCTCGATGGTGACCGCGAAGCCCTCCTCCAGGTCCCGGTCCAGACGCAGCCAGCGCAGGCCGAAGCGTGTGCTCCGCACCCGCCCCGGGGCGTACCCGGCCAGGTCGCCCAGGTCCTCCATGTCGTGCACGTCCAAGCCCAGCAGATGGCCGATGCCGTGGGGGAAGAAAAGGGCGTGGGCGTCGCGCTCGACCAGGTCCTCGGGGACTCCCTTCAGCAGGCCCAGGGCCACCAGCCCCTCGGCCGTGGCCCGGCAGGCCTCCAGATGGACCTCGCGATAGCGGGTTCCGGGCTGGACCCGGGCCGCCGCGCGGCGGTGGGCCTCCAGGACGACCGAATACACGTCCCGTTGGCGCGGGGTATAGGTCCCCGAGACCGGCCAGGTGTTGGTCACGTCTCCGGCCCAGCCCGTCGCAGCTTCCGCACCGAAATCGGCCAGGAGCAGGTCCCCCTCGCGCAGGGGGCCGCCCACGTGCGGCTGGTGCAGGCGCTCGCCCGAGATCGTCACGATGGGCTGGAACGAGGTGCCGAAGCCCTGGCGCAGGCAGGCCGACATCATCGCCGCCAGGACGTCGCCCTCATCGCCTCCAACCCGGGTGGCAGCCATGCCATCCAGATGGGCCTGGACAGTCACCTTGCAGACCTTGCGCAATTCCTCCCGGGCCGCCTGGTCGTGGCGCAAGCGCAACTCGATCACCGCCCGGGCCAGGAGCCCATCCGGCGAGTCTTCCTGAAGATCGGGGCTGCGCCCCAAAAGTAGGTTCTGCTCGGCCGTGGTGGCGGGGTCCTGGGAAGGCAGGGTGGCCAGACGCGAGCGCCCGAGGCCGTCCAGGAAGGCCTCCAATTCCGTCCGGGGGTGGATTCGCGCCTGAAGCACACGCTCCAGCTCGGCCCAGTCCGGGCCAGGCCCGGACCACACCGCCTCGTCGCGGGTCACCGGATCCATGAAGAGGTGGGCCTCGCCCCCGTCCAGCAGAACCACGGAACCAGGCGGCAAGACCCCACAGAAGTAGAGGAAGTGGCTGTCGGGCCGGAAGGGGTGGGGATTGCCCGGGTAATTCCGGGGGCGCTCGGTCCCGTTGAAGATAAGGGCCAGAGTTCCCGGGAGTCGCTTCGCCAGCAGGGCGCGACGCTGGAGCAGTGGATGCATGGGTATCTCCTGCAGGTCTGGAAAGTGGTCGGGCATGGTTCGAGCCCGATGCATCCATGTCCCTCCGCGGCCTGTTCACGGCACCGTAACACCCCCCAGAGCACCCTCCCCCTATGGTAGACTGGAGTTTCCCACCCCCCCAGGAGCGAGATCTTTTGAGTCAACCCAACGAACCTTCTCCCACCCCGAAGAGTCCCGAAGATCCGGACCAGGCCGCAACCCTCCCCGACGACCCCGAGCACAGGTGGCTCCGGGAGGTCTACCAGGGAGACAAGGTTCCCCAGTTGACCCTTCGGGCCATCCTGATGGGCTCGCTGATCGGTGGGGTGATGTCACTCTCCAACCTGTATGTGGGCCTCAAGACCGGATGGGCCTTGGGTGTGGCCATCACCGCCTGCATCCTGTCCTACGCGATCTGGACATCGCTTCACACTTTCTTCCCCCGGTTCTTCCCGACCCAGATGTCGATCCTCGAGAACAACTGCATGCAGTCCACCGCCTCGTCGGCCGGTTACTCGACCGGAGGCACGATGGTCTCGGCCATCTCGGCCTACCTGCTCATCACCGGAGCCCATATCAGCTGGGGGATCCTGGCACTGTGGACCCTCTTCCTGGCTGCCCTGGGCGTCTTCATGGCCATCCCCATGAAGCGGCAGATGATCAACGTCGAACAGTTGAAGTTCCCCAGCGGCATCGCCGCGGCCGAGACCCTGCGCAGCCTGCACTCTCACGGTGGTGAGGCCATGAGCAAGGCCCGCTCGCTGGGCCTGGCAGGCCTGTTCGGAGGACTCATCGCCTTGGTCCGCGATGCCCTGGCCTGGATTCCCTCCCACCTGAACCTGCCCGGCATGCTGGCGGGCCGTCCCCTGGGGATGTGGACGATCAACTTCGACCTCAGCGGCGTGATGATCGCAGCTGGTGCCCTGGTGGGCTGGCGGGTCACCTGGTCGATGGTTCTGGGCGGTCTGGTCTGCTACGGCGTGTTGGCCCCCTGGATGACCTCCCTGGGCGCAATCGACCCCAAGTTGCTGGTAGAAAGCCCCTATCGGGCCATCGTCGGCTGGAGCACCTGGACCGGAGCCTCGATCATGGTGGCCTCGGGCCTGACCATGTTCGCCATGGAGTGGCGCACCATGCTGCGCGCCTTCAGCGGCCTGACGGCGCTCTTCGGTAAGCGCAGCGCGGTCGAGGACCCCCTGGAGGCCATCGAGGTGCCGGCCTGGTGGTTCCTGGTCGGAGCCGGCGTCTCGGGCCTGGGTTGTATCCTGGTCCTGCACTTCGCCTTCCAGACCAGTTGGTGGATGGGCCTGGTGGCCGTCCTGGCCACCTTCTTCCTGGCCCTGGTAGCCTGCCGGGCCACTGGAGAATCGGATATCACCCCCGTGGGTGCCATGGGCAAGATCACCCAGTTGGCCTTCGGATTCCTGGCTCCCTCGAACATGGTCACCAACCTGATGACCGCCAGCGTCACCGCCGGGGCGGCCGGCTCGTCGGCCGATCTGCTTATCGACCTCAAGAGCGGCTACCTGCTGGGAGCCAATCCACGCCAGCAGTTCCTGGCCCAGTTCGCGGGCATCTTTGCGGGCACCCTGGTGGTGGTGCCGGCCTTCTACCTGTTGGTCCCCAATGCGACCGTCCTGGGCAGCGACATCTGGCCGGCGCCCTCGGCCCAGGTCTGGGCCAAGGTGGCGGAACTGCTGGCCAACGGCCTGAGCGCCCTGCACCCCACCGCCCAGGCCGGGATGGCCATCGGGTGCCTGGTGGGCATGGCCCTGCCCCTGCTGGAGAAGGCCTTCCCCCGCCAGCGGCACCTGATCCCCTCAGCCACCGGCCTCGGTCTGGCCTTCGTGATCCCCTTCTACAACTCGCTCTCGATGTTCCTCGGAGCCGTGATCGCCACGCTCCTGCAGAAGAAAAAGCCAGCCCTGGCCGAACGCTTCGTGGTGCCGGTCTCCTCAGGCGTGATCGCCGGCGAGTCCCTGGTGGGCGTCGGCATCGCTCTGGCCATGGCCATCCCCGGCATCCTCAACTCATTGGGAATCCTATAGGAGGCTCCTGTCATGAACCGAGATCCGAATAAATCCCCGGTCATCCTGGTGACCGGAGCTTCCCGCGGGATCGGTGCGGGAACCGCCCGAGCCCTGGCGGCCCGGGGAGTCCGCCTGGCCCTGCTGGCCCGCTCCGGGGAGGCCTTGAAGGCCTTGGCCGGAGAGCTGCCCACCGAGGTCCTTACAGGCACCCTGGACGTAACCGACCAGGAGGCAACCGCCCGCTTCGTGCAGGAGACCATGGAACGCTTCGGCCGGCTGGACGCGCTGATCAACAACGCCGCCGTCTTGGGCCCGACGGGTCCTGTTTCCGAGACGGATCTGGCCGGATGGCGCCGAGCGGTGGAGGTGAACCTCCTGGCTCCATTGGCCCTGACCCGCGCCGCCCTGGGCGCCCTTCGGGAAAGCCAGGGACGACTCATCCAGGTCAGCACTGGCGCGGCCGTCCAGCCCTTGCCGCACTTCGGGGCCTACTGTGCCACCAAGGCCGCCTTGACCCAACTGGCCCGGGTCCTGGCCCTGGAGGAGCCCTCGGTCACCACGCTTTGCTTCTCGCCGGGCGTGGTGGACACCGGGATGCAAGAGGAGATCCGCCGGGAGGCGGCGCCTCGGATGCCCCATCCCTGGGGACGCTTCTTCCTGGACCTCCCCCGCCAGGGGGGCCTGCAAAGCCCCGAAAGCGTCGGACTCACCCTGGCCTGGCTGGCCCTGGAGGCCCCGCGGGAGTGGAGCGGCCAGATGGTGGACGGCAGCGACGAAAAGCTCTGTAAAAAGGCCGAAGCCTGGGCTCGCGGCTGAACCCCCGGGCAGTCTCCAGGGGCAGCCGGCGGATGCAGGTTCCTCCTCAGGAGTTGGCCACGACGGCCAGCACCTGCATGAGGAGAACCAGCCCGTTACCCAGGAGCCCGACGCCGATGGCCACCAACAGCCAGATCTTGGCCATATTGGCGTTGCGCATGGCCTCCTCGTGCAGTCCGGCCCCGGCTTTGGTGTTGGCCTGGATGGCAAAGACCAGGCTGACCACGCCAAAGGGCAGGCAACAGCACAGCATCGAGAAGACGGCGGGGATCAGGTAGTTGGGAACCGGCGAACCGGGTGCCTGGGTCTGTGCAGGCGGGGGCGGGGGAGGCTGAGGTGCGGCAGAAGCACCCAGCGAGGGGGGCCAACCGGTGCCGCTGGGATCCGAGAATCGGGGTTGCGGAGCCACCGGAGCGGCTGCTGGGGGTGCGCTCCAATTCGGTGGCGGCGGGGCCGGACTCTGGCCGGGGGGAGACCAGGAACCGGGCTGAGGCTGGGGAGCGCCCCCCCAGGCCGACCCACCCTCTATCGGAGTCACTCCCGAGGCCATGGCCGACGCCTGGGGAGCAGCGTCCCGGGTTTCGGGCACTCCCTCGGCAGGAACTGCTTCGGCCTCCGGCTGGGTCCAGGAAGAAGCGGGAGCCTGGGCGATGGGTGCCTCCCAGGAAGTGGCCGGCATCTCCAGGGAGGCTGGCCAACTCGGGCCTTCCTCCAAGGGTGTCGAGGGAGTTCCGGTCTCCTCGACGGCTGGAGCACTCAGGTCTTGGACCGATCCTCCACAAGAATGGCAGAAGGTAGCGTCCTCAGCCACGCCAGCTCCGCAGTGGATGCAAAAAGCCATCGATCCGTCTCCCTTTCCCGGCCTGTCGGCGCTTCGTCTACCCCAACGGCCACCAGCGCGACCAGAAGGAGCAGACCCCGACCCGATTCAGGTTTTTTTTTCGCGGTCGCCCGGATGGACCCTTTCCCCGAAGACCGGGCGCTCTGGTTTCCGGCTGGGTTCCTAGAGGTTCTTCTTGCGCCAGGCCTCGAAGCCGAAGTCGTCCAGGACCTTCAGTTGGGTCCCCGAGGGCACGGCGGGTCCGTAGTACCAACTGCCATACATGGGGTTCGGCAGCATGAACCAACTGGTTCCCCAGCGCTGAGTGTTCCGGAGCACCTCGTCATCACGAACCTTGCGGATGACCTCTCCAGGAGTGGTGGTGTTGGGGACGTTGACAGGGAAGTCATACAGATTGTCACCGAACCAGGCCACCACATGGAAACGCGACATCGCGTCCAGTCGCCGGCGTTCCTTGTCGCTGGAGTTGGCGGCCAGACGCCGCCCTTCCGCGCTGTCGGGGGACAGGCCCATATCCTGCAGCAGGGCTTCCCGGGCCTGGGGCTCGTTAGGTTCATCCTCCATGTACAGGCGCTCGGACAAATCGGGAGCATCCAGGCCCAAGCCCCGCAGCACGGCCAGGGTGGAGGCGCGCCCCGACTCGTTGCGGTTGGTGATGAAGACCGGAGAAATGCCCATCTTCCGGGCCTCACCAAGCATCTCCAGGGCTCCCGGCAGGGCCTTCCAGGAGCTCGGGGTTTCCCCCTGGAATCTCATCCATTGCCCCCAGTTCTGGGGGTTGTATGTCTGTCGGGTCTGGATGGCCCAGGCCTCAAAGCCGCTGTTGTCCAGAACCGTCTCGTCGAGGTCCATGACCAGCGCCACGGGCCGCCGGTCCCAGGTCAGCCGCCCATCCGGATGCCGGACCAGCGTCTGAAGCCACAAGCGCCCGTCCTGGAAGAGGTATTCTCCTCCTTGAACGTGCGTGCGCATGGCCTCGGTGGCTCCATGAAAAATCTGCATGCACAGGGCCTTGTATTCCGCAGAGGTCTGTTGCCAGACTACCGCCAGCAGATCCGGGGAGAGTTGGGCGGGGACTTCGGCCCGAACCGGTTGGGTCAGCAGCACAAGACCCAGCAACAGGGCTTGAAGCGACAAGCGCAGAGCTTTCATCAAGAGACCTCCAGAACAAATGTGGATTCGCGAAACCAAGCCCTTCGCAGAGGGTTTGGGGGTTCCTCTATAAGCAGGTAGCGCACCGGTTCAACCTGAATCCGCTGTCTGGCGTGAGAACCGAGGCCTGAATGCCACGGTAGGCGGCGGATTCAGACCAGGCGCATCTTGATGGCGGCCACGGCTGCCTGGGTCCGGTCGTTGACGCCCAGCTTCCTGAAGATATTATTGATGTGGTTTCCTACGGTATATTTGCTGATGCAGAGCCGGTCGGCGATCTCCTTGTTGGACAGGCCATCGACGACCTTTTGCAGGATCTCGGTCTCGCGAGGGGACAGGGCCGGCCCGGGAGTCACCACCGACTCGACCGACCGGGACGCGGACCGGAGACCCGAAAATTCGGCCAGCAACCGACGCGCCAGGAAGGGCTCCAGAATCCCGCCCTCGTGATCGATCTGGTCGATGGCCTCCAGAAGATTCTGGGAGGCGATGTCCTTCAAAAGATAGCCGCAAGCCCCGGCTCGAACCGCCTCGAAAATCGATTCGAGGTCGTCGGACATGGTCAGGATCACCACCCGCAGCTCCGGAGCCCTTTCCTTGAGCAGCCGGCAGGTCTCTACGCCTCCGATGCCCGGCAGGTTGAGGTCCAACAGGACCAGGTCGGGATGGGCCGACTCGAGCTGGACCAGCGCTTCTTCTCCGGTGGCGGCCTCGGCTACCACCTGCAGGTTCGGTCGGCCCTTCAAGAGCAGGGCCAGGCCTTCCCTGAACAGGGCATGGTCGTCCACCAGCATGATCCGGACTTGGGTCACTCCAATGCCTCCTGTCGCGGCTCCCGGGGTACGGACAGACTCACGCAGGTCCCGTGCCCGGGATCCGACCGGATTAGCAGCTCGCTTCCCAGCACGCGGGCCCGATCCTGCATGTCGCGCAGGCCAAAGCTCTTGCGCAGGGGATCCGACCCCGCAGCCTGGACATCGAAGCCGATCCCATCGTCACAAATCTCGACCGCCAGATGACCTTCCCTGGCCTTCAGACGAACCAGCACCTCCTCGGCCTGGGAATGCTTCAAGGCGTTGGTCACGGCTTCCTGGACCACCCGGAAGAGCAGCACCTCGCGCTCGGGTTGAAGGTCGACCCGCCCCTCCACCTCCAGCCGGGCATGGAAGCCCGAACGACTGCTCAAATCCTCCAGATAGGCGTGCAGGGCTTCTGCAAAGGGGAGTTTCTCCAGCACCGTCGGGCGCAGCTCCCACATCGTCTGGCGCAATTCGCGGATGGCCTGACCCAGGCCGTCCTGGACCTCGCGGACCTGAGATGGCTCCAGGCCCCCTTGCCCGGCGGCCGCGGCGACTTCCAGTCGAAGGCGGATGGCGACCAGCGTCTGGGTCACGTTGTCGTGCAGGTGCCGAGCCAACTGCCGCCGGGTCTCCTGCACGGCCAGACTGCGCGCCCTGGCCAGCAGCAGTTCCTGGGTCTGGACCAGATCGGTCACGTCGCGCAACAGGACCACCCAGCCCAGGAGGGCTCCTCCAACACCCCGGATGGGACCCGCGACAGCATCCAAAAGCCACCTCTCGAGGGCGATCCGGTGGGCATGAGGCCGGTCGGGATTCGGAGGCGGGGCCAGGGCCGACCAGGAGGCCGTCGTCGCCGAAAGGTCGGCAGCCAGCTTCTCGAAGCCCGCCCCGGCGTGGCCGACCTCCAGATCCCCCAGGGCTACGCCTTCGAGCGCGCCCGGCGACAGGCCCAGGTGCTCGTGGAAGGCACCTCCGGTTCCCCGGATGCGCATGTCCTGATCCAGGACCAGGACGAAATCGGGCAGACAGCGCAGGACGGCCTCGTGTTGGGAGACAGCCACTTCCAAGGCCTGTCGATGGGCTTCCAGACGAACCCGACCCTGATGGGCCATGGCTGCCACGACGCCGACCACGGCGAAACTGGCCGCACTGACCAAACTGTGCTCGAACAGAAAGGCGGGCCGATCGGATCCAGCCCGGGCCAGGACGTTGCCCAGATAGCTGGCAAAGGCCAAGGGCACGAAGAGCAGTCCGGGAAGTCCCAGTTCCAGGCATGCCAGGACGATGATCGCCAGATAGAAGAAGCCCATTTCCTGGTGCGGTCCGATGGCCCCATCCAACCAGACCACGACCAGCAGTCCCAGCGTCAGGACCATCGCATAAAAGAGCCTGGCCTTGCGGAAGAGCAGACGTGGCGGCGAGGGCTCGAATATGGACTCGAAGCCGGGGCGGGACGATCCTGGCATGCCTCCAGATTCGCCAACGTTCCCAAGCGCCCTGGAAAGGATGCCAGGGGAAGGAGGAAGAGAACGGTTGACTCCCAGACAGGAGCGTTCCCGGGAGGCTCCGAAACAGAATATCATGACCGGGTCCGCACCCCACCGTTCCACCTGGCTGTACCGTCACGGCTCGGAACTCCTCCGAGGCGCCCTGCTGGGCCTGGTGGCGGGGATCGTCGTGTGCCTGGTGGCCTGGGAGCCGTGCCCCCAGCCTCGCAGCGGCGACACCGAACAGCAGGTTATCCAGCAATTCGGTACCCCCGACGAGGTCATCGAACGGCGAGGTCCCGAGGTCCCCGAAGGCCTGCTCACCCTGAAGCGCCTGGTCTACCGATGCGGGCTTTTCGGAAGCACCCGGGTGGTCGTCTACCTGGACTCCCAAGGAAAAGTCGTGGACGTCGCCCACTCCGAACCCTGATCGCGTCGGGCAGGAGCAGACCGGACACGGTGGAATTTTTTCGGGCCCGTCCATCGTCGCCGTGCCTTGAGGCGGCAGCCCTCCTCTTGATTCGCCAGGAGATCCCCAGACATACCCGATAGAAATGGAGCCCTGATGAGCATCCAGAAAGCCCCATCCCCGCCGACCTCCAACCCCCGACTAGTGGCCTGGGTAGACGAAATCGCCCGGCTTTGCCGACCAGAGAGCATCTACTGGTGCGATGGCAGCCAGGAAGAGTATGACCGCTTGTGCCGGGAGATGGTCGACTCCGGAACCTTCATCGCCCTGAACCCCGAGAAACGCCCCGGCAGCTTCCTCTGCCTTTCGGACCCGGATGACGTGGCCCGGGTCGAGGACCGCACCTTCGTGTGCACCAGGAACCGGCAAGACGCCGGTCCGAACAACAACTGGGTCGACCCCGACGAGATGAAGGCCACCCTGACCGGCCTCTTCGAGGGCTGCATGCAGGGGCGCACCCTGTACGTGATCCCCTTCAGCATGGGCCCCCTGGGCTCACACATCGCCCAGATCGGCATCGAGATCACCGACAGCCCCTACGTGGTCACCAACATGCGGATCATGACCCGGATGGGGCAGGCCGTCCTGGATATTCTGGGCGAGAGCGGAGATTTCGTCCCCTGCCTGCACTCGGTGGGCGTTCCCTTGAAGCCCGGCCAGGCCGACGTTCCCTGGCCCTGCAACAAAGACAACAAATACATCGTCCACTTCCCCGAAGAACGTTCCATCTGGTCCTTTGGCAGCGGCTACGGCGGCAACGCCTTGCTGGGCAAGAAATGCCTGGCCCTGCGAATCGCCTCCTACATGGCCCGCCAGGAAGGCTGGTTGGCCGAGCACATGCTGATCCTCGGGGTGGAAGCACCCGACGGCGAAAAGACCTACGTGGCTGCCGCCTTCCCCAGCGCCTGCGGCAAGACCAACTTTGCCATGATGATCCCCCCGGAGGGCTTCGAGGGCTGGAAGGTCTGGACCGTCGGAGACGACATCGCCTGGTTGAAGCCCGGCGAAGACCGGCGCTTCTACGCCATCAACCCGGAAGCCGGCCTCTTCGGGGTGGCCCCCGGGACCTCGGACGTCTCCAACCCCAACGCCATGGCCTCCATCCGCAAGAACAGCATCTTCACCAACGTGGCCCTGACCCCCGACGGCGACGTCTGGTGGGAAGGCATGACCGAAGAGGTGCCCCAGAGGCTGACCGACTGGCGCGGCCAGGAGTGGACCCCGGGATGCGGCCGGCTGGCCGCCCACCCCAACGCCCGCTTCACCGCCCCGATCACCCAATGTCCCACCATCGACCCCGAGTGGGACAATCCGCAAGGTGTTCCGATCCAGGCCTTCATCTTCGGGGGCCGAGTCAGCCAGGACATGCCCCTGGTCTTCCAGGCCTTCAACTGGAGCCACGGCGTCTACCTGGCGGCGACCATGGGCTCGGAGAAGACGGCCGCGGCAGCCGGCAAGGTCGGCGAGATCCGTCGCGACCCGATGGCCATGCTGCCCTTCTGCGGTTACCACATGGGCGACTATTTCGACCACTGGCTGGACATGGGCCGGGTCCACCCCGAGCCTCCCAGGATCTTCCGGGTGAACTGGTTCCTGAAGAAAGACGGGACGTTCCTCTGGCCTGGCTTCGGCGAGAACATGCGTATCCTGAAGTGGATCCTGGACCGTGTCCGCGGCCGAGGGCATGCCGTCGAGAGCCCCATCGGCTGGATGCCGGGTTATCAGGACCTGGACTGGACGGGGCTACCCTTCAGCCAGGAGCAGTTCGACGAACTCATGACCGTGGACCGCGAGGCCTGGAAGGCCGAATCGCTGGCACAAGAAGAGATGTTCCTGCAGTTGCTCGAGCGCCTGCCTCAAGAATTCTCCCTGGAACGGCAGATGCTCCTGACCCGGCTGGTCCGCTCGGCTCCGAAGTGGTTTCCTCCCCATCCTTGAAAAGGATCTGACCGGTTGCTCCCGGGTCGCCTGGCGGCTCGGGAGCAACCCGACCCCGCCCCAGGGAGCGGAAGGATGCCACCAGACCGACGAGACCGGCCTGAATGCCACGCCAGGCAGCGGATTCAGGACCTTGGGACCGGAATTGCCCTGACCATCCTGGCCTTCCTCTTCCTGGCCGGGTTGGGCCAGGCCACGGTCTCCTTCTCTCCCCTGGACAAAGACCTTCTATATGGTCTTCAGACCTGGCGTGGTCCAACCATGAACGCCGCCATGCGTTTGGTGGCCGACCTGGGCAGCCCTCTGGTCCTGACTTCCCTGGTCATCCTGACAGGGCTGATGGGCTGGCCCTCCCGAGCCCCCGCCGACCGCTTCGGGCCGCTGGGGATCCTCCTGGCGGCCTCCCTGATCAATACCGGCCTGAAAGAATGGTTTGCCCGTCCCCGCCCGGGGCCCGAATTCGGCCCCCTGGTCCAGGAACCGATGGCCAGTTTCCCCTCCGGGCATGCCATGCTGTCCTTATGCGTATACGGCCTGCTGGTCTGGCAGGTCTGGCGAGCTCCGATGCCCGGGTTCTTGAAAGCCAGCCTGGTCGCTCTCCTGACCTCGCTGGTGGTGGTTATCGGACTCAGCCGGGTCTACCTGGCAGCCCACTACCCCAGCGACGTGATCGCAGGCTTCGCCGCCGGAGTCCCGCTCCTGTGGCTGGCTACGGTCCTGCTCCGAGTAACCGGGGAGTCTCAGGAAGGGCAGCGCCGATAGACCAGGGTGAAGTTTCTAACATGCTCCGGGCGCGATTGTCCCACCTCTTCGACCTCAAGCTCCTTCAACCACTCGGCCACCTGCCTCCTGGTCGGGTTGTAGCGGGGATCCGGAGCCAGGAACATCCCGTAGAACAACCTCTCTCCCATCCGAGCCCTCCCGCGATCCGTCCGCAACTCGGCTTCGGTGGTCGGGAAGTCGTCGGGCAGGGTCACCACCAGAAAGCCCCCGGGCTTCAGAGCCGCCACGGCCCTCCCCAGGGACTTTTCGGGGGACTCACAATAGGACAGGGAGCGATGGAAGAGGGCAATGTCGAACCGGGACTCATAGCGACATTCCTCAGCGGTTCCCACCACGATGACCGCCCTGGTCGACCTTTCGGCTTCCCGGGCGCACTCGTAGTCGGCCTCCAGGCCGGTCGGCTCGATCAGGGGGTAGAAGCGACGCAAAATTTCCAGACCGTGCCCACAACCGCAACCGATTTCCAACAGACGCCCTCCCGAGGTCAGGACGGCCTGTACTTCGGGGATCTCGGGCAGTTGGTGAAGCAGCAGGTCCTGGTAGGACGAGCGCAGCACCCGGGCCATCTGCTGGTGCAGCGAGAAACGCGACTCGGGTGGAGCCGTGCCCCGGAAAACGGCCACAAGGGTCTCACATACGCGATTGGACACCTGGACCAGGGCCCCGGCCCAGGCGCCTCCGAGCTCCAGGGCTTCAACGACTCCGCTCGCCAACGAGTAACGGCCCTCGGCATCCTGGTCCAGGATCTCGTAGGCGCTGGCCGCACGACACCAGACACCGACATAGCCCTTTTCGAAACCCAGGCGTTCGGCCAGATCGCAGAGGGACAGGGGCGCCTCTTGAAGCGCCCGGAAGAACCCCAACTCGCTGCCCAGGTGAAGCACCCACGTCCCCCAGAAGCCGACGAAGAAGCCTTCAAACTGCGCCATCCGATCGAAACCGATTTGGGAATTTGCCGTCTGCAACGATGCGGACCTCCTTGTCTGTGCGCAGTTCTACTTCCAGAGCAACGACTCCAACAGGTCCAACATCAACGAGCGCCGCTGGGCCTGATCCAGGCCGCTTCCGTCCATGGCCTCCCGGAGCCAGCGCCGGACCTCCTGGGAACGCTGAACAGGGTTCTGCGGCAGGGGGAAAAGTTCGCGCAACCTCCACAGCTCCAGCTCCAGTCGGGCACGGGCCAGACGGGCCAGGAAGACGGCCCCCTGGTCGGGGTCCCAGTCGTGCACGGCGGGAAGCCCCAGCCTGCGGGGCAGACTTTCAAACCAGCGCACTGCGAAGGGTTCGGAAGCAGCGGCCACCTCCAGCAGACCGTAAGCCCACTCCGAGAAGGGCCGGGAATCTGTTCCAGGATGCAGGCTGCTCTGCCAATTGGCAAAGAGGCCTTCAAACCAGGCTTCCAGGCCTTGGTCGGGAACCTCTTCAGCTCCCAAGGCCCGACCCATCTGGCGCAGGAGTTCCTCCTGCCGGCGCACCGTGAACGACTCGATACCCGTGCGGGCCGCGTCGATCCGGGTCAGGAGTTCCGGTTGCCCGTCCTCCAGGGGGATCCCATCCTCGCCGAAGAGTTCCGGAAGGTAGGTGCCCAAAAAGTCACGGGCTGATCGGGTGCGATCCGGGTCTTCCAGCAGGGCCATCAGAGCATGGGAATCCGGGTCAGACCAGGCCCGGTGCCCCCGGGCCAGAGGAGGCAGCCTTTCCCGCCAGGCCATGAGAGCCTGCCGAGCAAGGTCCCAAAGGTTCAAGCCCCCGGGGGTCGGGGTCTGCTCCGCAGTGCCAAAACGTTCCAGCAGGGCGCGCAGGAAGACGGCCTCGTCCTCGCTGGTGGGATGGAAGCGCATATGCCAGGTGCGGGGGCGAGCCAGGGCTCGACGCAAGGCGACCCCTGAAGGGGGGACCGGCTCGCCTTCCTCCACCAGCTCCAGGTCGGGGTAGTGCCGCCTCAGGGCGGCTCCCAGCAGGAAGGGCGTCAACTCGCCGCGCAAACCCAGAGGTCGCTTGGCGAGGTCTGTCAGAAGATCGACCAGGCCCGTAGTCCGGTTCCGGTCTCCGCAGCCGACCAGGGCCTCGAGAACCTTGTTCCAGGCCGGAGCCATGTGATGACCTTCGGGAAGAGGTCCACCGACCTTGTAGAGGATGGAGGCACCTCGATCACTCTCCATCTCCAGCAGGCCCTGGTCCGCCAGAAGGAGCCTCAAGACCCGGGCGCCGCCGGAGCGACTGGCCACCGGAAGCTGCAAGGGAGTCGAAAGGTCCAGCAACTCATCCAGGGCCTGTTGGCGCTCGCGACGCGAGCCGGCCAGGGAGACCCTGGGGGTATCCGGATAGAGCGATTCCAGGACCCCGCTGAAGAAGGCGTTTCGATTGCCGGCCGGAGCCTCTTCCAGAATCCGTCCCTCGTGCATCCAACGGAAGGCAGCTGGAGCCAGGGCCTTGCGCAGTCTCTCCAGCAAAGAACGGCGCAGAGAGGAGCGACGTACCAGCAAGGCTTCCCGGGCAGTCCCTTCGGGGCGGTAGGTCTCGGTGTCGGCCAGATAGTCCAAAACCGCCAGTTCCTTGAACTGGGCCGAGGCCGGCAGGGCCTGCAGCGGGATTCCCAAAACCACCCGTTCTCCGGTGGTAGCAGACTCCAGGTTGGAAGCCACGTCCTCGGTCTCGCGGCGGGTGAATCCGATCCCGACCAACGCCAGCAGATCCCAGCCCCGAGGGCATTCCGTCGGGATCGGGTCATGGGAGCCGACGTAGAGGCACTTCACCCGGCGCTTTATCGGATGGAACCGGGCATACTCGCCGGGAGTCAAGTTTCGGGCGGGGAAATGGGCTCGCAGGACTTTGGAATACTCCACCTTGCCGAGCTGCTCCAGCATACGGGTGATATCCTGATTCAGGTTGAACCGACCTGAGCCCGACGGGCGCGAGACGGGGTCACTCATGAAGCCTCCTCATTCTGGAGGGTCCCCTGGCTCGGGGCCCCAAAACGGATTCAAGAACCCGGGACATCGTGCTTCGCGCACCGGGGTCCTGGCCCTGCCTTCGGCAGTAGTAGACGTTGACCGCCACCAGGATCTCGTTGAGTCGATCCAGGTCCAGGACACTGGCTGGAGGAATCGCCTCGACGTCTCCCGCAAAGTTGAGCGGACAGACGTCCAC
>JAAZKF010000072.1 GCA_012799975.1 Burkholderiales bacterium
AGAAGGCTCGCGCTGGCCCCAACTGGACCTGTGAATTCTGCTCGGGCGACAACGCCGGCTGGAACAAGTTCTGTACGGGCTGCGGTTCGCCGCGGGAGGCCGGAGTCGCCCGCGACGTCATCACCTATCACGGACAGGCTCCCTCCGATGCCGAGGAGGCGGCCACCGCGTCGTCCTCGTCGCCCAAGACTTCCTCGCCAACCGATTCATCCGGCCAGAAACGGCGCAAGACATGCGGAATGTGCCTGGGGGGCTGCGGAATCCTGTTCATTCTGCTGATAGTTTTGCCGGCCTTGTTCTCGGCCTTTCTCTCCTCCTGTACCCACTCGGAAAATCTCGAGTTGGTGGGTGTCAGTTGGAAGCGCACCATCTCGATCGAGAAGGAGGTGACGGTCCGCGAAGAGGCCTGGTCCGACGAGCTCCCCGCCGGAGCCCGCGAACTCTCACGTAATCAGGAGGTTCGCTCCCATCGCCAGGTCCAGATCGGAAGCGAGACGCGTACACGGACGGTCCAACGCGAGGTCCAGGACGGGACCGAGCGGGTCTGTGTCGGCAGTCGCGACCTGGGCAATGGTTACTTCGAGGACGTCTACGAGAATCGCCCGACCTACCGCACGGTGTATGAGGAAGAGACCTATCAGGAGCCCATATATAAAAAGGAGCCGGTCTACGATACCCGTGTCACCTACGAGATCGATCGCTGGCAGGAGGTGCGTAAGGCCGAAGCCGAGGCGAAGGACACCAATCCCGAGTGGCCCGATCCGAAGCTGACTGACGGCGAGCGTGAAGCCTCCCGCAGCGACTTCTACTTCTTGGAACTGCGTGGCCAGGACGGCAAGACCTACCATCATGAGCTCCATGACGAAGACACCTTCCGGGCCTTCCAGGTGGGGAAGACCTACTCCGCCCAGGTGAACCTGCTGGACGATATCACCGAACTCAACCCCTGAGACCGTCCGCATACCCGATGGCAGTTTGAAGGAAAGCCCTCATGAAGGGGAGAACTTTCTTCAACATGCCTTATCGAGGTTATGAATGAAGCACAGCGCGGCCACTCAGGCAGCCCACACGGTGGCTCCACGTCCGCGGAAGCCTCCCCGGGAAGAACTGGCCTACACGGATCTGGACCTGCGCTGCTGGAAGGACGAGCAGTCCGACATCCTTCTGGAAAGCCTGTGGCTCTTCCCGAATCGGGACCGGCGGGGTCCCCACGCAGGGGACTATCACGGGAATTTCGTGCCCCAGATCCCCTATCAGGTCCTGCGCCGCTTCACCCGTCCGGGGGAGGTGGTGGTCGACCTCTTCAGCGGCAGCGGTACCACCTTGATCGAAAGTTGCCACCTGGGTCGCCACGGCCTCGGGGTCGAGCTGCAGGAGGACGTCAACCGCATCGCCCGTGAACGGATCTCCCAGGCCTCGAATCCCCTGAACGTGAAGTGGGATCTCTTGACCGGGGACTCCACGAGAGCCGAGACCCGCCGCCGGGTTCTGGCCTGCCTGGAAGAGTGGGACTCCCCCGGGGCTCATCACGTGATCCTCCACCCGCCCTACTGGGACATCATCCTCTTCTCCGATGGCGACGGGGGCACGGATCTGTCCACCGCCAGCACCGAGCAGGACTTTTATGACCAATTTCAGGCCGTGGTGGAAAACGCGCTGGAGATCCTGATACCGGGCCGCTTCCTGACCCTCGTGATAGGGGATAAGTACCACAAGGGGGATTGGATTCCCCTGGGCTTTGGCTGCATGGAGGTCTGCCGACGGGCCGGTCTGCGCCTTAAATCCCTCAACGTCAAGGACATCCAGGGGAACGAGCGGGGCAAGGGCATGACTACCAACCTCTGGAAGTACCGCGCTTTGAAGGGGGGGTTCTACCTCTTCAAGCACGAGTACGTCATGATCTTCCAGAAACCCCTGGCAGCTCCGCACAAGCCGACCTGCTGAACTCTAATCCGCCACCTTGGCCTTCAAGCCACACGACCCGGCGGCCAGCAGCAGATACTCAATCCGCGTTTCCCCGCGCGACCTCTTCGATGTAGCGCGTCACCTCATCGAGCGCCTCTTCATCCAGTCCGACCCCCGGAACGAAGCGGGAGCGATCCACCTGGATCACCAGGTCGCCCCTCTCGTCCAGACCTGCTGACTCCTGCCGGCGGCGTTCCTCCAGCGCCCGGGCCAGGCGCAGGACCAGACGATCCGCCCTCTCCGGATCCGAACGGACCAGTTCCCGCGAGCGGGGGGAACCCTCGACCCAGGCTCGCGCCAGGGCCTCGAAATCAACGTTCATGCTGCCTCCTTGAGGGAATTCCCCGGAACCAGGGGGGAGTCCGTTCAGAATCTGGCTACCAGGACCGAGAGGTCATCGGAGAGCTGGCTCCGGGTGAACTGGCGCACCTGGGTATAAAGGCGGTCGGCCAGGGATTGGGGCGAGAGGGCCCGCTCGCCCAGTCCATAGCGCAGGACGGTCTGCTGCACCCGCTCGGGTCCGAAGAACTGTCCCAGGGGATTGCGGGCCTCGGTGATGCCGTCGGTGCACATCAGCAGGGTGGAACCTTCAGGGATGCTGGCCGAGCGCTCTTCGAAGCGGGCATCCGAAACCACACCCAAGAGAATCCCATCTGCTTCCAGGAGTTCGATCTGCCCGTCCGGCTGCCACAACAAAGCTGGCTCGTGTCCTCCGCAACTATAATACAGGCGGCGTGTCTCCAGGTCCGCCTCGGCGTAGAACAAGGTGATCTGACGGTCGTCGTCCTTGTCGTCCCGCGTCAGGTGCGAGTTCAGTCGCCGCAGGACCTCCCGCGGAGGGTGACCCGACATGGCGAAGCTGCGCAACAGATGTTTGGCGCGGATGGTCTGGATGGCGGCCTCGGGGCCCTTGCCAGAGACGTCCCCGATCACCAGTCCGCAGCGCCGCGGTCCCAGGGGAATCAGGTCGTAGTAATCCCCCGACAGATCCCGGGAGGGCAGGAATCGATGCCCCAGGACCAGCCCGGGGAAGCCCAGGCTGCGGCGGGGGATCAAGGCGTCGTGCAGAAGGGCGGAGACCTTCTCCTTCTCGGCGTAGATCCGGGCATTCTCGATGGCCACCCCGGCGTGGCTGGCCAGGGCCGAAAGCAGGCCGATATCGCTGGGAGTATGCCGGAGCTGGGCGCGGTGGAAGATCGTGATGACCCCGACCGTGACGTCCCGATGGTCGATGGGCACGCTCAGCACCGTCCGCATCCCCTGGTGGGCGGCGGCTCGAGGGAACTCCAGACCTTCGAGTTGCTGGTCCACCGACATGGTGATGGGCTGACGTCCCTGCGCCGCCCGACCCATCACCTGCTCGCCCAGCGGGACGCGCCGGACGAGGTTGGAGGGGTTGAGACCTTCCGAAGCCTTCAGGATCAGGACGTTGCCTTCCAGCAGGCGTATGGTGCAGGCATCAGCTCGCAAGATCCGCACCACATGCTGGACCAGCTCGTTGAAGACCTTCTCGAGCTGCAGGGTTGACGTGACCGCGCGGCTGACCTCGAAGAGCGTCTGCAGCTCTCCCATCTTCAGGCGCAGCTTGCCATGCAGGCGGGCGTGGTCGACGGCCACGGCGGCATGATTGGCGAACCCCCTCAAGAGTCGGATCTCCAGTCGCTGGAAAGGCCGGCCCACCGGCGCAAAGCAGTTGAGGACCCCGACGGTCCTCTTGCGGGCCACCAGGGGCACCGCCAGGAGACCCCCGAACCCCGTCGCCTGCATGGCGCGCCCCAAAGAGGATGCAGCCAGTTCCGGACATCGGTCCAGGTACAGAACGCTGGCCTTCCGTTTTCCCCGGGCCAGTCGGGCCAACCCGGTCTGGGCCGACTGGTCCAACACCTCCTGGGGCAGACCCACCGAGGTATGGATGTAATGGTCCTCTCCTGTTTCGTTCAGGACCAGAACGGCACAGGCCGACTCCTGGACCAGGCTTAGGGCCTGGACCACGATCAACTGCAGGAGCCGGGGGAGCGAGAGAGTGCCGGTGACGACCGTCGAAACCTGGTACAGGGCACGGAAACGCGCCACATTCTCTTGGAGTTCCTCGAAGAGGGTCGCCCGGCGCAGGGCGACTCCCACCTGGACCGCCAGGGCCATGGCCAGCCAGACCGCCGAGTCGGCGAAGGGAAGGGTTCCTTTGGAATGGTCCAGCAGGGCCAGACCGGCCAAGCCATCCTCGCCCAGGATGGGCACCACCAGGCAGGAAGACGAAGGCAAAAGGGTCAGGAGCCGGGCCAGGGAGGGGCTGCCCTCGGGAGGAGCCGGGAGCCTCAAAGGCTCACCGGCCTGGAGGCTGGCCAGGACCGCAGGAGCGATCTGACCCAGGTTCAGGCGGAAAGCCGAGAAGAACTCACGTTGGTCGGGCGTCAAACCGACCGAGGTGGCCAGGCTCATCACCGGTCGGTGCCGGTCGACCAGGAAGACCAGGGCACGGTCCACCTCGGCTGTGCGTGAAAGGGCGCGGGCGGCGGCCTCCAGGACCTCTGTTCGGGTCTGTCCGCTCTCGATCGAGCGGGCTGCCTGGTACAGGGCGGTGGACTCACGTGCACGGCGCTGTTCGACCTCGAAGACGTGGGCATTATCCAAAGCCAGCGCGGCCTGGACGGTCAAGGCGTCCAGGAAGAGGATCTCCCTGGAAGTCAGGTGGCGAGGGCTGCAGAAGTACAGGCTGAGCAGGGCACGAGGTCGGTCGTGCAGGCTCAGGGGGACGAAGAGGGCCGACGCATAGTCCTGGGGGTGCAACGGCGAGGTGGTGGAGAATCGGGTTTCGGCGGAATTTTTGGCCGAGCGCTCGCGGAACCAGCCGGCCAGACTGGGCCGAACTCGGTTACGTCCTGGCTCGGGCTTGGCCCGCAGGACCAGGGTGGCGCGACGGGTCAGACTCTGCCTCTCGACCAGGTCCAGACAGCCCGCGTCAGCCCCCAACCAGCGCACCGCCAGATTGAGGATATCGGTCATCAACGGGTCGAGGTCCAGGGCCGAGGAGAGCAGGAGGCCCCCGCGGCCGGGGTCGCCCAGGGGACCCGGGACTTCAAGCAGGACGTGGAGGGAACGAGCCACTCGGTCCAGTTCTTCCAGGCAGCGCACGGGAAGTGAGGACCATGCGCGTTTCAGTTCCTCTGCGTCGTCGCAGGCTTTCGGAAGGGCCTCGCGCGTGCTGCGGACGTACCCCCCCAGGACCTGCCGGCCCGCCAAGGCCAGAGCGAAACAGGCCAACCCCACCGGGCAGAGTCCCATGACGGGCTCGCCGCTCCGCTCGCGCGCCTGCCTGGCCATCTGCTCGCGGAAAACCTGGCAGTCCTGTTCATGGAAAGGTCCCAGGAAACGCTGGCAGAGTTCCAGGGCCCGAGGGCAGGGCTGCTTGGAATCGTGTAACGGCAACCCGGCCAGCAACGTGGCAGCAGCCAAGCGTTCCGACCAGGTTGGGGGAGGGGAGCTGCCTGCCTGCCCAACCTCGTAAAGACTCAGGAGATACCTCCCAGCCTCGCGTTCCTCCCCCATCGGCTCTCTTCAGAAGAAAGAGTTCAGTTGTTGACCCCTCGGTAGCGCAAGAAGATGTCGATGAACTCGATGTTGGCCATGACCAGGATTTCACGTTTCATGGACATTCTTCAGCTCCCGGGAAGATGCTATTACCCCTCCATGATATCTCCCGGGGCTACCTGTGTCAATCGAAACCCGGGCCCTGAACTCACCGCATTCCGTGAGAACAAGGGAGGCAGGTGGCCTGGGGATTCAACGAACGTATGGTCGCTGGATCGGAAGCACGGGCGGAGGTGGGGGGGTCTTTCCGCTCCGGGGGAAGACCTCGGCGTGGACCAGGGCTCGCCCCAGAAGCAGGGCCGAGCC
>JAAZKF010000073.1 GCA_012799975.1 Burkholderiales bacterium
CGTGGCCGTTGGGGTCCACCTGGCGGACCAGGTTGCCGAAGAGGTCGTAGGAGTAGGAGACCGCCCCGCCGGCGGGGTCGAGGACCCGCGTCAACTGGTTCAGGCTGTCGAACTCGAAGCGGGTGCCGCGGTTGAGCGGGTCGGTCACGGTCACGAGGTTCCCGTTCCCATCATAGGCCATCCGGGTCTTATTTCCCAGGGGAGTTCGCACCAGGGTGGGGCGGTTCAGGAGGTCGTATTCATGCGTGGTCCTGTGCCCCAGTTCATCCACAACGGCTACCTTGTTGCCCACCTCGTCGTACTCGAAGCTCGTGACCTGCCCAGTCCGTTGCGAACCTCCACGAGGTTGCCGTGCTGGTCATAGGTGAACTCGGTTGTTGCGGGATTGGCCCCGGGCGGGGTCACCTTTTTCAGAAGTCCGTCCGAGTGGTATTCGTAGGTCGTGGTCTTCTGCAGCGGGTCGGTTCGGCTCAAGAGGAGGCCGGTGGTCTGGTCGTAGGTAAAGTCCGTCTGGTTGTGGTCGGGCGCAGGCCCCGTCAGCCGGGTGACCTGATTGAAGGTCGAGTCGTACTCCCAGGTCCAGAGGTTCCCCAACTGGTCCTCGCGGGTGAGAAGGTTGCCGCGGTCGTCCCAGGTCTTGGTGACAGTGGCCAGGTTGGGGTCAGTCACCCGGGTCATGAGCTTCTGGCTGTTGTACTGGTAGGCCCACACGTTGCCCAACGGGTCCGTCCGCCGGACAACGTTTCCTTCGGTGTCCCATTCATGAATGGTCACCCGGTCGCCCTCTTTCACGGAGGTTCGGCGCGCGGCCTGGTCATATTGGTATTCTACCACGAGCCCGTTTCCGAAGACCTGGCGTCCCACCACCGTGGTCTGGGGGCTCATGTCATGGACCGGGTAGTTGGTGAGCCAGAGGCCGTTGGCGTAGATGATGCTCTCGACGCCCATGAAGCGGGGTGGGTCCGGCCCTTCCTGGGTGTCGACCGTGTAGTCGGTAGCGACGCCTTCCGGGTCGATGTAGCGGGTCAGGAAGCCCATGTGGCTGGGGTGCTTGCGCTCGTAGGTCAGGGTCCGCCCCATCCAGTCAGTCACCGTCGTGGTCGTGTTCTCAGGACCGGGGCTGTTGGAGACCGTGACGATCCGGCCGCTGGCGTCCTCGATCTGCTCAAGCCAGGGGCCGCCCCAGGCGAAGGACTGGGTGTTGCCGCTGGGGTCGACCCGCTGCAGCAGCCTCCCGGTCGTGCCCGAGAAGAACCTCTTCTCCTGATTCTTGAGGGTCAGCCGGTAACGCCCATTGGGCAGGAACTCCAGGGTGCTGTAGATCCAAGGCACCGCAGGTGTGAAGGTACCATCCTGGTTGCGGATGAAGCGGCTCATCTGGAACGCCGGGCCCCAATAGCGGACCGAGCCGTCGTAGGCGTCGAAGGTCAACCGTTCGTCCCAGTCGTACTGCCAGCCGAACTGGAAGGCGTTGTTCAGGATGGCATCGCTGCGGTGCCAACGCTGGAACTTGAAGTCGAAGCCCTTGGCCGGGATGACCAGGTCGACGGTGTGGCAGGTGAAGCAGCCCGTGACGAGCTCGACGCCCGTCGTGGTGTTCGGCGGTTGAAATCTCATGACATCCTCCGGCTCGTGGTTTCGGGCGGGCACACAAAGGGCTGGTCGGGAATGACATGCCCTCCTGTGCAGTGGTATTGGTCCCAGGTGGGATAGCCATCGGCCGAGACGATGAAGCGGTTGCGGAAGTCGCCGAAGGGGAAGGGTTGGTCGTTCTCCATCAGGAGGGGGAAGGCCACGCCGACATCCACCTGGCTCTGGCCGTTGGTGGGTACGGTGTCCGTCCAGTGCTTCATGACCTCCTGTGTTGGACTCAGGGCGTAGATGTTGTAGGTGAAGGTGTCGGGCGGCGTCCCATCGGTGAAGACCACCGAGAACTCGTAGAAGAAGAGCCCTCCCTGCTGGATCAAGAAGGGATTGGGGCCGTATTGGATTCTGGTCACATCAAGCTCTGGCATGGCTGCCTACCTCCTCGACATGAAGGAGAAGACGTCGACCGTCATCGCCTTCGCGGCGTCTTCTTTGGTTTTCAAGCCCAGATTGGGTTCCAGCAGGCCACTTGGGATGTTGGAGTCGATGGCTGCCTCGGTGTGGGGGCCGTCGATGGAGAACCTGACGGACTCTCCGTCGGCTTCCACCCGTATCCAGAAGTTGTGGTCGTTGGTGTCGGCCGGCAGGTTGGAGTCGATGGTGGTCTCCACTCCGCCACTGCGGCAGCGGTATCTGAAGTTCGAAGCGGTGCTTTCCGCGTCATAGTAGACCTCGAGGAGATTGTCCGCGTCGCGATATAGGCCGGCGAGGACCGCGTAGACCTGGGTTGTGTCCTCGAGTCGGGCGAAGACCTGGACCTCCGGGCTTCTGGATGTTTCGGCGAAGCCCAGCCCGCCGAAGCGGAGGAAGGCGGTGTCGTCAGTAGTGTTTCCCGTGGTGAGGGTAGCGGACCCTCCCCGCTCGGCATTCTGGGTGCAGGTTCCCTGTCCGGTGAGGACCCAGTTGGGCCGCCTGGCGCCGACGAAGTCATCCTTCCAGGTCACGTGGAAGATGGAGTCGCTGAGGGGGGGCGGCGGAGGGGGAGGGGGGTTGGGTCCCAGGGTCGTCTGGATCGCGACCACCGCGTCCTGCAGATTGTTGATGTCCGCCGCCGCGACGACGGAGACCCCGTCGGTCTTGGTGGTAAACTGGTCGATGGCCTCAGGGTAATTGCTTGGCATGATTTCCTCCTCCATCCGTTTCACTGGGGGTTGGTTTGGAGCGGTTTTTCCTGTGGTGGGGGCGCTCCGATGCGAGGTCCGAGGGCCTCGGCAAGACACTGAAGGACCATGAGCAGGGCGTGGCGCTTGGCCGGAGGGACACCGCCTAGAGCCCTGTCCAACTGAAAGGCGTTGAGGTTTCGGGCCTCGGTCACGGTGAGGCCCTGCAGAAGTTCGGTGGCCACGCTGGCGGCAGCCACCGCCGCACCACAGCCGAAGGCCTGGCCCCGGAGCTCGCGCACCCGACCCTCTGCCACCAGGAACTCCAGGCGCATCCGGTC
>JAAZKF010000074.1 GCA_012799975.1 Burkholderiales bacterium
GTGCCCGGAGGGATGGGAATGGTGGCCAACAGTCCCTTGACTGCGGCAGAGGTGCGATTGGTGAAGGCGAGACGATACTCGAGGAGGTCGCCGGGGAAGGCCTCGCGGGCCTCGGAGAAGGTCTCCTCCCCAGCGGAAGAACGCTCGACCTTCACGCACTGAAGCAGGGATTCGACCTCACCGGGCTTCTCGGCCCGGACGCCTGCAGCAGCGCCCAAAAGAAGAATGGCGGTGAGAAAAGCGAGCAGCGTACCTCGCACTCGGAGTTTGAGCACTTATAACCTCCCAGATGGCCTACCCGACCAATAGAAGTGCCCTCCCGAACCGATGCGTGAGCAGTGAGCTTCAGGCACCGACACCGGGCTGGTCATGTAAGGAGTAACAAAACACAACCCCCCGTTTATTCGCCTTATGTTTCTGAAATGTTTACTTTTGACATTTTTCTCTGTGGCCGCCTCTTGCCTACTATCGCTGGCCGGGCCTGGCGGGGCCGGTCGGTTCAGGCGGGCTTTCAGCTCGAGCTCGGGCGACAGCACCTCCCTGAATCGTTTCGTGCAACCAGGACGCTTTTTGTCTTCATCCTGAAGGACAACCTTGATACCCTGGGGACCGGTCGGAAACCTCGACCGAGCATCGTCGAAGATTTTTTTCCCGTCAGGAGCCAAAAGTTGCGGTTTGCTTGATACCCTGGACCTACCTCAGGAACCAGGAGCCGAGCTTCTTCAGACGGGTGGCCAGGGCAGCGCTCAGGACGATCTTCACCAGGTCGGGGAGCAAGAAGGCCACGAAGCCTCCCAACACGGCCTTCTCCCAGGGGAGGTTGAGGATCAGCTTGAGGTAGGCCACCCCCGGGATGAAGAGGGCAGGCAGGGTCAGGACCCCAATCACCAGCATCCTGGAATAGTGATTCTCGGGGTTGAAGCGACGGGACAGGAAGCTCATGCACGGAGCCATGAGGATGAAGCCGAGCAGGTAACCGAAGGAGGGCGAGAGCACCGATTGCAGCCCTCCTCCGCCGGCAAAAACCGGAAAACCGAGCAGGCCCATCAGGACGTAGGTCAACTGGACCAGGGTGGCGTCCCAAGTCGGAAGCAGATAGCCGGCCAGCCGGACACTGACCGTCTGCATCGTCAGCGGAATCGCCCAGAAGGTCAGGCAGAGCTGGGCCGTGACGATGTTCAGCACGACGAAGAAGGCTATGCGGGTGAGTTGTCTGCTCGTCAATGGGTCCTTCCGGGCGGGCTCGCTCTCCGGTGAACCCGATGCAAGCCCCCTGGTTCCTGCAACCTTGTCTGCTTCCTCCACCCTCCGAGGATCCCGGCCTCGCTCTTCCGGGCGGGCCGCCCCACCAGCCAGCGCAGGACGGGCAACTTATCCGACGAAGCCCGTTCCTGGGGGAGGACCCCGAGACTTGTAGAGGATGGCCAAGAACTTGAAGAATTGGATTCCCGGTTTGGTGATGGTGGCATTCCTGGCCGGAGCCTGCGCTCCGCCGGTCGAAACGACGAGCACTTCTCAGCCGCCGGCGCCGGTTGAAACAGTCACCCTACCGCCCCCAAGCGACCCCGGCGAGGTGCAGACTGCGCGCCTGGACGGGCCGCCCCCGGCCGGCGACCAGAAGACCTTGCCCAGCGGCGTGAAGTACACGGTGCTCAAGCCGGGGCAGGGCGAAAAGGCCCAAAAAGGCCAGACCGTCCAGGTCCACTACACGGGCTGGTTGACCGACGGGCAGGAATTTGACTCCAGCCGCGGCCGAGGTGAGCCCTTCGAATTCAACCTGGGCGCCGGCCAGGTGATCCCCGGCTGGGATAATGGAGTTGAAGGCATGCTGATCGGCGAGCAGCGCCGTCTGGAAATCCCGCCCGAGCAGGGCTACGGGGCCCAGGGCGCGGGTAGGGTCATCCCGCCCAACGCAACGCTGATCTTCGAAGTGGAACTGCTGAATACCCACTGACCCGAAGGCCCGACGCGATATTCACACGGGGCTCTGGTCGTTCTTCCGGCTGAGGGCGTCCATGACCGCCACGGCGGCCATGTGCACGATGTTGGTAATGTCTGAGCTGCTCTGCAAGACGTGGACCGGTGCACCTGCACCCAGCAGTATGGGGCCGATGGTCACGGCGTTGCCCATGGTGGCCAGCAACTTGCTGGAGATATGAGCAGCCTCCAGGGAGGGGAAGACCAGGACATTGGCGCCCCGAATCCGACTGAAGGGGAAGCCCTGCTCCAGGACCCTGGGAACCACCGCTGCGTCCGCATGCATCTCGCCATCCACGGGGATATCCGGGCGACGCTCACGGACCAGTTCCACAGCCTGCGCCATCTTCCGGGAACGAGCGTGTTGGGCACTGCCGAAATTCGAGAAACTCAGCATGGCCACCCGGGGTTTCAGGCCGATCTGGGCGGCCAGGTCGGCGGCCAGGATGGCGCTCTCGGCCAGGTCCATGGCGTCCGGGTCGATGTTGACATGGGCGTCGGTGAAGACGTAGACCTGGCTCCCCGCCACCACGATGTGGGCGCCCGACACCTTGCGCACGCCCGACCTGGTATGGTGGATCTGCAAGGCTGGCCGCAGAACCTCGGGATAGTCGTGGAGAAGGCCGGCTATGCAGGTATCGGCATCCCCCATCTTGACCATCATGGGAGCCAGGACGTTGGGGTCCTTGACCTGGCGAACGGCCAGCTCCGCAGTGACTCCCTTGCGGCAGCGCATCTCGTGATAGGCCTGGGCATAGGCCTGGGCCTTCTCGTTATTCTCGGGATCCACTACCTCCAAAGGGGTCTCGATCCCCAGCTCCTGCAGGCGCTGGTGGATCACCTCCGGACGCCCGATCAGGATCGGCACCCCCAACCCGTCGTGGACGATCTGGGCCGCGGCTCGGAGGATACGCGATTCCTCGCCCTCGGCGAAGACGATGCGCTGGGGAGGGCTGGCTGAGCGAGCCTTGTTCATCAGATAGGCGAAGAGGCGCTCGCCCTTGCCCTGGCGCATGGCCAACTGAGTGCGGTATTCATCCAGGTCCAGGGGATTACGGGCCACGCCGGTATCCATGGCGGCCTGGGCCACGGCCGGGGCCTCCCACAACAGGACGCGGGGGTCCAGGGGCTTGGGGATCAAGTACTCGGGCCCGAAGCGCAGGCTCTCCAGCCCATAGGCCACCAGCACCGAGTCGGGAACCTCCTCCCGGGCCAGGGCCGCCAGCGAGCGGGCCGCAGCGATCTTCATCTCGTCGTTGATGCAGCGGGCCTGCACATCCAGGGCTCCGCGGAAGATGAAGGGGAAGCCCAGGACATTGTTGATCTGGTTGGGGCAGTCCGAGCGCCCGGTGCCCACGATGGCGTCCGGACGGGCCGCCCGGGCCACGTCGTAGGGGATCTCGGGGTCGGGATTGGCCAAGGCCAGGATCAGGGGCTTCGGGGCCATGCTCTTGGCCATCTCGGGGGTGACGGTGTTGGCCACGGAAAGGCCGAAGAAGACATCGGCTCCACGCAGGGCATCCGCCAAGGTGCGGGCCTCGGTTTCGGCGGCAAAGGCCTCTTTGAAGGGGGTCATGCCCTGGGTCCGGCCCTTGTAGATGACGCCTTTGGAATCGACCAGGATCAGGTTCTCGCGCCGGGCTCCCAGTTTCAGCACCAGGTTCATGCAGGAGATCGCCGCCGCCCCGGCGCCGGAGACCACCAGGCGCACGTCCTCTATGCGCTTGCCCTGCAACTCCAACCCGTTGATGAGCGCTGCCGCCACGATGATGGCGGTCCCGTGCTGGTCGTCATGGAAGACCGGGATGTCGCAGTCCTGGAGCGCCTGCTCGATGTAGAAGCACTCGGGGGCCTTGATGTCCTCGAGGTTGATGCCACCGAAGGTGGGAACCAGGGCCCGGATCGTGCGGACCATCTCTTCGGGATCCCGGCAGTCCAACTCGATGTCGAAGACATCGATGTCGGCGAATTTCTTGAACAGGACCGCCTTGCCCTCCATCACGGGCTTGGAGGCCAGTGGTCCGCGGTCACCCAACCCCAGGATCGCGGTCCCGTTGGTGACCACCCCCACCAGGTTGGCCCGAGCCGTGTACTTGTAGGCCAGCTCCGGCTTCTCGGCAATGGCCAGGACCGGAACGGCGACTCCGGGCGTGTAGGCCAGGCTGAGGTCCTTTTGGGTGGTCATGGGCTTGGTGGGCGTCACGGAGAGCTTTCCGGGACGGCCTCCCCGGCAATGGTATTCCAGGGCGTCTTCGCGGGTGACCTGCTTCATGGCGAGACCTCGGTTCCGATCGTTGTGGCGACGCCTCGAGTCGGGCAAAAAAACGAGGGTCGCTGGGGCGCCGACCGGCTAAACCCGGGTCATTGATATTCAAGGAAGCGAGTTCTCCAGTCGGGGGCCTGACAGGCTTTCCACCCGTCTCGGTCCGCCCCTGCAAACACTCGAGAAGCGCGCCATCCCTCGACCTGGCCCCGCACCGGTCCGAAGACGAGGGTTCCAGGCCCAGGTTGGCGGCGGTGCTGTGATGCGGGGTAGCCGCCGGGAAAGGCCGGCTCAGGTGTAGCGCGAAAACCCTCCCAGCCAGGTGGGGAACGAGCACCGGCCGGCATCGCCAGGCCGGTCGCGTTGGGGAGTGTCTCAAGAGGTGGTGGATTCAGGGAAATTACACCACTTGACGAGACACAACCACAACCGGAGGGATCAAGGACCTGGTCCTGTGCTCCCTCCCCCGTTTCCAAGACTCCGCGGGTCGGTTCAGGTGGCCATCGATATCGAGCAGAAGCGGCCAGATTACGGCCAGGGAGACCGAGCGGTAATAGCCGAGGGTGGGCAATACGGACCCGACCAGGCACAGGGGCACCGGGTGCTCCGGCTGATGGAGGGGGTCGGCCGCGCTGCCGCGGATGATCGCCTCGACGCCGAGGACATAGCACGCCTGGCGCTGGCCCTGCAGCTCCCCGGCGGGCGAGTGGTCCAGGTCCTGGTGCCCGTCGCCGAACAGGTCCTCCGCGCCCTCGAGGACGACGGCCGGGTGGACGCCACCGAGGCCTTCTCTATCGCCGGTAGCCTGCTCTCAGCAGTGCTCGCCCTCCGCGCCTGACCGGGGGCAGACCACAGAGCCCCTCTCCCTGACCGGGAGGGGGGCTTTCTCGCGTCAGGCGGTGTCCATTCTGGTGTCCATTCCACGGAGTATAACGGGGCCACGTGGGGGCATGTGGAGAAAACCGATGCCCCCCGCCTGAAAGCAAGAAACCCGCACAAACGCGGGTTTCTCTTGGTGGGCGAGGACGGGCTCGAACCGCCGACCCCCTGCTTGTAAGGCAGGTGCTCTGACCAACTGAGCTACTCGCCCGTCCGAGCCGCCTGGTGCGCCGGCATCGGGCAGCCATGCCATGAAGAAAGGCTACCCAGCGCTGAGCAGCCCTGTTGGTAGCCCCGACGGGATTCGAACCCGCGATCTTCGGCTTGAAAGGCCGACGTCCTCACCGCTAGACTACAGGGCCGTGTTTCTGGTCTGCTTTCCCCCAGAGGGGGGCTTGGTGGGCCCACCTGGATTTGAACCAGGGACCAATCGGTTATGAGCCGACTGCTCTGACCGCTGAGCTATAGGCCCCCACTGGCCAACCGATTATAGGGGTTCGTCCGGCGTGGGTCAACATGTTTTTCGAGCCTGTCTACAAGGCGAGCGCGCCCTTCCTCAGCCGTCGCCCCAGGAGGCCAGCCCGAAACACCTCGGTCGCCTCGCCGCTCGATTGGGATGCACCTGCTGTGTCACAGAAAGTCTCATCTGCCTCGAGCAAACCGCAACTTTTTGCTCTTGCCGGGGACAAAATATACCTCGACGATACTCGGTCGCGGTTTCCGAGCGGGCCCCTGGAAACCCGGCCCGGTTCAGGCGAGATCAAAAAAATCTGTTGAAAGGACCCAGAGTAGATCCGATGAATCCGGACAGAGCGGAGATCAAGGAGGCTCGGCTCAATCACGGGGAACCGGGGCCATCCAGACATGCTTTTTTGGCGATCACCCTGTAGGAGGACGAGTATGAAAAACAGGATGATAAGGTCGGCTCTCTGTCTGGCCCTGCTCCTGGCGCTGCCCTTGTCCTTTATCGTTCAAACTGCCCATTCCTCCGGCGTGAGCAATGAACACAAAAGGATGGATTTCGTCGCCGTTGCCTACACCCAGCCGGGCTTCAAAGGTGTGGCGTGGCGAATCCCGAGGGCGGGCAGATACGATCTGGGAGGAAAATTCAGGTTGCCCAACGACAGCATCGCTTCCATCGGCGTTGCCCCGGGCTATAAGATCACTCTCTACCAGGACCCCGAATTCGCAGGCAAGAGCATAACATTTCACAGGGACACCCCAATTTTGGGTGCACGTTGTCACGGATCGGTCTAATTGATCCACCCAGAGATCGGATGAAAAGATCCACTTGTTCGATCCCCGACCTCGGAGCTTTTGTTCGATTCTCCTGTTCGGGCTGGAGGCCTCCTTTCTGAGTCGGCA
>JAAZKF010000075.1 GCA_012799975.1 Burkholderiales bacterium
GCGTCGCGGAATGCGTCTGACAATGGAACACAGGCCTCGAACAGTTGCCCCAGGCGCTTCCATTCGCCGCGGGGAATCTCACGCACCTCGAAATCCGCGTCCTCCCGCCCGATGCGGACGATGCGCATGGCGGACACGATGCCCCGGCCCATCGCGTGGAGAGCCTTGGCGTAGGCCACGACCTGGAGGTCGTAGTTCCAGTAGATGTGCTTGCTTGTCTTCCAGTCGACCAGGACTGGATTGCCGGCCTGGTCGGCCGCCAGGAAGTCCAGTTGCCCCGCGTAGCCCAGGGGTGCGTGATAGACCATCAGCTCGGTCTGGATCACGCTCAGCCCCGCCTGGTCCCACCAGCGTCTGAACAGGTCGTAGCAGTTGGCGACGCGCGGGTCCTGCCCGGCCATGTCCTGCTCGTTGCCGGTGCGCAAGAATGCCTCCACGTAGTCGTGAGCGATGGTGCCGAGCTCGGCGGCCTCGGTCTTGGTGCGGTAGTGGGCCATCCGGGCCTCGCGCAGGAGGGCCTCCAGGTCCGGCTGCGTGAACCGGGCCACGCCGTCGGCGTCGTAGTCGACCCGCTCGCGGATGTAGTCCATGCTCTGGTCGACGGCCCACTGGATGAGGGCTTCTTTGTTGAGCACGCCCAGGATGGACGTGACCGAGCGGAGGCGCCACTCGGCCCCGTCCTTCATCGTGGCGACGTAATACCGGTAGTTGCGCCCGAAGGCGCGTCCGGTGCGCTGCTCGACGGCGCCCACGTTGTCGCTGGTGAGGGCCCCAATGGGGGCATAGGGGGTGTATTGGCTCGCCATCAGAAGGGCACGTCCTTTCCCGGCTGGATGCTCTCGACATAGCCGATCAGGCGCTGCAGCTGGTCGTTGCTGGCGGTCTGGAGTGAGGGCTCGCCGTTCACGATCGGCAGCATGTCCGGGTGGTCCTCAGCGAGGGCCAGGAGCCCGGTCCTGACGACGGCTTTGGCCTGGTTGGGGGGGGCGCCGTCGGCGTAGTAGTCGACCAGGACGTCCCAGCACCGCTTGCGGAGGGCGGCCCTGCCGTTATCCTCGCGGTAGGCGGTGGGCGGGGCCTCGCGGGTGGTGCCGTTCTGGGCGACCCGGCGCTCCTGCTGGGGAGCCTGCTGGGCGGGAGCCTGGCGGCGGGCGTTGTTCTCCTGGGGAGCGTTGGCAATCTCGTCGTCCTCGCCGCCCGACCCGACCAGGAAGGTGCGGAGGAGCCAATACTTGACGGCGTAGGTCTGGGCGATGGGGAAGGTGCGGCCCTCGCCGTAGGCGTTGCCTTCGAGGGCCTCCTCAGCGCTGGCCAGACGGACCCGGAGCATCACGCCCACCGGGTCAGCCAGGCCCTTTCGCACGTCCTCGACGGAGATGCTGTAGGCGACTCCCTCGGCGGCCAGCGCCGGGCGCAGGCAGTCCATCAGGTCGTCGTTCTGGACGTAGGGGATGCGCTTGCCCTGCATCTGCATGCTGCCGTTCTTGGGCGGGGGCACCAGGCGGCCCATGACGGCGGCCATCCTCTCGGCCAGGGTGCGCTGGTCCTGGCCCTGGGTGCGCTGCTTGCGCTTGGCGGTGGCCTCCGGGGCCACGGTCTCGAAGGTCTCGCTCATGCTGCACCTCTCTCGGCCCGGAGGTCGCGGGCCCGCTCCCTGTTGTCGGCCTCGAGGTGCTCGTTAGCCCCGGCCAGGCACTCCCGGCAGTAGCGGGAGCCGGGCTCCCGAAGGTCTTCCTCGCAGTGGTCGCACAGGGCGTCCTTGGCCCAGGCGATGGCGGCCTCAGCGTCCTCGACGAGCTGGTGGAGGAAGGTCAGGGTCTGGGGGTAGCCGGGGGCCAGGATAATCTGGAGGTGCCCGCCGTGGTCGGGCCCCAGTTGCAGGGTGGCCTCTTGGGCCTGTGGGGCACCGGGCCGGAACACGCTCTCGGCGCACTCCGGGCCAACATACATGCGCACCTCGACATCTCGCGCGGGGATTGGCTTGCGGAAGGTGAGTTGCATTTGCTCGGTCTCCTTTCGTGTGTTACGGTGGAGGAGTCGAGGCTTGCCTCGTCTCCTCTCTCTGGCCCCGGGGCGCTCTCCCTGGGGCCTCTTTTTGTTCAGTCGGGCCACGCCGTCGCGGGCCAGTCGATGCTCCAGGCGGGCTCGCATCCATCCAACTAGTAGACTCATTTGCCCGTCCTCCTATCGTGTGTTACGCTTGAGGAGTCGAGGCTTGCCTCGTCTCCTCTCTCTGGCCCCGGGGCGCTCTCCCTGGGGCCTTTTTTCTATTCCTCGGCGCGCCGAAGACGGATGCGGAGAGCTTGGGCATCCTGGACAGGCATGGGTGCCGTTGCCCCAAATGGGGAGACGCATGCAGAGTAGACCTCCGCCCACAGCGCCCTCCACGGGTCCCAGGCATTCAGGACCCGGCGTCCCGCGATAGCCTGCAGGTGCTGCTGCAACTCAGCCGCCCAGGCGGTCCTCTCAGGGTCCTCCCCCGCCCACTCCAGGACGACCTCGAAGGCGGCAACGTAACCCGAGGGCACATAGTAGTCCCCCGTTACCTCGTGGGCCACTTGGGTCTGGGCGCCATACAGGGCCTGGCACCAAGCCGGGCCATCGCTGGCATTAGCGCGGCCTTTGCCGCACACGTGACTCCTCCACGGCCAGATGCGCTGGCTCGTCCGGGTTCCTCCGGGGGCCTCAGCACCCAGGCCCAAAGGACCGCCGACTCCCTGCCAGCCCGCCAGGCAGAGCAGGTGGGCAATTTCACCGTCCCTCTGCTCCTGCGGGTCGATGGCGAGGGCCACGGCCCGGGCTACCTGGAAGCATCGAGCCACGCGGGATTGGTGTCGTTCTTGCGCTGTGCTACGGCACAGCAGCTCTTGCGCCGGCTGCGGCCAATTTTCGGCCTCAGCCTGGGTGATGGTGTCGGCCCGCGTCGGGACCGGGGTGGCGTTGATGCTCTCTGTCAGGTCGATCAGGTCGATCATCTCTCTCGTCTCCTCTCGTGTCGTGTCAGGGCGCCCAAGCCGTGTAGGCCGGGGGCGGCTCAGAACTGGTGCCGGTGGCGTAGGCGGTCCAGAGGACCACCCAGGCCAGGCCGCGCATCGCGGGCATCCAGAGCACCATCGCGGCGACCCAGGCCAGGACCCAGGCGGGCCAGTTGCGGGGGGGTGCCAGGTCGTGCATCAGTGCGTGCTCCTCTCGGTCGTTGGCGGGTAGAGCTTGCGCCGGAACGTGGTAACCCAGACGCCGGGTCGCCTCAGGGTGGTGCGCATCCGGCGCAAGCGCCGTCGTCTGTCCAGGTCGGTCAGGGCGGTGAGCTTGCGGGCCTTCATGCCGCCCCCTCGGCCGGGGACGGCTCGTCGAGCAGGGCGCCCGGCTGCACGCCGAGGGCCTGCGCCAGGCGCTTCAATGTGTCGAGGCTGGGGTCTGTGCGGCCCGACTCGAACAGATATATCGCGTGCTCAGAGAGCCCCACTGCGTCAGCCAGAGCCTTCTGTGTCAGCCCCTTAGACTCACGCAAGCGCTTCAGGCTTGGGACCGAGTCGCTCATGTTGGGCCTCCTTTCTCTAAGTCCTACTCAGGTTATACACCTAAGCAGAGGTTAGTGTCAAGAAGGCCAGGGATGGTGTTAGCCTAAGCGCAGGTAAGCCAAATGGACAGACTGAAACACCGCCTGAAGGAGATGCTGGCGGCGCAGGCGGAGATGAGTCAGGCGCTGATGGCCCTGGCGCATGCACAGATGGAGTCCCGGGCGGAGGCGGCTCGGACGAGCGCCAGACTCGCGCAGATAGAGGAGGGACTGCGATCCCTGCTAGAGACGCCGACGGGGGGCTGCGGCGAGGGAGAGGAGACGCGCGCGGGGTAGGTGGGGCGCTCCAGGCTGGCCCTCCTACAGGTGCGCCAGGCGCTAGTCCTGAGCGGCGCGCTCGCGCTCGATGAGGGCGCGGACCCAGGCCACGCCGCCCTGTTCGCGGACCCAAGCGGCGAGTTCCGGCGGGACGCGGACGCCGAGCGTCACAGTCTTGCCGCGCCCGCGATTGGTGCAGGCGACGCACCGGCAGTCCGGCTTGTGGGGGTTGATGCTGCGGGCCATGTCTACATGATAGCAGGCCGGGAAATAAACTGCAAGCATAGTGTTGACACTCTGCTAGCAGTCTGCTATAATATAGACGTCGGGCGGGCCGGACAAGCGGCCGACGACCAAGGAGAGACGACGATGAAGAGCACCATCAGCCTGAGCAGCCCCACCTGGACCGTCAGCGACTTGCGCGACCTGGCATCTGAGGCCTTCCAGGCTGGCGACGACGCGCAGGCCGCCCTGGTGGCTGCCGAGCTTCGCCAGCGCGGCGAGGAGGTCGAGGCCGAGGACATCGAGCGCAACCTGGCGCTGCGCAAGACCGCTGAGGCCCTGCGGGCCGAGGGCGAGTGGGCGCACGGTGGCAACGTCGCCGGGACCGCTCGGGAGTGGTTCGAGGCCGGGTTCGCGCCGGAAGAAGTCCGGGAGTGGCTGAGCGCCCGGACCTTCCGGGCCGATGCGGCAGCCGACTTGCGCGACCTGGGAATCACCCCCGAGCAGGCTTCCGCCGAGATCGAGGTCGAGTTGGGAGGATACCGCGACGCCGTTGGTTACGCGGTCAGCAACGGAGACATGCTCCCCGCCAATGCCCTGCGGGCCATCCGGGGCCTGTAGCCCTGCCTGATGAGCCCGGGTGGCCCCCGGGCGAAACGCCGTGAGGCGTCGCAGGAAGCCGCCCGCAGGCCCGAGACGGGGCCGGGGCACGGAGGACGAAAATGTTGACGATCCGCGAAAAGGACGGAGCTGGAGAGGTTTTGTGTCGGCCCCGCACCGACAATCACAACGAGGCCGCCCAGCGGTGGGCGCGCCGCGCCCACGGGCGCCGTGCAACTGCCGTCCGGGTTACGGGCGTCTCGGGCCTGTCGGGGGTGTGGCAGGCCTACTTGCCCGCCCCTACCGGGGGCAGGGAGGCTGTAGGTTCCCCGTTCTGGGTCGGATAGAGTCCGTGTGACTCCAGGTCGGCCACGGTGCGCTCCCGGTAGGACCTCCGCTCCGGGATGGTGATGACCGCGCAGTAGATGTTAGCCACAGGCTCCTCCTCTCTGTTGCCCGACCTGGTGGCGCAGACGCCAGAACAGGACGCCGTCCACGCTCGCGTCGCCGTGGACGGCGGTAGGATCGAAAAACGTCGAGGTTCGCGCCTGGTCCCAGCCGACAAGCGGGGCCATCTGGTCGTAGGCGCTCAGGTATGGCAGGTCGTGCGTCACGATGTAGGCCCAGACGTCCATCCAGGTCCAGGACGCCAGGGGCCATGACTCGGGGATGTCGGTGATGTAGAGCCGGCGGGCGATGCGACGCCGGCGCTTGCCGGACTCCTCCGAGCGCAGCCCCACGAAGACCCGGTCATGCCCCTCCTCGAGCAGTCGCGGGACATGCTGCCCGTGCAGCCGGCCGCCGAGGCCACGGACCACGCGGTAGCGCTGGACGCCCAGGGCCTTGGCGATGCCGTCAATTTCGGCCTCCACCTCGGGCGGGCGCCATATACTCCAGGCATGCCAGACCAGGACGCCGGGGCGCTGGTCGAGCACCAGATGCGCCATGACGGTCGAATCCTTGCCACCAGAGAACGCCACGTAGGGGCGCTGGCTCGAGTCCAGGACTCCCCGGATGACGTCCTCCGCCTCCCGGACCCGGCGCCAGTAGTCGCGGGTGCGGGCGTGAGAAAGGAAGGCCTCGCGCCAGGTCTCATCCATGCGCAACGGCCCCGACCCGGCGCGCCTCTCGGGCCGACATCAACTCCACCTCAGCGCCTGGGGGGGCGCACATCTCGACGTTGCTCGGGTCCCAGTAGGGAGCCTGGGCGGCCATCGGCAGGGCGTCGCTCCACCGTCGCAGGATGCGCACCGGCAACGGCCGCATGGCCCGCCCCTCCCAGACCAGGGAGCGATTCTCGGCGATCTCCTCCACGGAGACCGAGGCCACGCGCCCCCACCCGGCCCGGGTCTTGTTGCCCAGGTGGGTGAGGTCGTCGAGCAGGTCGCGCACCAGACCCACGTCGCCGCGCCCGTAGAACACGGCCCATTCGGCGGGCACGTAGACCACGCGCATCATCCAGGCGCGATAGTGGCCGAACCCCATCGCGATCTTCCTCCGCGCGGGGAACCCGCGCTCCTCGAACCGTTTGAAGAACTGGAGGCTGCACAGCTTCTCCTCCGGCCCGAAATAGCTGATGCTCCCCTGCGCCACTGGGGTCCTGGTCAGGGCATGGGCGTATGGGCCGAGGTCGCGGGCCGAGTAGGACTGGACGGCCTTGGTTGGCCGGCTGTACTGCGCCCTGCCGGCCACTCGGTTCACTGCCAGGTGCGCCAGGATGCCATCCAGGTGCAGCCAGGGATGGTTCAGGCTGACCGGCGCTGCCAGCCTGACCTCGACGCGGAAGGGCCTCGCCTCGTCACGCACGTCACGCCGCCTTCCGCTTGCCGTCGAGGCGCAGAGCGAGGTCGTCCAGGACCGTCACCACCTTCTCCCGGTGCTCGTCCAGGTATGCGAGGTAGGCATCCGGGCTCGGCGCGGTCGGGTAGTGGTAGGCGACCCGGCCGTAACCGGACGAGGACTTTCCGCCGATGTAGGGGAGTTCCGCCAGCAGGGCGATGCCACGTCCCAGGCAGGATGCCTCGATAGGCGACGCCCAGGCGAGGGTGAAGGAGTGGGCGAACGCCGTCCCCGAGATGAAGGATTCGAACTCGATCTTCATCTGCTGCGCCTGCTCGTCGGCCCCGCGCTCAGCGCGCAGGTCGTCACGACGAGTCGCGAATGAAACATCCGTGAACGTGCGGATGCTCTGTTCCTTGCGCGGGTCGTCGACGTGTCCCAGGAGGGCCGCATACTCCCGGCAGATGGGCATGGCATGGTCTACCCGCAGGCAGCCCTGGATCATCTGGTTGCCGACGGCGCTCCCAAGCAGGGCCAGGGGCGGGATGGTGTCGCGGATCGCGACACGGAACGCCAGGTCGATGAACCCGGCGGCCTCGTCGGTGCCCTCCAGGACCCCGCCAGTGAACAGGGCGTGATGCATCTTGGGACTGCGCACCTCGTAACCCAGGCGCTCGCACATGTCGCGCATCAGGAGGCGACGCAGAATGCCTCGGATGGCGTTGCCCGAGAAGAACGGGAGCCTGACGTGGCGGGCGGCCGCGCTATCCCAGTGGGTCAAAGAGCGAAGGACTGGCGTCGATCCGGTCTTTTCGTCGCCTCCGTGCTGGATTGGCGACAGGGCGACGATCATCCCCTCGTGTCTCTGGATGCTGCTCATGGTTATCCTCCTCGGCGAACGGGTCTGGGGCCTCGTATGGCCCCCACTTGGCGGTCTTCCAGGCTTTGGCGCGCGCCACTGCGCGCATGCTGACCGGGATGTGCTCCCGGTATGTCAGGTCCAGCAGGTCGCCTGTGTGAGGCTCGAGGGCGTCGATGATGACCACCGCCTCCTCGGGCAAGGACTGCAGGCCGAAATGGTTGGCCAGGCGCGAGGAGAACTCGCCCAGGCTGCCACGTGTCGCCGCCGCCCGGACCCTGTGGTTCCAGATGTCCCAGGCGTTGTGGCGGGTGTTGATTTTGCTCCAGCGGATCGCACAGTAGATGTGCGCGAGCAGGTCGGTCCACCGCTCTCGGACCTCAGGGGTGAGCACGGACTACCACCTCCCAGCGCGGGTCGCCCACGCGGGCGAGCACCGCCTCGATATCGTCGGTCCACTCCTCGCGCATGGCGCGGTCCCAGGCCCCCGAGGAGAACTGGCCGTCCAACAGGACCTGCTTGGGCATCTTGCGCTCGCGCATCCGGTCAATCAACTCGGCCTGGTCGTGGACCCAGGCACGCTCGATGAGGACGGGGCGGTCGGTCCAGTCGGTGCCGACCCAGTATCTCTCGCGCGACGTGGACAGGTAGATGCCCAGGGAAATCCATCCCTGCTTCTGCCCGCCGGCGGTGACGTAGACGCAGAACGGCGGGTCTGGAGGCTCGCGCAGGGTGTCCCAGAGGAGCGTCCGATGCTCCGAGTCGGCGAACTGGACGCCCGTCGTAGTGGCGACCCAGGAGCGCTGGCGGAAACGGCGGTCCTTGAAAATCGGTCGACACCGCTCGCACATGACGCTGCCCCGGTAAATCTGAGACCACGCGGTGAAATTGTCGCTCGGGGCCTCTGCCCACCCGTGTTCCGTCTGTCGCCCGCAGACGTAGCAAGTGCCGTGGTGGGTGCCTGGTAGTGGTTCCTGTCCGCCCACGTCTCCGATGAGGAGCGGGGCGAGGCTTGAGCCTGCTTCAATCATGTGGAGGAGTTCGGCGGGGCTTCAGCCTGCACCTTTGCCACAGGTGTTCGGCGTTCCGCGAAAAAAAAGGCGCCCGGGGAGTCCCCGAGCGCCCAGACCCTAAACCACGACAGGCACAGGTTTCGGCGCTGGCCTCCCGGATCCTCCTGGAGGTGCGCATGGCGCGAGCCGATGGCAAAGACCGGGGTCTCTTCCAGCGCCCGCCGGGCTCCGGCGTCGCAACCGGCACCACGCAAAAAAGCCCCCCTCCCGGTCAGGGGAGAGGGGCTTTTTGTCAGGTGATGGTGAGGTCCTCGATGACGGTCCGGGACCATCGGCCCCAGTCCAGGGGCATGCCGTCGCCGCGCGCCTTGCTGCGCACCCAGTTGCGCTGGCTGCCCTCCAGGCTCCCGTCCAGCAGCACCCCAGGCGACCCGAGATGAATCGGGACGGCCCGGAGCGCGGCGTCGGTCAGGATGCGCTGGAGGAGTCGAGAAAACCCAGGCGGTTGAGCTGGGCCACGACCAGGTCAACCAGGAAGGGCAGGACGCTGGGCAGGATGCCGCGCAGCCAGTCGGGGACCTCGATGCCGCCGGGCTCGTCCAGGATGGCCAGGACCTGGGCCACCACGGAGGCCTTCTTTTCGGGGCCGGCGCCGCTTCCCTCGACGCCGATGGCCAGAGTCACGACCAGGGTGTAGACGATGCGAATGCTGTCCAGGATGGTCTTCATGTCACTCCTCCTGCCCGGCGTCCACCGGGCGCTGGGTCTCCTCGCGGATGACCCGCAACAAGTCGATCAGGATGGTCTCGGCGGACATGCCAGACCAGAGACCCGAGAGGGCCCGGTCTACGGCCTCCTGGAGGCGCGAGCTCATGGCCGTTCAGCCAGGATGCCCCAGCCGGAGCCAGGCCCCTCGGCCATCCACCTGGCCCCCAGATTGCGCCGGGAGTAGGTGACGTAGCGGCCGGCCCCGTAGGAGGGATAGCCGCCGGCCACCAGGTCGAGCTCTCCCGCCGGGTCGTGGACCAAGACGGACTCTCGCTTGGCGTCGCGGCCGACCACCAGGATCCAGTGACCGCCGCCGGTCGGAGCTGTCACCGGGCCATGGTGCAGGATGCCGATGGGGACGGGGATGCCGGCCTCCAGTTGTCGGTCGATGTCCTCCCA
>JAAZKF010000076.1 GCA_012799975.1 Burkholderiales bacterium
CCGGGTCCGAGGGGCGTTGGCCACCTGATTGGTGGGGTCTTCCCGCCAGGAATGGCCCGCCTGGGTCAACCAGTCGCGCAGTTCCTGACGCGTGAAGGGGAGGAGTGGGCGGACCACCCCGTCCCGACGCCGCGCCTGAATTCCTGCCAGGCCCCGCAGTCCCGTCCCCGACACCAGACGCAGCAGGATCGTTTCGGCCTGGTCGTCCGCGGTGTGGCCGGTCAGGATCACCTGGCATCCCGAACGGAGAGCGGTGCGTCGGAGGAAACGGTAGCGGGCCTTCCTGCCCGCCACCTCGATCGAGAGGTTGCGAGAAATAGCCAGCGCCCGGATATCGGCTCGGGTGCAGGTGAGCGGGATGCGGAGCCGGCGGCAAAGGTCCCGCACGAAATCCCTATCGGCGCCGGATTCCTGGCGCAGGCCGTGATCGAGGTGTGCGGCGGCCAGGGAGAGGCCCAACCAAGGCCGGAGCTCCATCAGCAGCAGGAGCAGGGCCACCGAGTCTCCACCGCCCGAGAGGGCCACCAGGCAATGTGAACCTGCGGGGATCAGGGAGGTCTGGTGCAGGTGTAGTCGGAGTCGCTCGGCCAGGGGGCTCAGCGCCGGAAGCTTCGTCCCTTGCTGGTCGGAAGGTTGGGGCTCGGGATGGTCCTCGAATCCCGAGGTGGCTCGAGTCATGGGAAGCTCCTGCACGGGGGGCGCGAGGTCGACCGAGGCTCTTCTGCCCGGGCAGACAAGAAAGCCCCGGTTTCCCAGGGGCTTTCTTGGTGGCGGGGGCGAGAGTCGAACTCGCGACCAAGGGCTTATGAGTCCCCTGCTCTACCTCTGAGCTACCCCGCCAGACGAAGGTGATTTTACGTTCCCGGGCCCACGGTGTCAAGGGCCTCTCTTCCCCCTGAATCCGCACCTGACGTGGCATTCGGCGGAGGGGCTTCGGCCGCGGGCTCGCTCTGCGCCGCCAACCCGGCCAGGACCTGATCCACGGCCTGCCCCATCAAAAGGAAGCCGGTGGGTGGTCGACCAAAGCGCACCGTGGAAGCGATGCGGGAGAATTCCGCGATCTCAGCGGCCAGGTTCGGCCCCTCGGGTGCGCTTCCCAGCATCACGAAGCCTCGGGCGGGTCCCTCCGGAGTGGCGGGACGGGTGAAGAACCAGGCGCGACAAACCACGTTGCGCCCCTCCTGCCGGTGGGAGAAGCCAAGCCACGGGCCCGCCGCATCCTCCCCTTCCTCGGGAGTTCCGACCAGGGCGCCGGTGCTACGCAACTCGGCCAGTTGCCCCTGGCGGAACTCGCCAGGGCTGAGATCCCTTTCGAGGTCCTGGACCGTCAGCACCATATTCTCGCGAAAGCCGCCGCTCTCCGGAGCCAAGGGTTTGAAGGCCACGACCACGGCCTGGTCGATACCTTGACGCAGATCCCAATAGCGGTCCTCGCCCCCTGGCTTCTCGGCCAAGGAGAGCAGGGGGACGCTGAAGGAGATCCCTTCCCCATAGAAGCGGCCGATCTGCCTGCTGTGGTGGGTTGCCTGGGGGGCGGCGCATCCCGAAGCAGAGAAGAGGGCAAGCCCGGCCAGCAACGCAAAAATATTCCTGAAGGAGACTGAACGCATCGAGGCGCGTTCGGGACCCTCCTGCCCCGGTCCTTCCCAAGGTTTCCTGTCGGTCCGGTGCTCGCTTCCCAAGAAGACCAGCCTTCAGCGTCTCGAGTCGCGGCCCGGCTTCCGACGAGGTCGGCGGAGCAGCAGGCGCGCCAGCCAGTGGCGTTTCTGTCGGGTACGCGCCTCCAGTTCCTCCCTCATCACGGCAGCCGACTCGGGGCGACGGGCGGGGTCCGTCTGCAGACAGCGATTCAGCAGGTCCTCCATCTCCAGGGAGAGCTCCGGGTTGAGGTCCCGAGCTGGGGGAAAGGCGAAACCAAAGGGCTGGGGGTCCCGGGCAGTGAGGAGTTCGAAGAGGGTGGCACCGAGCGCATACAGGTCCGAGCGCGTCTCCGCACGGCCCTGATATTGCTCGGGTGGAGCATAACCCGGCGTCCCGTAGGCCGTGGTGTCTCCAGGCCGGCCGTGACGCATGGGGCGCGCGATCCCGAAATCGACCAGTTTGAGGGGACCACGGACCGAAACCATCACGTTGGCTGGTTTGAGGTCGCGGTAGACCACTGGCGGTCTCAGGCTGTGTAGATAACCCAGGGCCTCACAGATCTGCACACCCCATGAGGCCACCAGGGGTTCTTCCAAGGGTTCGCCCCGCTGGCGCAGGATATCCGCCAAGGTCGGCCCCTCGACCCTTTCCATCACCAGGAATTCGCGACCATCCTGGGTGAAGCGATGGATGACCCGAGGCAGCGAAGGATGGCGCAGGCGAAGCAGGATTCTGGCCTCCCGCTCAAAGAGGTCCAGGGCTTCGGATCGGTCTACCGGAGAGATGGCTCGGAAGTCGAGTTCCTTGACGGCCCAGACATGCCCCCGCTCGCGGGTATCCCGAGCCAACCAGACCCGGCTCGAAGCGCCCTCACCCAGAAGACGTTCGACCCGATAGCGCCCTGCCAGAAGGATGCCGGGTTCCACTCCTACTCCAGGTCGAGACCTTCGGTCATGCGGAGATAGACCTCCTGGAGGTCCCAGGCCTCGTCTGCGAAGCGGAAGACCGGGTAACCCTTTTCCAGGAGCAGGCGGTTCAGGGCCGCCAGTTCCCGGTCCTCCCCTGCGAATTCCAGGACCAGTTCTTCCTCCTGCCAGGCCACCGAGCGGACCCCGGGGACGCCTTCCAGGAAGAGGCGACACTCCTCTCCCCTCTCCAGCAGGCGGATTCGGACCC
>JAAZKF010000077.1 GCA_012799975.1 Burkholderiales bacterium
GCAGATCCCGGACAACCACCTCCACCGGAACAGCAGGCCTCTCCGGCCGAGGTAGCTAATCAGCAGGAAGGTTGCGCCATCGACGATGCGCCCGCCGACACCACCGACAGCGCCGTGTTATTCGTCCGCAAGGTTCAGGCTCACTGGCAGGATGTCGATGCGAGAGTTGTTCAGGCCCAGGCCATGCAGGTCTACGGCCGGCGCAGCAAGGATGGATTCCTGCAGTTCAAGTCGGAGAAGGGAACTGTTCCGGTCAGGATCAGCGACCCCATTCCCCTCGGCCCTGAACCGGACTTCAGCCTGCGGTTCGCCGCCAAAGCGCAGGTAAATGGTCAGGAGCAAGCAGCCGAGCTGGTGGTGATGAAGGATGATAAGGGCAAACTCCACTTCGACAGCATCATCCTGATCGAGCCCCAAGGCAAGGTGTCCTACGGGTGGTCTGAAACAGAATCGGCCTGGGTCGCCGGCCAGGGAACAAGGCCCTGACCCTGGGGGTCCGACCTGGTAACATCCAGAACACTTTAATGCCCCGCGCGATGCGCGGGGCATTAAAGTTTAAGGGCGAACTCCCTCGAACGCGATCCAGGGATCAGCCCTGTCCCAACAAGACCTCGATTCGGCGGCGCACGGCCGCTGCTTCGCGTTCCTCGAGGTCCAGTTCCAAAGCACGGTTGTAGGCGGCCAGGGCTTCCTCGGCCCTCCCCAGACGGTCCCAGGCCGAGGCCAGACCCAGGTGGGCGTAAGCGTAGGTCGGATTGAACTCGATGGCCTTTTCGAAGAGCTCGGTCGCCTCGGAGTAACGCCCCATCCGACCGTAGGCATTGGCCAGGTGCAGATAGGCGGCCGGAGCCTCGGGATCGCATTCTATCCCCCGGCGATAGGCGGCGATGGCCTGACCCAATCGACCCAGGGCATGCCAGGCCAGACCCAGGTTGGTATGAGCCGACGCATGATCCGGAAAGTGCTCGACCACCTGCTGGAGGACCTCGGCGGCGGCCTCCAGGTCGCCTGCTTCCAGCAGATTCAAGCCTCGCTCATAGAGGTCCAGGGCGCCGTGCATGCTCATGGCTCAGCCCTGCCTGGAAGGAGCTTCCCAGTTCACCAACTCCTGGGTCAGCGTGGTGGTGGTGTCGAAGGTGTAGTCCTGGATCTTGGGAATCGACCGGGTCCGCAGCTCCATACGAACCAACAGACCTTCCTCGGGAGCAAAAAACAGGGTTCCCTTGTTTTCCAGCAGGACCTTGGCGATTTGCTGGCCATCCGGCAAAGGCATGTCGAAAGAGACCTCGGAGGTCGACATCTCGATCCTGATGCACTGGAACCCTTGGACCTCCTCGACTCCAGACACCGCAAAGAAGTTGGTTGAAGGTACGGGAGCCACCATGCCCGGGAACTGAACCTCGGACTGAGCTTCCCAGGCCGTCCCCTTCTTGACCGGCTCTTCCGGGAAGGAGTAGGTGCTGCCTCGGACCCCGCCCGAAACCTCCAGAAGGTTGCCCAGGGAATCCATCTGCGCGTACATGACCTGGCGGCGCACCTGAATTCCGGGGACCAGGATATCAGGGGGAGGTCCGTCCGGCTCGGAGAGGGTGACCATGTGGCCAGTATCGCCCTCCAGTCGGAGAACCCGCTGATGGATCCGGGTCGCCCATTTCTGCTCGTTGCGCCCCAGCAAGGCACCCTTGTCGATGATCTCCTGAACGACGTGGGTCTGGGCCTGGTAGGTCAAGGTCAGGTCCTGCTCCAGGCGAAGTCGCAAGGTCAAGCCGTTGTCCAGGTCCAAAGCCATCTTCAGCCTCCTGTGCCGGTTTATTTAGAGGTCTGCGAGGATGCGAATTCCTCGCGAGTCCGCAGAAAGTCCGGGGAATCGGGTTTCAATGCCAGAGCCCGGTCCAGGGCCTGTCGGGCCTCGAGTTGACGGTCCAACATCCACAGGGACAAGGCCAGATTGTGGTGGGCCTCGGCGACCTGGGGGTCCAGTCGCGTGGCATGGGTAAAAGCCTCTGCCGCCTCCTGGAATTCAGCCAGGGCCAGATGGGCAAAGCCCAGGTTATAACGATGCTGCGCGTTGCCCGGTTCCAGCACGATGGCCGTCTTCAAGGCGACCCGAGCTTGTTCGTAATCATCTTCCTGGAAGTAGACTCCGGCCAGGAGGGCGTAGTAGGACGGGTTGTCCGAGTCCAACGAGATGGCCTTGCGCAGGGCCTCGACGGCCAGGTTTCCCGCGTCCAGGGCGAAGTAGACCCCCCCCAGACGCCCCCACGAATCGCTGTGCTCGGGGTTCAAGACCAGAGCCTGACGCAGACACTCGGCGGCATCCTCCCAACGCCCCTGCTTGGACAACAAGGTGCCCATGGCGAAGAGGAACTCGTGGTTCAGGGGATCCAACAGGTGCGCCGAGCGGAATCGCCTCAAGGCCTGTTCTAGGTCACGCTTCTGATAGAGTGCGACACCCAGACGGTATGAATACTCGGGACGGTCGGGGTCCAACTCGACGGCCTTGGTCAACAAGCCGATGGCCTCGTCCAAACCTTCGGGGAGGCTCATCTGCATCCGGGCCAGACTGTAGTAGCAGGAGGCGTTGCGCGGGTTCAGTTCCAGGGCCCGCCTCAGGCAAGCGGAGGCGGCTTCGTGCTGGCCCAGAACATAAAGACTGTTGCCCAGTTGCGCATGCAGCTCGGGGTTCTGGGGTTCGAGGGCCACGGCCTGCTGGAAGTGCTCCACAGCCCGTGCGTGCAGTTCCAGGCGCTGCAAGGTCACGCCGAAGAAGGCATGGAAGCGGGCGTTCTCCTGGAAGGCCGCCAGAGCCTGCTCATACAAGGGCAGGGCTTCCTCGTGATGGCCCTGGGTGGCATGGGTGATGGCCTGTTCGTAGGCCTCTACGGCGGAATCCGTGCCGCTCCCCGGAAAATCCGGACTCAGGCCGGAAATGTCGTGCTGTTCATCCACGGTGGGCAGATTTTCTCCGAACACCGGAGCCTTCCTCCAATCCAGCCTGGGCTAGCAGCCTGCGTGATGCCCGTTCCGGGTTCCCCGTTCCTCCTGGCAAGAAGAATCCGGAGCCCGGGGGTCCTCCCCGGCTCCGGACCTGGGCGTTTCCCCCCCCGGAACCCGGATCAGCGGTCCCAGACTGTCGGCCACCAATCCCAGGTCTTGTGTTCCTGGCCATTCATCGTGAAGGCCGACTGATACTGGCCATCGTGCGTGGCTCGGATGGAGGTGATGTTCTTGTCCTGGACCGCCGTCAGCTCACCGGCGTCAACCAGGCCATCCCTGTTGGTATCCTGCCACACGAAGTGGTTTTTCAGCTCGTCTCCGGAAAGCACGCCGTCCTGGTTGGCATCCGAGAGGACCCGCATCTTCTCGTAACCGTCGGCGAACTTGCCACCCTGGTCGCCGTAGAGCTCGCGGCCCGAGACTTCGAGACGCCCGGTCTTCTGGTAGGTCGCGATCTGCTCGGGGGAGAGTTTCAACAGCAGGCCATCCTTGCCGCCGGTCCACTCGGTGAGTTCCTTGCGCCCGTCGCCATCCAGGTCGAACATCACCTTGTGCCCACCCAGGTCGCCCTGCTCGGCGTGAGGCCTCCACTCGCCGTTCTGGACGTCAGGAGTCCCGCTCCCGTCCAGGTCCAGCATGATCGGGCTGGCCGACTTGCCGCCCCACTTCTCACGGATCTCGACGAGCTGCCAGCCGGTGGCGCTGGAGGAGGCGGTGCCATCCGGGCCCTTGACCGACGAGTTGGCCTCCACCTTCTTGTAGATGTAGCCCGTCTGGGTCTCGGAGTTGTAGTAAATCCGGGTGTCGCCGCCCTCGTCGATGGTTCCGATCTTCTTGCCTTCAGCGTTCTTCCAGTCGGTGACCTTGTGCTCGCCGTGCTTGAAGTACCACTTCTCGGGATTGCCTTCGGTGATCTTCACGTTGTTGGGATTCACATTGACGCCGGCAAAGGCCCCTGCGCCGTTGCCCTGTCCCATCCCAAAACCAGGGTTCGCACCGTACCAGGGATTCATCATCCCGGCCCCCGACGAGCCCTGACCATTCCGCATCATCATCATCATGAACATCATCATCAGCATCTGGGGGTTCATTCCACCCATCGGCTGACAACAACCGAAGCCGCCCATCATACCGCCGCCGAAGCCCGACGGCTGGAAGGAGCCGAAGCCCATCGAGATCCCCACGCTGAATCCGACGTTCATCCCCACGCCGCCGAAGGGAACCCCCGAACTCATCATCGGGTTCATCCCGAACATCGAGCCACCGTAGGTGTCGAGCCCGACTGGACCGAAGCCCGGCGTTCCACCCAGCATGCCGAACCCACCCGGCATCAACTGCCTCTGTTGCATCATGCTCATCTGGTGCAAGTGGAATTGCGCAGCAGCGTTTGCTTGTCCGATCACGTCAGAGCCCTCCAAGTACTGTTTATTGTGAGTTGTATCACGACCGTCTTGTAAAAGGTCAAGGCCCGGGCCAACAAAAAAAATGCCTGCATCTTCAAGTCGGCACGCCCCGTCAGCAAAGGATTCGCGTCCAAGTCACCGGCAGGGTCGTGGACAAGGACCGGCACGCCCCGTCAGCAAAGGATTCGCCCCGGGATCGTCGAAGTTTCAGTCTCCTTTGTCGGGGCAGGGCGACCGGAAACCCGCCTACCCGTTTTTTTGTTTGAACTTCGGGCCTCCTGGGAGAGGCCCCCCTGGAGAGGAGGCCTGTATGTCCACCGGGAAGCAAGCGGTTCACGAGATCACCAGACTGTACCGCGACTACGTAAACCCGGATCTGGCCCGGGTGATCCGGATCTCCGGACTGGGCACCCTCGAGGATCAGGCCGAAGGCTCCCGGGTCTGGGACCACGAAGGCGTCGAATACCTGGACATGGCTGGGGGCTACGGCATGTTCAGCCTGGGACATCGACACCCCGAGGTGGTCCAGGCCGTTGCCGACCAACTATACAAAATGCCGATGTCGGCCAAGGTCTTCCTGAACCCGGTCATGGCCCGTCTGGCCGCAGCCCTGGCCGAAATCGCTCCCGGGGACCTGCAGTACTCATTCTTCTGCAACAGCGGCACCGAGGCCGTGGAAGGCGCCCTGAAACTGGCTCGGCTGGCCACCGGGCGGACGAACTTCGTGGCCACCCACGGGGCCTTCCACGGCAAGTCCACGGGGGGGCTGGCCGTCTCGGGCCGCCCTGGCTACCGCGAGCCCTTCCAACCCCTGATGCCGGGCGTGAAGCACGTCCCTTTCGGCGACCTGAAGGCTCTCGACCAGGTCGTGGATTCCGATACTGCCGGGGTCATCCTGGAACCGATCCAGGGAGAAGGCGGCATCCATCTGGCTCCTGACGGCTACCTGCAGGGAGTCCGGGAAATCTGTACACGCAAAAAGGCCCTGATGGTAGCCGACGAGGTCCAGACGGGTCTGGGCCGCACTGGCAGGATGTTTGCCGTCCAACACTGGGAGGTGGAACCCGACCTGCTGGTCCTGGCCAAGGCCCTGGGCGGCGGGGTGATGCCCATCGGCGCCATCCTGGGAACCCCGGAGGTCTGGAAGGCCTTCCGGGGACGTCCCCTGATCCACACCTCCACCTTTGGCGGAAGCCCCCTGGCCTGCGCCGCGGGTCTGGCTACCCTGCAGGTCCTGCGTAAGGATCGCCTGCCCGAACGAGCCGCCACCGAGGGAGCCTGGTTCCTGGACCGTTTGCGCGAGCTCGTGGCCCGGAACCCCGACATCTGCGCTGAAGCACGCGGCCTGGGCCTGATGCTGGGGTTGGAGTTGACCGAAGAGCGATTCGGCGGTTCCATCATCTCGGAGATGGCCCGTCGACGGGTAATCGCCGTGTATACCCTGAATCAACCCCGGGTGATCCGCTTCGAGCCTCCCTTGACCGTTTCCAGGCAGGACCTGGAGCTCGCCTTGGAGGCCCTGGAGGCCTCGATCCTTCGAACCCGCGAGACATTCAGCCTGTCGACCAACTCTGCGCAGGAGGCCTGACCTTTGCCCTACGTCGAGAAGAGCATCATCATCCAGGGTGACCCCTACGAGGTCTATCTCCTGGCCAAGGACATGGAGAAGTTCCCCGACTTCATGCCCGACGTCCAGAGCGTGACCGTCACCCGACGGGAAGGTTCCAAGACCCTGACCGACTGGGTGACCGAAATCGACGGCACCGAGATCATCTGGACCGAAGAGGACCACTTCGATGATGCCCGGCGCCGGATCCGATATTGCCTGCTGGAGGGCGACCTGGACAAGTTCGAAGGAGAATGGCGCTTCGAACCAGTGGACGAAGGCACCAGGGTCGTACTGACGGTGGACTTCGACTTCGGCATCCCCGAACTGGCCAACCTGATCGGGGATGTCCTGACCTTGAAGGTGGGCGAGAACTCCGAGATGATGCTGAAGGGCATGAAGGACCGGGTGGAAGGGAAGGCCGGCACCCCGTGAACCGTTTCGGGTTCTTGATCCATCCCCTGGGGATGCGGGATGTCGTGCGTCACCTTCCGAACGTGGCGGGGAAGCGCCCTCCCCTGGTCGAGAAGGTCCTGGAGTGGACACCTTCCTACCACGCCTCCCACATCCACGGCATCCGCTCCGTCCTGGACGGCCGGGAGGTGGAGGGCGACTTCTTCACGGTTCCCCTCTTTCCCCATCAAATCCTCAACCTGGACCGGCAATTCGTGCTGAACCGGGTCCTGGAAGCCTGCCACCTGGCCGAAGAGCGAGGCGCGCAGATCATCGGTCTGGGAGGCTACACCTCGGTGATCGGTTCGGCCGGGAAGACAGTGGCCGACACCATCCAGGCCGCGGTGACCAGCGGCAACTCCTACACGGTGGCCACCGCCATCGAGGGAGCCACGGCTGCAGCGCAGGCCCTGGACATCGACATCACGCGGGCCACGGTGGCGGTGGTGGGTGCCACCGGATCCATCGGCAGCGTATGCTCGCGAATCCTGGCCCGTCAGAACGTGGGCAGATTGAACCTGGTGGCCCGAAGCACCTCGCGTCTGCAGGTCCTGGCCGAGACCATCCGGCGCGAGACTCCGCGGGCTGCCGTGGCCCTGGACACCGACATCGAGGTCGGGATCCACGACGCCGACGTGATCGTCACCTGCACGACCTCCGGTGGCGGCATCCTGCGCCCCGAAGCCCTCAAGAGCGGGTGCGTGATCTGCGACGTGGCGGTTCCCCACGACGTCTGCCGCGAGGTGGCCCAACTCCGCCCCGACGTGCTGGTCCTGGAGGGGGGCGTGGTCGAAGCCCCGGGGGAGGCGCGCTTCAACTTCGACTTCGGCTTCCCCGAAGGGATCTGCCTGGCCTGCATGGCCGAGACCATGACGCTGGCCCTGGAAGGCCGCTTTGAAGACTTCAGCATCGGACGCGGCCTGGAGATGGAGAAGGTCGAGGAGATCCAACGCCTGGCCACCCGTCACGGATTCCGGTTGGCAGGCTTCCGCGCCTTCGACGAACCGATCACCACCGAGCGCATCGAGGAGGTCCGGGTCCTGGCCCGAGACAACCGGAAGGGCCTGCGGGTGGTCTCCTCTTGAAAACCATCGTCAGCGTCAGCATCGGCTCCTCGGACCGAGACCACGAGGTCGAGGTCACCTTCCTGGGGGAACCCTTCCGGATCCGCCGGGTGGGAACGGATGGCGACATGCGCAAGGCCCGCGATATCCTGGCCGCCCTGGATGGGACCGTGGACGCCATCGGCCTGGGCGGCCTGGACGTCTACCTGTATAGCCGGGACCAACGCTACACCCTGCGGGACGGGCAGCGCATGATGGATTGCGTGAAGACCACCCCGGTGGTGGACGGCAGCGGCCTGAAGAATACCCTGGAACGGGAGACCATCCGCTATCTGCTCCAGGACGGCCGGATTCCCCTCAAGGGGCGCAAGGTCCTCATGGTCTGCGCGATGGATCGCTTCGGCATGGCCGAGGCCTTGGAAGAGGCTGGCGCCCGGGTGGTGTACGGGGACCTGATCTTCACCCTGGGTGTAGACAAGCCCCTGAAGAGCCTGGACGAATTGGCCGACCATGCCAACCGCCTCCTGCCGGAGGTGGCCCGCTTGCCGATCAGCATGATCTACCCTGTCGGCCGGGCGCAGGCCCGCATCGAGAGCGACGAACTGACCCGACCCTACTACGAAGAGGCCGAGATCCTGGCGGGGGACTTCCACTTCATCCGCCGCCGGATGCCCGACTCGTTGCCAGGCAAGGTGGTCCTGACCAACACCGTCACCACGAAGGACCTCGAAGGTCTCCGCCGCCGCGGGGTGGCCTGGCTCATCACCACCACTCCGGAATTCCAGGGGCGCTCCTTTGGGACCAACGTCCTGGAGGCAGTGCTTCTGGCCATCCTGGGCAAACGCTGGGAGGAGGTCCGCCCGGAAGACTACCTGGACCTGATCCATCGGCTGGACCTCAAGCCTCGAATCGTCGAGCTGAACCCGTCCGCCGCCCCCCCGAATGAAGAGCGCCCGAGTGGCGTCCCCGATACCCATCTGGAGGAGACCCATGGCTGAAGAAACCACCCTTCTGACCGAGGAAGGGCACAGGAAGTACGTCGACCGCCTGAACTATCTCAAGACCGTCCGGCGTGGTCAGGTCGCCGAGCGCATCCGCACGGCCAAGGAATTCGGCGACATCTCGGAAAACGCCGAATACGAAAGCGCCAAGGCGGAGCAGGCCTTCGTCGAAGGCGAGGTCTCGGAACTCGAGAAACTTCTGCGCCGGGCGCAGATCATCAAGAAGAACGAAGTCCGCACCGACGAGGTCGGCCTGATGACCCGGATCACCATCGAAGAAACCGCCAGCGGCGAGAAGATGACGGTAGACCTGGTGGGCAGCAAGGAGTCCGACCCCAAGTCCGGACGCATCTCCAACGAGTCCCCGATCGGTGCCGCACTGCTGGGCAAGCAGGTCGGCCAGACCGTCGATGTGAAAGCCCCTGGCGGGATCAGCACCTGGAAGGTCCTGGAGATCAAGTCGGCGCTGGCCTGAACCGACCTTTTCCCCCCCGACCCGGCTCCCGGAACCGTCCGGGAGTCGGTTTCCTTTGCAAGGAGAGAACTCATGGCGGAAGAACCCACCCGGACTGAAAGCCTGGAATCCGGCCTGGCCGAGCAGATGGCGGTGCGCCGGGAGCACCTGGAGTCACTGGCCAGAACCGGCCAGGACCCCTTCGGGTCGCGGTTCGACCGCAATGCCACCGCGGCCAGCATCCAGGCGGAATTCGGGCACCTGCCCCCCGACGGGGAGGGAGGTCTGGTTCGCGTGGCCGGCCGGATCTCCAGCCGTCGCGGGCATGGGAAGGCCACCTTCATGGACCTGGTGGACCTCTCCGGGCGGATCCA
>JAAZKF010000078.1 GCA_012799975.1 Burkholderiales bacterium
CCATAGGCTTTGGAGAAGGTGCGCAGGGTGATGACCTGGTCGTGACGATACTTCATCGAATCGGGGAAGTCAGGCTGGTCGCAGGCGAACTCGTAATAGGCTTCATCCAGGATCACCAGGACTCGCGGCGGCAGCCGGTCCAGGAAGCGATCGAACTCGGTCTTGGTGAAGAAGGTTCCCGTCGGGTTGTTGGGATTGCACAGATAGATGATCTTGGTGCGCTCGGTGATCCGCTCGGCCAGGGCCTCCAGATCGAAGCAGTAGTCCTTCAGGGGGACCGTGACGGGCGGCACGGCCCGGGCCCGGGCCATGACCTGGAAGCCCACGAAGGTGGCATCCGCGGTGAGCACCTCGTCCTCGCGGTCCAGGAAGGTCCGCATGATGTAGGACATGATGCCTTCCGAGCCGCTGCCCAGGATGACGTTCTCGACCTTCAGCTCGTACAGGTCCGCCAGCGCCTGGCGCAGGCGCAGCCCACCGGTGTCCGGGTAGCGGTGGATGTCGACCAGGCTCTCCTGGAGGGCGCGGATGGCCCGCGGAGAGGGGCCCAACGAATTCTCGTTGGAAGCCAGTTTGACGACCTCCTGCAGGTGGAACTCTTCCTGGACCTCCCAGATGGGCTTTCCGGCCACATAGGGGTCAAGACGCTGGATATAATCGGGGACCAGGGTGTCGAAGTGTTTCTCGGTCATGGGTGGATCTTCGCCTTCCCGGCGGCACTGGAGATAGCCTGGACCAGTTCTCCAGGGGCGCCTGAAATCACCAGGACCCGAGCGCCGTTGCGCTCGATCCGGTCGGGGTGCGCGGCCCGGGCCTTCCGGGCCAGCGCTTCAAACTCACGGGCATCCGCTTCGGTGTCCCAGGCGGTGACCCACAGGAAGAATCGGTCCTGATCGGTCTCATAGACCCTCCAGGAATCCCCTCCCCATCCAGCGGCCGCCTGTCGACCCCTCTCGATTCCCAGATTTTCCTCGCCCCACACCCGGATCAGGAACTCCCCGGCCGTATCCTCGCTCAGGAGGGCATAGGAGCCGAACTTTCCGGGCAGGTCCGAGAGATCCACCCGCAGTGGTGGGTCGTCTCCCCGCAAGAACTTCTCGGGGTGCAGGATGTGCTCGGTCGAGGCGGGCAGTTCGCGGAAGGCCGCGCCCACCCTCGGCCATCCCCCGTCCCGATGCAGGGCAGCCACGAAGCCCATACCCTGGAAGTAGGGCATGGTCAGGAACTCCTGGAGGAAGCGGGGAGCACCCTGAAACTGTGGATAGGCGTCCAGACCAGGAAGACCCGGCGGCGGGCCAGATCCCAGCAGGGAGACCACGAGCCCGGCGTCCAGCCCCATCCGGCGCGAAGCCGCCTGGAACATGACCAGGTTGGCGTCTCCCTCCAACAGGGCCCGCAGAGCCATCAAAGCGTCGAAGTTCCCCCGGGTGCCTTCCTCCAAGGCGAGAAGACCGAAATGCTGATCCTGCAGGGCATGGACCAGTTCGTGCAGGGTATAGAGTTCGCCCAGATCCAAGCCTACGGCAGCAGATATGGCAGACGAGGGAAGGCTATCCGGCACCTCCCGGACCACCACGAAGACCTGTTTGCGGGGATCGTACAGGCCCCGGATCTGCTCACCGAAGAGGTCCACCAGCGAAGATTCCAGGCTGGTCCCCTCGGGTAGCAGGCCCAGGGATTGCAAGAATAGTTCCCGTCCCCGGGCAGAAGGAGTCTCGAGGTCGCGTCCCAGCATCTGGCGGACCTCCTGGCCGGCCTCTTCCAGCGACATCTCCAGGGACTGAACCGGGCGCAGGAACTCCAGCTCCCGAAGGCGCTGGACCTCGGCTTGAAGGGCAGGTAGATTACCGGTCTTCGGGCCGGCCTCGGAACGGGCCGGGATCGGGAACAGGGCCAGGAAGAACAGGAAGAACAGGAAGAAGCGAATGCGCAGGCTCATGGGGGGGCGCCTTCGCCCGTCTGGGAAGGCGGTCCTTCCTGACCCTCCCAATCAGGAAGCCACAGGTCCAGCATGACCGGCCGATGGTCGCTGGCTGCCTGGACGGCCACCCCGTCCAGAATTCGCACCGACCCGGGAACGACCCGGCGGGCCAGGGCCTGGTTGACCAGGATATAGTCCAGGGCTGATTCCCGGGATCCCTTCCGCCAGGTGACCCTGCCCGCCGGAGGCAGGGCTTCCAGCGGGTCCAGGAAGGGGGGGCTCCTCAAAGGAGCCAGAGAAGGTGAGTCGGGGTCGGCGTTGAGGTCGCCCAGGATGGCCAGCGGAAACCGGTCCAGTTCCAGGGCGATCTCACGGACCCTACCGGCCTGGGCCAGGCGCAGGGCCTCCGAGCGCCGACCTCCGAAGGCCTGGCTCTTGAAGTGGTTGATCAGCAACACCAGGCCTCCGGGAACCGCCACGTGGACTTCCAGGCAGTCGCGCGAGAAACGGGAATCCCGGGGTGCTCCGCGGGTCCTGGGGAGGCGATCGTCCAGGTGGGTTCGTGAGCCCTGCAGAGGGAGCCGGCTCAGGATGCCGACGTCGATGCCGCGCTGGACATCGTTGCCTTCCCGGAGGACCACCTGCTGGTAGCCCGTCCTCCGGGCCAATTCCTGCAGGAGTTCGCCGGTCTCGACCTCCTGCACGGCCAGGAGGTCGGCATCGAGCTCCCGCAGGACCCGGGCCCGGGCCTCCAGGTCGGCCTCCAGGCGCTCAGGGGTGGGCACCTCGTCGTCATAGGGGTCGTCCCGAGCGTCGAAGAGGTCGTGCAGGTTCCAGGTAGCCAGACGCACGAGGCGAAGCGGCCCCGGCTCTGGGGGCGGACCCGCCCTGTGGGGTGCACAGGCCAGCGCGCAGAGCAGGGCCAACAGGCCCCAGACCCGACAGGGCATGACGCGGATCCCTTCCCCCGGGGAGTGGCTATGCTTCCATGACCACCGACGCCAGTTCAGCCAACTTGGAGCGTTCGCCCTTGGACAAGGTGACGTGCGCGGCGATGGCGTGGTCCCGGAAACGTTCGACCAGGTGGGTCAGGCCGTTGGAGGTCGAATCCAGGTAGGGGTTGTCGATCTGGTAGGGGTCTCCGGTGAAGACGACCTTGGTGCCTTCTCCGGCCCGGGTCACGATGGTCTTGACCTCGTGGGGGGTCAGGTTCTGGGCCTCGTCGATGATGATGAACTGCTGAGGAAGGCTCCGCCCGCGGATATAGGTCAAAGCGCGGATGTCCAGGAGGTTGGAATCCAACAGGTATTCCGCCCGACCGGTGCTGCCTTTCTTGCCTCCGCCGTGCTCGTTGAGCAGGAACTCCAGGTTGTCCATGATGGGCTGCATCCAGGGAGAGAGCTTCTCCTGCTCTGTCCCCGGCAAGAAGCCGATATCGCGCCCCATGGGGATCACCGGCCGATAGATGGCCAGGCGGCGATAGACCTTCTCGTTGACTACCTTCTGCAGACCGACGGCGATGGCCAGGATGGTCTTTCCGGTGCCTGCCTTCCCGGCCAGGGTGACCAGTTGCACCTCGTCATCCAGAAGGACCTCAAAGGCATACTGTTGCTCGCGGTTCAGCGGGCGGATGCCCCAGATGTCGAAGCGGACCTCACGCAGACGGTTGAGGAGCCCCGCCTCCTGGTTGAAGCGGGTCAGCGCCGTCGGGGAGGAAGGTCCCCCACCGGTCAGCATGACGAATTCGTTGGGAGCCAGGGGATGAGACGGTTCCCCAACCCGGTCGAGCGGCAGCGAGCGATCCCGATACAGGTCGGCGATCACGTCTTCCGGGACGACCATATCCCGATGCCCGGTGAACATCTCGTCGATATCGACGATCTGGTCGTAGCGGTAGTCCTCGGCCATCAAACCCAGGGCCTGGGCCTTGACCCGCATGTTGATGTCCTTGGATACCAGGATTACCGGCCCCTCGCGGTGCTTCTGGACGGCCAGCGCGGTGGCCAGGATCCGGTTGTCGTTGGAAGGCTCGAAACCCGAGGGCAGGAGCTTGATAGCATCCCGATCATTGATGTTGATGACCAGGGTCCCACCATTCTCCAGAAGGACCCCCTTGTCGAGATCACCGCGCTCCCGAATCTGGTCCAGGGACTTGATCACCATGCGGGCGGCGCGGTTCAACTCGGTCGTCCCACGCTTGAACTTGTCGATCTCATCCAAGACGACGATGGGGAGCACGACCTGGTTGTCCCCGAAGGAGAAGAGCGATTCTGCCCGATGAAGCAGGACGCTGGTGTCGAGAATATAGGTTTTCTGGTTGGAAGACAGGGCCGTCACCTCTGCCGGGGCCAAGCCCGACCCCGGTCTTCATGGTCTGGGGTCCACAGGACCTTCGTGTTTTTCGCAGGCGCGCCGGGATTCTCCTCCAAACGCCGGGGCTCGCCGAAGCTCCGGATCAGGCCTTCCTACCTGAATCCGCCGCCTGGCGTGGCATTCGGCCGTCGAGGTGTTGAGACCCCACTCACACCAGGGTGTGGGTGGGAGGGACCCGTCTGCGTCGTCAGTCGCACCTCTGCGGTGCTCACGTAGTTTCCAACTACGCTCCGCTCCTCAAAACGCACGCCTTCCTGGCATCCAGACCCGCCGCGATGGCCTCGGTTCTCACGCCAGGCGGCGGGTTCAGGTCCTACGGCTGGCCTGGACTCGCCGCCAGGCCATCACCGCCCGGATCAACAGGACCCCCCCCAGGACGGTTACCACCCCCCCGGCTGCCAGGGCCCCCTGTTCGCGGGTATGAAATCCATAACCAAGGGCCACGAAACCGAAGAGGACCCAGGCCGCTCCGAAGAAAAAGTGGAACGGAAGCAGGGCAGTCTCCTTCCGAAGAGCCTTGGCCTGGCGCCGGCCGGAATCGGATTTCCGGCGAGATGTCTTGCCCATGGAGGTGCCTCCGAAACAGGATCCTTCCTCTTATGTCGAGGGTGGGTTCTCCAGTCCACGCCGCCTCCCTCCCCCTGAATCCGCCGCCTGGCGTGGCATTCGGCCGTCGAGGCGTTGAGACCCCACCCACACCAGGGTGTGGGTGGGAGGGGCCCGTCTGCGTCGTCAGGCGCACCTCTGCGGTGCTCACGTAGTTTCC
>JAAZKF010000079.1 GCA_012799975.1 Burkholderiales bacterium
GTGGAGTAGTGGATCTGGGCCTTCCGCATGTCAATGGAGGGGATCTGGGTGACCTCCGAAAGAGCCTCCAGGTAGGCCTCCCGAGTCAATCGACCGCTCTCTATCAGGACCTTCTCCAAAGGCTGGTTGGTCTGTAAACTCTGCTCCAGCGCAACCTTGGAGTCCTTGCGCGAGATCTTCTTCGTGTTCAACAGGGTCTCCAGCCAGGGAAAGGGTTGGCTCATGGTCGCCCTCCTCTTGACTCATCCTACACGGGATTAGCGATTTCGATTCAATCCGGGTCTTCTTCGGGGCCGACCGGCGAGACTCGGAGCACGCTGTCGCGCGGCCAGACGAGCTCGATCCGGACGGGGATGCGGCTGCCGGGGGGGAGCGGGTGACCGGGCACATGCGCGCACTCGGTCTCGAAAAGACAATCGCAGAGCTGGACGATGTGCTTGTCAGGGTGGTTGGCCACCACCACCGCGTCGGTCTCCTGCCACAGGCGTTCTTCCAGATAGCGCAGGATCCAGTAGGTCCGGCGGTCCTTCTCCAGCGCTTCGGATTGCTCGAGGGGCTGGCGCAGGGCGGCCAGGAGTTCCTCCAGTTGAGCGGGCTCATAGAGCGGGGGTTGCCCCGCCAGCAGAGCCTTGATCTGCCTTTGCATCAACAGATCCCCATAGCGACGGATCGGAGAGGTCACCTGGGTGTAGTAGTCCAGACCCAGGCCGTGATGGCGCGCGGGAGCCATCCCCAAAGTTCCCTTGCGCATGAAGCGGCGGGCCGCGTAGGCTCGCGCCGGGTCATACTCTTCGGCGTCCTCGATGGGCTTGTCGGGAGGTTCCTGGCTACGGAAGAATGCAGCGGCACCTTTTTCGGCCAGAAACTCACCCGCGATGCGGTTGGCCAGGACCGCCATTTCGCTGACCAACACTTGTGAGGGAGCGTTGGCCATCTCGCGTTCGATGGAGATCCGGCCTTCAGTATCCACGTGGACGTTGACGCGCGGAAAGGGGACAGTGACCGCTCCCGCGGCGCGCCGCCCATCGCGCAGGGCCCGAGCCAGGGCCAGCAGGCGTTCCCAGCGGCCAGCCTGCAGGGCCTCATCCGCCGACTCGTAGCTGAGCCATTCGCGCACGTGGATCGTCGAGGGGACCATCTCGGCGTGGACCTGGACGAAGTTCGGGTCATATTCCACCAGGAACGAGAAGGCCGGTCGGTCCTTCCCGGTCATCAGGCTACAAGCGTCTTCAGCCAAGGGAGGTGGGAGCATCCGGATCTTCAGATCGGGAAGGTAGATCGCCGTGGCCCGGGCACGCGCCTCCAGGTCCAGGGTCGTGTCCGGCGCGACGTAGGCCGCCGCGTCGGCAATGTGGATGCCTACCCGGATTCCGCCGCCAGGAAGCTCCTCCAGGCTCAGGGCATCGTCGATCTCGGTTGTGAAGACATCATCGATGGTGAAGCATTCCAGGTGGCGCAGGTCACGGCGCGAGGGATCAGCTAGGGGCTCGGCTTGATCCGCCAGACGCCGGGCCTCGGCCATCAACTCGTCCGAGAAGTCGATATTGGTCCGAAACCGATGCAGCAGCAGATTTTCATGCTCGCTCCACAAACCGGCTTTGACCATGATCTGGAAGGGAGCGTCCTTCCTGGAGATCCCGGCATCCTTGAGCAGGGCCTGCACGTCCTTGAAACGCCGGGCCTCGACCCCTTGCAGTGAGACATCCCGAATCCAGGTCAAGGTCCGGCGACAGGCATCCTCGAAGCCTTCGGGGAAAGCGGCTCCTCCATTGGGCGAGGGCTTCTGCCAGAGATTGGAAAGCCAGGGAATCAGGACCTCGCGCTCCCTGAGGCGATTGGCCTCCGCCTGCAGGCGCTGCAGAGTCTCCTCCACCTGGTTCTTCCCACGCAACAAATAATTCTCCGCCTTGCGGGTGAAGAAGACCCGGTCGAACTCCAGCGCCCGATATAGGCCCGACGACTGGACGGGGTCCGCCGCAGTGCCGAAGTAGAGCTCCGCCAGGCTCGCCAGGCTGAACGGCTCCGTCGCATGGTCCTCGTAAAGCAGCTCCCACAGTTCGGCCAGGGGAATGGTGCTGGCCAGGTCCTCACGCTCGCGGGCGGCGCGGCGCAGGGCCTCGTCGATTTGTTCAGGCGGCGAGGCGGGGTCCAGGAAACCGGTGATCGAGAACAGGACCTTGTCCTCCAGGAGTTTCTCCTCCCGGCCTTCATCGGTTCGGACGAAGACCCGTCCGGGCTTGTCCTGACGCAGGCACAACGCCATGACCACCCTCTTGTTCTGCAGAAACTCGACCAGGGTTCCGGACGGGATCATCGGTGCCAGCGCCGCCAACAGGTTGACATGTGACCACTTTCCGCGGGAGAGGAGCCGATCCTGCCTGTCTTCAACCCGGTCCGGGTAATCCCAGGCTCTCCAGGAGGCGATCGAAGCCCGGAAGGTCGAGCTGCTGCTCGCCGTCCGAGAGGGCCACGGCCGGGTTGGAGTGTACCTCCAGCATCAGGCCGTCGGCTCCTGCGGCCAGGGCGGCTCGGGCCAGGGGGGCCAGGATGTCCCGACGACCGGCCGCGTGGGAGACGTCCACCACCACGGGGAGGTGGCTCTCCTGCTTGAGCAGGGGAACCGCCGAGATGTCCAGGGTGCTGCGCGTCCAGCGTTCGAAGGTCCGAATCCCGCGCTCGCACAGGATCACCTGGTCATTTCCCTGGGACATCACGTGCTCGGCCGATAGCAGAAGTTCCTCGAGGGTGGCCTGGAAACTCCTCTTGAGCAGGATGGGGGTGCGGGTCCTGCCGACCTCCTGGAGGAGGGGGTAGTTGAACATGTTCCGGGCGCCGATCTGCAGCACGTCGGCACACTCCAGCACGACCTCCAGATCCCGCGGATCTAGGACTTCGGTGACCACTGCCAGGCCGTGGCGCCGGGCTACCTGGCTCAGCATGGTCAGGGCCTGTTGGCCCAGGCCCTGGAAACTGTAGGGTGAAGTTCGGGGTTTGAAGGCACCCCCTCGGATAAGTCGGACTCCCCGGCGGGCCAGGTGGGCGGCGACCTCCTCGAGCTGTTCGACTCCCTCCACCGAGCAGGGCCCAGCGATCAATACCCCGAGGTCGGCCCCCAGGCGGACCCCGCCGACTTCCACCACGGTATTGTCCCTCCGACACCATCGAGACACCAGCAAGGACTGGCGATGGCGCTTGTTCATCAAATCCAGGGAGGCTTTGAAGACCTCTTTGAAGAGGCTCTGGATGGCTGCGTCGGGGAAAGGCCCCCGGTTATTCTCCAGGATCTGTTCCAGCATCGCGGATTCCCTGGTCGGGTCGAAGGCAGCCAGACCCAGTTCGGCCTTCCGTTGGCCGATCTGCAGGGCCAGTTCGGCGCGTCGGTTCAGCAGGTGCAGGAGCTCCAGGTTCAGCGAATCGATCTCCGCTCGAAGCTGCTCCAGACTTTCGTCGCTCAAGAGGTTTCCTCCACTATCTGCACCCGGGAATGGTAACAGATGCCTCCCCTGTCTGCCAGGGCTTTCCCGCGCAGGGGGTGCATTCCCGATATGAACCGGCCGCCTGATCTCCACTTCTACACTTCTGAGTGCCAGGCTTTCAGCGACTTCGATTCGGCCAAGAACGGCACCCATCTTCAGGAGGGGCAGGCCGCCCTCAGCGTGGGAAGGCCGGAACTCCGAAGAGGAACCCGTGTGCCCAGGCCAGGACCGCGCACAGGATCAATCCTCCGAGCAGCGGGAACCAGCCGATCTCGGAAGGCACGAAGCGCTGGCGTCCGGCCAGGATGGCTCCGAAGGGAATCCGCGAGGTGAGCGCGGCGAAGCCCTCCCAGGCCGGCCCCAGGGCCCGATGGCGCTTGGCATCGATGTTCCACATCCCGCGCAGGGCGCTCAACAGGATCGCTCCGCACAGGAGCATCCCGGGCAGGGTGCCTCCCGCCAGTATATGGGCCAGAGCCCACAGGACAAAGGCCCAGAGCACGGGGTGCCGGGTTACCCTGGTGATTCCGTGGATGGGAAGCTCCGAGCCGCCCGCCACCTCTGCCAGCACCGAAGTGGGGTTGTCCGGGCGTCCGCCCGCCAGAAGCAGGATGCAGGCCCAAGGCATCAGCAGGGCCGCCACCCAGGGCAGACCGGGGAAGACGGGGATGGTAGGGGCAGCTCTCCAGGCCAAGGCCAGCCAGACCAGACCCGCCATGCTCAAGACCGAGAAGAGGCCGCGGAAGCCGTTCTCGCCCAAGCGCGAGACCAGGGCCCCACGCAGAGGCCCTGCCAGGAACAGATGAAGGAAGATCCAGGCCAAGGCCGCCAGGGCCAGTTCCAGCATGGGAGGCCTCCCCGTCGAAAATCGCGATTCCGAACGGGGCATTCGGCACACGGATTGGTGGGCCTCTTGGGGCTCGCCCCGCATCCTCTGCAAGTTCGACCTCGATGGGCATGCGGGGCGGGCCATAAGAACCGGGGTGCTGCCCTGGAGCCAAGCCGGGAGCAACACGATGAAGAAGACGATCTGCAGCGGGACGCTGGCCTCAGGGAAAGCGGCCAGGAAGATGGGATTCCGTCCCTGCCTGCAGGGTTTTACTTCTTCAACTGGTTGGCGACCGCCTGGGCGGCTTTGGCGATGGCTTCCTGGTCCCCCAGATAGTAGTTCCGGATCGGCTTGAGGTCGTCGTCGAGCTCATACACCAGGGGGATACCCGTGGGTATATTCAGCTGCACGATGTCCTGATCCGAGATATTGTCCAGGTACTTGACCAAGGCGCGCAGGCTGTTGCCGTGGGCTGCGATCAGGACGCGCCGTCCGCTGCGGACCGCCGGAGCCACCGTCTCGTGCCAGTAGGGCAGGAAGCGAGCCACGGTATCCTTGAGGCACTCGGTCAGCGGCAAATCGGCGGGACTCAAGTCCGCATACCGGGGATCCTGGCCGGGATGTCGGGGATCATCCGGAGTGAGGGCCGGCGGGGGGATATCATAGCTGCGGCGCCAGATCTGAGTCTGCTCCATCCCGTGGCGTTCGGCGGTCTCAGCCTTGTTCAGTCCCTGCAAGGCGCCGTAGTGGCGCTCGTTCAGCCGCCAGGTGTTGTGGACGGGGATCCACATCTGGTCCAACTGCTCCAGGGTCAGCCACAGGGTCTTGATGGCCCGTTTCAGGACCGAAGTGTAGGCCTCGTCGAAGATAAAGCCTTCGGCCTTCAGGGTCAATCCCGCGGCCTTGGCCTCCTGGACCCCCTTCTCGCTCAGACCGACGTCGGTCCATCCGGTGAACCGGTTCTCCTTGTTCCAGGTGCTCTCTCCGTGCCGCAACAGGACCAGTTTCTTCATGCTCTTTTCTCCAATATCAGATGTGGCTTCAGGACGAATCAAATTCCAGGCGCTGCGCCTGCCTCCCCGGCGGGCCGGGGTGCGCGGGAATCGGGCCACTTCTCTTCGCCGAGAGTCAGCGATATCCCCGCTCGAACTCCAGCGGTGCACCAGGCCCGTTCTTGAACGGCAAGCTCCCCTGCTAGAAATGCTCCTTCCGGAGGCACGAGGTCAACAGATGGACTTCGGCCTGAATCCGCCGCAGGAAATTCAGCAGGCAGGTGCCAGGGTGGTGGCGGACTACGCTCAATGCCATCGGCTGCGGTCTCCGGCCAGCCGACCAACCGAAAGGGCCTGGAAAGCGGGGGAGTCCTTCATGGGGAGGCAGAAGCGGGTACGTCCGTCGAAGTTAGCCACGGCTCCGGCCACCGCCGCCGCCGTGGGGACCAGGCCGATCTCCCCTACCCCCTTGGCCCCGCATGGTCCCTCGGGCTCGGGTTCCTCGATCAGGATGACCTGGATCTCGGGCATGTCGCGTGCACGCAGGACCCCCAGATCGCGCAAGCGCGTGGATACCGGCCGGCCGTTTTCGCAAGGCAATTCTTCGGACAAGGCATAGCCCAGGCCCATATGGATGGCGCCCTCGATCTGGGCCTCGCAAAGGGAGGGGTTGATGGCCCGTCCCACATCATGCGCCGCCACCACCTTCTCGAGTCGACCTTCCGGGTCCAAAATCACCATCTGGGCCGCATAGCTGAAGGCGCTGTGGGTCTTCACCGGACCCGGCGCATCAGGTGAAGTCGTGTCGAGCCGGCGCAGGTCGGCAGCATAGACCCGGCCCACCAGGTCCGCGAGGGTCTGGCCCGACTCCAAATCACGGCGCAGCTTCCCGGCGGCGTCCAGGACCGCCGGCCCCGCGAAGAAGGTCGCTCGGGAGCCCGTGGTCTGGCCACAGTCCAACGCGAAAGTGGAGTCGACCCGGGGGTGGAAGAGGTCGGAAGGCAGACCACTGGCTTCGGCTGCGAACTGGGTCAGGATGGTCAGCAGCCCCTGGCCCATCTCGGTGTAGCCGCAGAAGAGCGACACCGTACCATCGGCCTCAACCACCAGGCGGGCCTTCCCCCACTCCTCCACCCCGTTGCCGATGCCCACGTTTTTGATCCCGCAGGCCAGCCCGACGGCCCGACCACGACGCCTGGCCTCCAGGTAGGGCTCGCGAAGAGCCTCCAGGGTCCGCGCCGCTCCGGCCGCAGGGGGTCCCAATACCTGGCCTGTGGTGAAGAGATCCCCTGGACCCACCAGGTTGCGACGGCGGATCTCCCAGGCGTCCAGACCCACCTTGCGGGCCAGGAGATCCAGACATCCCTCGATGGCAAAGGCGGCCTGATTTACCCCGAAGCCCCGCATGGCGCCGCATGGAGGGTTGTTGGTATATACAGCCAGGGACTCGATATCAAGGGCCGGAACCCGATAGGGACCGCAGGCATGGCCGGCGGCCCGTTCCATGACCTTGTCCCCAACCGAGGCGTAGGCGCCCGAATCCCCGACAATCCGCGCCTGCACGCCCGTCAGGCGACCTTCGGCGTCGCAACCTGCGGAGTATTCCAATCGCATGGGGTGACGCTTGGGATGCATCAGCACCGACTCTTCCCGGGACAGCGCGACCCGTACCGGACGGCCCGTATGCCGGGCAAGAAGGGCTGCATGGGCCTGGACGGAGAGATCCTCCTTGCCCCCGAAAGCTCCTCCATTGGGAACGAGCTCGACCTGGACCTCCTCCGGCTTCAGTCCCAGCACCTCCGCCACCTGACGACGGTCATCGAAGATACCCTGCCCCTGGGTGAAGAGTCGGATCCCAGCCTCCTCTGGAACGGCCAGGCAGGCCTCCGGTTCCATGAAGAGGTGATCCACCCGCTGGGTGGTCCAGACCCCGGTTACCGTGTGAGCGCTCTCCGCCAGGGCCTGCTCCACCTGCCCCCGAGAGTAGTGGCTGCGCGAAAGGAGATTGGCGTGTCGCGGGTTCACCTGGGGGGAACCCTGCTCCAGGGAAGCCTCGGGTTCCAGGACCGGAGGCAACGGCTCGTATTCCACCTCGACCAGGGCCGCAGCCCGGCGGGCCAGGATCGGGTCTTCGGCGGCCACGGCAGCCAGGACGTCTCCCACGCAGCGGACCTCCTCCCCGACAGCCACGAAGACCGGCCAGTCCCGTATGATCAGGCCCACCCAACGCTCACCGGGCACATCGGCGGCTGTCAGGACGGCCGAGACGCCGGGCAGGGCCAGAGCCTTGGAGGGGTCGATCCGCAGCACACGAGCCCGGGGATGACGCGAGAGGACCAAGGCTCCGTGCAGCAGGCCCGGCGGGGTGAGATCCGCCACGAAAGCCCGCTCCCCCAGCACCAAAGCGCGGGCCTGGTAGCGGGCGACCGAGCGCCCCACACCTCCCGAGCGCTCGACGTCTGGAAGCGGTTGGCCCTGGCGCACGGCAGCCGCCAGCTCCAGCGCATCCAGGATGCGTTTGTAGCCCGTGCAGCGGCAGACGTGTCCATCCAAGGCGCGGGCCAGTTCCGAGCGGGTCGGCTTCGGATTCGACTGAAGAAAGGAGTGGGCCCGCACCACGATCCCGGGAATGCACCAGCCACACTGCAAGCCGGAGGTGGCCTCGAAGCAGCGAGCGTACAGATCGCGCGCCGCCAGGTCCAGCCCCTCCAGGGTGACCACGTTGCGGCCCTCGACGCGGGTGGCGGGAATAGCGCAGGTGGTCAGAGGTCTTCCATCCACCAGGGCCAGACAACTACCACATTGGCCCTGAGGTCGGCATCCCTCCTTGCAGGAGCGAATCCCCAGGCGGTTGCGCAGAATCTCCAGCAGGGTCTCTTCCTCGTGAGCCTGGACCCGGACCGGAGTACCATTCAGAAGAAAGCAGATCTCCATATGCTATTCTTCGCACCTGGCCCCAGAAGCGCCTGCGCCTGGAAGGAGTAGAAGAAGCGAAGCGGTCAGGAGGAAGATTCTGGGCGTGGGATCCGCCGCCACAACCCTTGGGGTCCAGCTACGGGAATAGGACACATCTTCACCACGGCACACCCGCCACAAGAGGAAGACGATTGGCAAAGGCGCTCGACGTAGCCGCGCGATTCCAGGAGTTCCAACATTCCTTCGACGACCGAACCGGTTGTCCCCAGCTCGCGCGCCAGGTCGTCTGGCGAGCGCGGGAATTCCAACTTTTCCAGCAGGCTTTCGATCACAGGGGGAGTCTCGCTGCCAGGAAGGCCAGAGCGTAGGCCACAACCAACTGATAGAGCGCCGAGAGGGTAGCCCAACGGCGTCCGAATTCCAGTCGCAGCGCCATCAGGGTGCCCACACAGGGGGTATAGAGCAGGACGAAGACCAGGTAGGCCAGAGCCCCGGAACGGGACATCGACTGCGACAAGGCGGCGGGAAGCCCTTCGGGGGCCTCGTGAGGAGGAAGCCCGAGCCCGGGCAGGCCCAGCATGGCCGGGATGGCCTGAAGCGTCGCCCACAACGCGCCGAGAAACCCCGAGGCGATCTGGCGGAGGCCTTCGAGAAACCCCATGGGAGCGACCGGGTCCGCCTGCAGATAGCTGACCCCCAAGGTGCCTATGACGACCTCCTTGGCTACGAAACCCGGAACCAGGGCGCCCGCCAGACGCCAGTCGTGGATTTCCAGGGGTCCCAGAAACCAGGCCAGCCCCATGGACAAGCGCGCATAGAGACTCTGCGAGATGTCGCCGGGAGGCAGGTTCAGTAGAACCCAGACCGCCGCCACCGAGAGCAGGATCGCGCCACCCACCCCCTCGAGGAAGATCCAGGTCCGGGCTGAGGCCTGTCGCCACACCACCTTCCAGGTGGGGATCCGATAGGGAGGAAGCTCCATGGCCGATCCCTCCTCACTGGGAGGAGTCAGACGGCTCAGGGCCAGGGCAGTCAGCATCCCGACCAGCAGGCCCAGGAGGTAGAGGCCAAAGACCACCAAAGCGGCGTGCCCGGGGAAGAAGACGGAGGTGAAGAGGGTGAAGACCACCAGGCGTGCGCTGCAGGCCGCGAAGGGAACCGCCATGGCCACGCGCAGGCGATCCGAGAAGGACTCCATCGTCCGGGTTGCCGAGATGGCCGGGACATTGCACCCGAATCCAAGGATCATCGGGATGAAGGCGCGACCGGGAAGGCCCAGCACCTTCATCAGACGGTCCACAAGGAAGGCGGAGCGAGCCAGGAAACCGCTGGCTTCCAGGAAACTCAAGGCCAGGAAGAGGAAGAAGAGGACCGGCGTGAAGGCCAGCACCGTCCCGATCCCTCCGATCAGGCCGTCGGCCAGGAAGGAAGCCACCAATTCGGGCAGGGGCATCGCTGTGATCCACCCGCCCAACACTTCCTGGACCAGCCCGAGCCATCCGACCCAGGGTTCGGAAAGCTGAAAGGTGAAGCGAAAGACCAGCAGCATTCCCAGCAGGAAGAGGGGGATTCCCAGCCAGGGATGCAAGAACCAACGGTCCAAGGCTTCGGTCAAGCGATGGGCCCCTGGCCGGGTGGCCTGGACGCTGGCCGCAATCTCGCGCGCTGTCTGGTAGCGGGTCCCGACGATCGCCAGGAAGGGGTCGACGCCCAGCGAGGCCAGTTCGGCCTTCAGGATTTCGAGGAGCCTGGAGGCCGATTCGTCCAAGGAAATCGGCTCGCCTGAAAGGGCAGCCAGGGCCATCCAGCGACGAGAGGGATGCGAAATAAGCGGTTCCAGCCGGGTCACGGCGCTCTCGATGCTCTCTGGATAATCCAGGCGCAAGGTCGCAGGTCGGGCCTGCAAGGCGGCGGAAATCAGACCCTCCATGCCCTGTTCGCGCACGGCCACGGTAGCCACCACGGGAACCCCCAGGCGCTCTTCCAGGACTTCCACGCGCAGATCCAGTCCTCGAGCCTGAGCCTCGTCCAGAAGGTTGAGAGCCACCACCAGCGGATAACCCAGCTCGGCCAGCTCCAGGGTCAGATAGAGGTTGCGCTCCAGGTTGCTGGCGTCCACCACATCGACGACCGCGTCCGGGCGCGCGGCCAGCAGTTCGTCCCGAGTCAGGCGCTCCTCGGCTGTTCCGGCAGCCAGGCTGTAGGCGCCCGGAAGGTCGACCAGGCAGGCTTGACGGTCTCCGACCGCAAAACAGGTCTCGACCCTCTCGACGGTGGTTCCAGGCCAGTTGCCTATCCGGAGACAGGAACCCGACAAGGCATTGACCAGGGTGGTCTTGCCCGTATTGGGGTTGCCTACCGCGACGAAGCGCAAGTCAGCACTGGCGGGGCCCGCCAGGCATGCCACGGACTCAGCCCTCGACGACGATACCGGCTGCCTCTTCCGAGCGCAGCATCAGCAGGCACCCGGAAACGTCGAACTCCAGGGGGTCACCCAAAGGGGCACGGCGGACCATGCGAACCCGGGCTCCGGGACTCAAACCCAAAGACATGATCCTGCGGGCCCGGAGATGGGGGCCTCCCAC
>JAAZKF010000080.1 GCA_012799975.1 Burkholderiales bacterium
CCAGAATTTCGCCTTCCGGCACGTGGTAGGTGGTCTCCAGGCCGTTTGGCGCCACCTCGCGGGCCAGGTCCCAGCCGTCCCACTCCAGGCGGGTCGGCCGCGTCTCGGTGCCCAGACGGCGGGTCTGCATGCGGCCCACGGCGTCGTAAGTGTAGTGGACGTGCTGGTTCGACGAAGTGTGCACCTGCACCAGGCGGTCCCGTGAATCGAAGCGGTACCCCGTCACGCTGCCCGGGCCGGCCTGGCGGGTCAGGTTGCCCGCCAGGTCATACCAGAACCGCGTCGCCCCCATCTGCACCAGTTGGTTCAGGGCGTTGTAGCGGGAGAGGGTCGTGGCGCCGTCCACCGTCTCGGAAAGCCGGTTGCCCACAGCGTCGTAGGCCCACTGCGAAGTCGTGCCCCGCACGTGGTCCACGGCCTGCACCAGGCGGTCCAGGTCGTCATACCCGTAGGTCCACAGAGGGGAGTCCTCGTCCTTCACGTTGAGCACGTTGCCCAGGGCGTCGCGGGTCAGGCGGAAGTCCGGGGTGACCTTCGAGCCGTTCGCGGCCAGGTGCGCCACGCGGGAAAGGCGCCTGGCCAGGTCATACTCGTACAGCGTCCGGGTGCCGTTGGGGCGGTCGATCCGGGTTCGGAGGCCCTCCGCGTCGTAGTGGAAGGTGGTGCGCCTCCCGTCCGGCGTGCGCATCTGCGACAAGCGACCCGACGGATCGTAGGTCAGGGCCTGGCAGGAGCCGTCCGGGAAGAAGAAGGCGGTGCGGTTGCCTTCGCCGTCGTGCTGGACGCGATAGCGCGAACCCGTCGGCTGGGTGAAGGCCGACACCCGGTCCTCCGGGTCGTGCTCGAAGGTGTAGGTGCCGGTTCCGTCCCGGCGCTCGACCAGGTTGGAGTTGGCGTCGTAGGCGAAGGTGGCCTCGGGTTCATCCGTGTAGGTCAAGCGCACCAGGCGGTCCAAGGCGTCGTGTTCGAAACCGGTCACGAAGCCCCGCGGGTCTCGTTGCACCAGCAGGTTCCCGGCCAGGTCCCAGTCCCACTCCAGTCGGCTGCCGTCGGCGTAGACCTCGGCCTTCACGCGGTTGGCGGCATCGTACTCGTAGGAGGTCTGGTTCCCGTTCTGGTCCACCACGCCGACCAGGTTGCCTACGGCGTCCAGCAGCCTGTGCACCACGCCGCCCAGGGGATCCGTCACCTTCACCAGGCGGTCCAGCCGGTCGTACTCCATGCGGGTGACGCGGCCCTTGGGGTCCACCAGGCGGAGCAGGTTGCCCGCCCGATCGTAGCCCCGGGTGCTGCGTTTGCCCAGCGGATCAGTCACTGTGACCACACGATGGTTTTCGTCATACTCGAAGGCCGTCCTCCCGCCTTGGGCGCTGAGCTGCTCGAGCAGTCGGCCGGCCCGGTCCCATTTGTTGCGGATGGTCTCGACCCCGTCCGGGTTGATATTCGCCGCCAGGCGTCCGGCCTTGTCGTAGCGGAACCTCCACGTCGAGCCCCGGCCATCGGTCAGGGCGGTCAAGAGGTCGTCCGGATCGTATTCGAAGGAGAGTGTGGAGCCATCCCTGCGGACCATCCTGCACAGCCGGGAGTCGGCATCGTACTCGAAGGTGGCTGTGTGACCCCGTCGGTCGGTCAGGGCCACCAGGTTTCCCTGCTGGTCGTAGGAGCGGCGCTCGGCCTGCCCCAGGGCATCCACTGCGGAGGTCAGGCGACCGACCAGGTCGTACTCGAAGCGGGTGGTCCTCCCCAAGGGGTCGGTCACGGACTCGAGTCGGCCGGCCTGGTTGTAGGTAGTCTGCACCCGGCCACCGTCCGGCAGCTCGACCTCGCTGACCCGGCACAGGAGGTCGCGATGCTCGATGGTCTCGCGCCCCAAAGGGTCCACGGTGCGGGTCTGGCCGCAGGAGCGGTCGCGCTCGATGCGGGTGGACTGGCCTTCCGGGTCTACGACCTCCACCAGGCGGCTCAGCAGGTCGTGGTGGAAGTCGGTGCTGCGGCCCAAGGCGTCCAGGACCCGGACCAGGTTTCCCTGCGGTCCGTATTCCAGGGTGGTGACGCTTCCCGCGGGATCCACCACGCGCAGCAGTTCGTTGAGGCTGTTGTACTCGTATCGGACGCAGTTGCCCAAGGGGTCGGTGGTCTTCACCAGGTTCCGGTTGCCGTCGTACTCGAAGTCCCAGGTTCCCCCATCCGGCTTCCTGAGCCGGGTGACCAGGTCCAAGCGGTTGTAGGCGAAGCGGGTGACCCGTCCCGCCGGGCTGGTGAGCTGCACCACCCGTCCCAGCTCATCGTATTCGAAGCGCGTGCTGGCTCCGGAGGCGCTGATCCTCTCGACCAGGTAGCCGACCTCCGAGTAGCGGTAGGAGGTGCGGGCCGGGCCGGGACCGATCGCCTCCAGCAATTCGCCGTGGATGCTGTACTCAAAGTCCTGCCGGTTGCCCACGGGGTCCACCTGGCGCAGGAGGACTCCGGAGAGGGGATGGTACTCGTAGGTGCTGCGCGGACGGTCGGGGCCTGGTCCGGTCACGGCAGTAACCTCTGGAAGGGTCGGGTGATGCTCGAAGGAGGTGGTGCGGCCGGCCGGGTCGGTCAAACGGACCAGACGGTCCTGAGAGTCATACTCCCTGCGGGTGAGCCCCAGCCGCGGGTCGATGGTCGTCACCAGGCGTTGGTGTTGATCGTATTCGTAGGTCTGCTCGTTGCCCAGGGGGTCCCGGGTCCGGACCAGTTTGTAGCTCTCGTCATACTCGTAGGACCAGGCGTTTTCCGCTGTTCCCACCAGACGGGTGGTGCGGCGGCCCAGCATATCGTAGATATGGTTCACCGCCACCCGCTCCCCGAAGACCTGGACTCCCACCCTTTTGGTCGAGGGCCTGCCGCCCAAAGCGTAGTTCCTCACGAAGATTCCCTTGGGGAACTCGATGGCGTGCAGGCCCTGCAGGCCATCCTGCAGGTTGGGGGCAGGCCTGTCCGGAAGGCTTGGAACTTCGATGCTTACAGACAAGGCCGTACCTCCCCCGCCTTGATGGTAGCGGGTTCGGTAGCCCTCCGGGTCGGTGAAGGCCACTACGAAGCCACTGGAGTCGGTTTCGTATCTCCAGCTTCGGCCCGTCCAGTCGGTCATGATCCGGATGAAGTACAGTTCATGGCCAGGCGGTAAGCCCTGATATTCAAAGTTGACCCTCCGCCCTACCGGATCGGTGATCGCCGTGATCTGGGGGAAGGTACGTCCCGCCAGACCCAGCCCCAGATAGTCCCAGTCGAAGCGGATGCGGTTGCCGAAGGCGTCCTCCTGGGCGCTCATCTTGCCATCTGCGCGGAAGAGGTGGAATCCGAAACCCGGGATGCCCAAAGTGTAGGTGTCGTCTGCGGGGTTGTGGGTCAAGGTCCTCTTGACGCTAGGATTGAAGGGCACGAAACTGCCATCCTCCTGGCGCAGGAAACGGTGCTGCCCACCGTCGGGGTAGACGACCGTCACCGAAATCGGCTCTGGGGTGCCGGGCTCTGCCTTGGGGTTCATGATGACTTCGACCCAATCCGGCTTGTCTGGATGTCGGCGTCCGAACCCGGCGTATTCGAAGCGGAGCCTCTCGTCGAAGGAGAAGGCGCAGCGGCCTATGGCGTGGTTATAAGGATGGTCCTGGATCGAGCTGTAGTAGCGGAGCACCTTGATCTCGGTCTTGCCACGGCATGGGATCTTGAGGTCCTCGACCACATAGTTCAGGCTTCCGCTGAGGGGGTCCACCGTCAGGCTTCCGGGGTGGGGCAATTTGAACATGAGATTCTTCCTTTCTTTTGAGGCGGCAGGAGTGGTATTCACACGGCCTCCTCAGGCTCTTTGCAGGGGCACCGGGGGCGGGGCGCCCCTGCAAAGAGTCGCTGCCGAGGCCTGGCTTCAGAAGCCGGGCCCCTGGTCGGGGGAAGCGACGCTTCCGAAGGTGCTGCTGGGGTCCCCCGGAGGCTGGGAACCAGGGTCCTCCTGCTCACTTACCTGGCGCAGGTCCCACTCCGGCGGACACGGCCCACTACCAGCACCGCGGTGCCAACCTCGTCGTCGATTCCGGCACGAGACGATCCCGTTGCAGATCGCCTCGTCGGTAATCACCGGGCACCGGTTCGGGTAGGTACGCGTGGTCTTGAAGAAGGGCCCGTAGTCGCCATCCGGAACCTCGTTGCCCGGCTCCCAGGCCAGCGATAATTCCCACAGGCCTCCTCCCTTGTCCCGGGCCTGGACGCCCTCTCGGAAGACCTCGCGCCCCCAAGCATCCCGGATGGTCACCTCGACATGGACCGAAGTGGCCTCCGCATCCTGGAGAGAGCCTCCGAAGACCAGGGGGCCGCCCTGGGAACGGTCGTAGGGTTGTGGGCCGTAATCGACCTCGAACTGACTGATGGACATGGTCGCCTCCCCCACTTCAGGCCCAGGCCCGCCAGTCGAAGCTGACGGACGAGGCGGTGCCCTTTACGTAGAAGTGGAAGTCGTCGGCGTCGTCCGAGAGGTAGACCAGACCCTCTCCCCGTTCGCTGATCTGCACGAAGGTCGGAGGCTTTCCCAGGCCGTGAAGGATGGTGGACTGGACGCCTGGAGTGGGGGCGGTGCTGGAGCGTCCGGCTCCCATGGTGAATGCTCCTTGGGCCAGGGCCAGGCCTTGGTAGGGAGAATCAAGGCGAGCCATCGCGGCCAGTTCCGAGTCGGGGGCCGGATGCCGCTTGACCACCAAACCCGCAAAGGCGACCCGGCCGGTCAGGTGCCCCTGGAAGTCGGTGCCCAGGTAGAATCGCTCGGGCGTCGGCATCATCCCTCCCAAGCCGGAACCGAGCTTGGAGGCCGTCACCTTCTGACCGTCGAGGTACAGCCCCAGGGTTCCGGAACTGTAGATGAAAGCCAGGTGGACCCAGGTTTCCGCCGGGAAGGAGACGGGCGAATCCGACACGAGCTGCAGCAACTGCGCGTCGTCGTCGTAGAGGGATAGCACCAGGCGGTTCTCCCGACTTTTTGAGAAGCGCAGGCGGTTACGGCCAGAGGATTCTGCAGCGTCGAAGAGGACGTGTTCGACCGAGTCGTTACCGGCCCACCCCGGGCGCATCCAGAAAGCCACCGTTCCCTCCGAACCTTGGAGGATCCCACCCGTCTCGAAGAAAAGCAGGCTCCCCTCCCTATGCGTGGGGAATCCCAGTTGGCCGAAATGGCCGGGTCCCTGTACCTCGTCGAGATAGCTGGAAGCGCTCGACGCCGGTTCAAGCTGGGCACAATCGGCATGCAGGTTTTGGAAGAAGGCCTGGTCCAGGCGCAGGTCGGGGCTGGAAGCACCCGTAGCACCGGTGGTAACCATGTGCCAGCCATAGCCTGCGTCCAGCGAGCAGAAGACGAAGTTTCCCGCTTCGAGGACCAGGGCATTCCCGGTCGCGAGCTCGCTCCCACCTGGAGTGAACTTCGAAACCCGGGAGCCCCCCGCCAGGTTGGGCGGGCCCTGAGCGTCGTCGAGACGCAGGGCGGGGTCGGCGACTCCGGTGCCCCCGGTGGTGACCATATGCCAGCCGTAGCCCTCTCCGAAGGGCTCCTCCAGGCAGTGGCACAATACCAGGTCGCCAGCGACCAGGGTCATGGCCTGGTCGTCCTCCAGGGCGGTGGCGCTGGGAATGTAACGGCTGAGCAGTGAGCCCGGGATGAAGACCGGGGTCGCCGGTCCGTCGTCCAGGCGCAGCGTGGTAGAGGCGGCGGTGCCCGCAGAGGTGACGATGTGCATGGAGTATTCCCCGCCCTCCAGGCAACAGAAGACCATGTCGCCGACGTCTAGCGTCGTGGTGTTGTCGTCTCCGGGCAGCGCGGCCGCCGGGTTCCACCTGGAGAGTCGGCTCTGATTGGCGAAGAGGGGAGGCTCGTTGGCGTGGTTCAGGCGCAGGTTGGGATCCGAGACGCCGTTCCCACCGGTGGTCACCACTTGCCAGGCGTAGTCTCCCTGGCCTTCAGACTCTGTTGTGACCGCGCACAGGACCAGGTCTCCCGCGCTCAGAGCCATCGAGGTGTCGTCCACCGGGGCCGATGCAGTGGGAGCCATTCGGGACAGTCTGGAACCAGGTGTGAAGGTCGGCGCCTCACCGAGGAGGTGAAGGCGGAATTCGCAGGCGGTATTGTCACCCGAGTTCTTGTTCTCCAGCAGGAGGCGGGTCCAGGTCCCTGGCGGAACGGAGAGGTCGGAGGAAGAGTAGCTGACGGGGGTTCCCCCGCCGGTGAAGGCCAGCTCCAGCCGGACCTGCACCTCTCCTTCGGGGTGAAGGTAGACCGAAGCGGAGTAGTTTGTTCCCGGATTTACCGCCGCCGAGGTCTGGACCTGACCGGCTCCCGGCTTGCCTGTGCCCTGCAGTCGGAGGGAGGCATCGCTGAAGATGCCTCCTTCCCGACAAGCCACCGACGGATCGCGGCTTATTTCGAGGGAGGGGTCGGCTGCGTACCAACCGACCAGGTCGCTCTCCATCGATGGGTTGGAGAGGAGGTTCTCGCTCGAGCCTTCGAGCTGGACCGACATCGAGTCCCGGAAAGGTCCAGGGCCGAAACGAAGGGCGTCCGAGCCTTGTCCCTGCCTCCCCGGGTGGCCGGACAAATCTCCGTCGAAGCGGGCGATCAGGGAGACCGAGTGGTCGGGCGTGACCATGCCCAGGAGCAGGTTCTCAACACGGTTCTGAGCCTCGGCCAACTCCTGGAGGCTGGGCTCGGGGCTATTGAAGCGGGTCTTGCCTTGATAGGGGAAACTCATGATTGGACTCCTTTCAGGGTGGGTGCAGCTTGTCGGCCGCAGGTCAGGGTGCTTGTTGGTCAGGGGGTTGGTCGTGAGGGAAGGGCTGCTCCGATGCGAGGTCCGAGGGCCTCGGCAAGACACTGAAGGACCATGAGCAGGGCGTGGCGCTTGGCCGGGGGGACACCGCCTAAAGCCCTGTCCAACTGAAAGGCGTTGAGGTTTCGGGCTTCGGTCGCGGTGAGGCCCTGCAGAAGTTCGGTGGCCACGCTGGCGGCAGCCACCGCCGCACCACAGCCGAAGGCCTGGCCCCGGAGCTCGCGCACCCGACCCTCTGCCACCAGGAACTCCAGGCGCATCCGGTC
>JAAZKF010000005.1 GCA_012799975.1 Burkholderiales bacterium
TCCCCCTGCCGACCGAGGCTTTGGCGATGTAGCGCCCGTCCATCCGGGTGCGCCACTCGACGGCCCCGTCCACCAGACGCTTCTCTTTGAACTCCAGCCGGCCGGCCTTCTTGACCAGTTCCTTGGCTTTCTCCAGATCCGTCATCTCGGGGATCTCGACGATGATCCGATCGATACCCGCGGGGGCGATCAGGATCTCTGAGGTCCCGACGGCGTTCAGACGCCGGGTGAAGACCTGGATGCTGCGGTTGCGGATCTCCTCGTTGACCCGCACGACCTCGCCGGTCTCGGGATCCTTGACTTCCAGGAGGCGCAAGGTGATGTGGCTTCCGGACCGGAGGTCCAGGCCCAGCTTCAGCTTCAGGCTATTCTCGGGCGAGAGCCCGAAGAAGCCTATCAGGATGGCAGCTGTGATGACGGCGATGATCGCCAGGTTGATCAGGACTTGGTTTCTGTTCACGACTCTGAGCTCCTCGGTCCAGCGACGGTCGGGTCTCGTGGATGCAAAAAGACCGACGACCATCCGCCCCCGGGCGGTGGTCGTCCGGATTCTCCGGGCAATCGCGCAGGCGCAGTTCGGGTTCTTCCAATAGACTCCTCCTGCCCATGCTATAATAGGGCATCCGATCCGAAGCACGCACGGACCCGCCTCGGACCGGTCCCTGGATGGATGGAAGAGGGAATGGCATCAACCCACGACTCGGCGGAGCGAGGGATCGAAGCCCTGGTTTCCTGCCCGAAGAAACGGAAGAGACTGCTCAAGAGCCTCCAGAGCGAGGAACGGCGAGCGCTTCTGCGCCAGCTCCAGGCCCATGTGGAAGTCCACCTGGCCCAAGGGCACCGTCTGGCGGCACGCGTATTGCTGGGCATCTCTGCTGAAGTGGCCGGGGACTCCCTCGATCTGCAATACGGGGTGGAACGCACCCGAATCCGCTGGCTGGAGCAGGAAGGCCTGGGTGACGACGCCCTGGCCGCCATGTCCCGCCTTTATGAGCTCCATCGCCGCCGCCGCTCGAAACCCGAGCGGGGTGCCGAGCTGACGATGGAGATGGGGATCCTCATGGATCGCTCGGGCCGGAAGAAGGAAGCGCTGAAGCTCTTCCGCAACGCAGCAGCGCGTTATCAAAGGATGAATCAGCCCTATAACCGGGCCGCGGCGCTTTTCAACGCCGCCTCGGTGCTCTATGACCTGGGGCGCGTGGGCTCTTCCCTGCGGGCCTGTCATGAGGCGCTGGAGCAGGGGGGTACGGGCCATCTGGACCTGGAGACCCATATCGCCCTGCAGATGGCCAATTCCTACGAGATGCAGGGCCATCTGGACCAGGCCATCGAGTCCTACCTGATGGCTGCCGAGGGTTATGGAGGGTTGCAGAACCGCCGCCAGGAGAGCAGCATCCGCTATCGCCTGGGGTGGCTGGCCTTGCAGCAAGGGTTGCCTTCCGAAGCCTGGCCGCAACTCCAGCAAGCCCTGGAGGTTCGCAGGGAGCACGACTACGGCACGGGTCTGGCCCGCTACCACCTGGCCCGCGCCGAATCCTATCGCGCCGCCGGTATGCCCGAGGCCGCCCGGGTCCATTTCCGGGCCTGTGTGAGCCTGGCAGCGGCCCTGGGGAACGAGGTCCTGGCCACGCAGGCCCGCTTCGGCCTGTGCCGGCTGACGGAGGGAAACCTGCGCTCACTCCCCTCCTACCTGAAGCTTCCAGCTCCGACCGGAGGCGAGGAGTCCATCCAGCGTGGGCGCAAGGGGGTCTATTGCAGACAGATTGGCGAGGGCTTCAGCCAGAGCCAGTGGAGCCAGTCCGGGGACGCCGAGCCCTCGCCGGAGGACCGCCCGGCCCTGGCCCGACTGCTCAAGGATCTGGCCCGCAGTCTGCGCCTGGAGGGCCTGCCGGACTCCGAGCAGATCCATCGCCAGGAAAGAGCAGTCCAGGCCTGGCAATCCAACCCGCGCAAACCCCGCAAGGCAGGACCCGGCCCCACCTCCGTATAACCTGGACCCGCCTCTTCTGCCTGAAACTCCCCACCCGAAATCCCGACTCTTCAGAGTTTAACCCCCACGGAGGTCCCTTTGAACGCACACAGACTCATCCTGACCAGCGCCCTCGTAGCCCTGCTGGTGATCCCGGCCCTGGCGGCTCCCCAGAGCATCGATCTGGTGCATATGCGCCGTCACTATTTCACCAACACCGACTGGTCCACCGACCACGCCCGCCTGGGGGGCCAGGAAATCCTGGGCTCACTGGTCGGCCTGGGGGGATCCAACGATTCCACCATCGTCTACGAGATTGCCGGCAAATTCGACATGCTGGAGACCCTGGTGGGCTACCTGGATTCGGCGCCCTCCAACCGGTCTGCAGTCTTCGAAGTCTGGGCTGACGGGGCACTGCTGCAGAGGATGGGCCCGCTTATCTCCGGCGGTCCGCCCGAACTCATGCGGGTGCCCCTGAAGGGCCGCAAGATGCTAACCCTGCGCATCGTCCCCCAGCGTTACGACTCGACCCACGGGGCAGCCTGGGGCAACCCCAAACTGTGGAGCAACCTGGGGGACCAGATTCCCGGCAGCCTGCTCATGACGGTGAACGGACGCTCCATGCA
>JAAZKF010000081.1 GCA_012799975.1 Burkholderiales bacterium
AGCAGTTGGGCCTGGGGCTCACCCTCTGGAAGGGCACCTTCGAGGGCTGGTCAGACACCTGGCTGCGCTGGTGCGACCGGGAAGGCAACCTGCTGCCGACCGGCGAGGAGCAGCGCGAGCGGGCCGAGGCCGCAGAGGCCCGGGTCGGGGAGCAGCGCGAACGGACTGAAGAGCAGCGCGAACGTGCCGAGGCCGCAGAAGCCCAGGTCAGGGAGCAGCGCGAGCGTGCCGAGCGCCTCCAGGCCCGCCTGCGGGAACTGGGAGTGGAAGAGTAGTCTATTCAGGCTCCCAGGCCCTGCCCCTGGGGATTGCAGGAAGAGCCGTAACCTGCTGGTATACCAGCTACGGACAGGCCTTCGCCCACCTTTTCAGACCCGCGCCGCCAGCGCGCCCCGATCCTCGCGAAGGCATGGCCTGGGAGGTATCCGGTGAAGGACACGACCTCGGAGCGCCTGCGCACCTTCCGCGCCAGGAACCGACAATACCTGGAATCGGGCTATGACAGGGAAGCCGCCTTCCGCGCTTTTGTCCGCCTGTCGGGCCCGCTGGAGGGACCGGCTCTGGATGTGGGCACGGGCAAGGGCTTGCTGGCCCGCGAGTTGGCCCTCCTGGGGTTGGACGTGGTCTCGGTGGACATCAGCTCCGACGAACGTGAACTGGCCTGCCTGCTGGCCCGGGAGTCAGGCGTGGCGGGGCGCATCGTCTTCGCTCAGGCCGATGCCGCCCGACTTCCTTACCCCGACGACCACTTTGGCTGCGCGGCTATGATGGATGTCCTGCACCACCTGGAAGAGCCGGGACCGGTCCTCTCCGAGATGGTCCGCGTGGTCCGGCCGGGTGGGCGTCTCCTCCTGGCCGACTTCGACGAGACCGGCTTCGCGTTGGTGGCTCGGCTCAGCCGTCAGGATGGACGCGAGCACCCGCGCACTCCCTCCACCGTCACCCGGGCCTGGGAAATCCTTGTCCGGGCCGGGTTGCATTGTTTGATGAAGACCAACGGACACCATCACGAGATGGTCGTCCTGCAGAAAGAGAGGGCCTGAGAACATCATGGATGGGGAGACCAGACCTGAAGAGAAGGCGGGACATGGGCCCGCGCTGCCCTACACCAAGGCCCTGCTGGAGCACTTCGTCAACCCGCGCAACGTAGGGGGACTCTCGGAAGAGGAAACCGACGGCTTCGGGCTGGTCGGAGACCCCGGTTGCGGAGACCAGATGAAGCTGTGGATCTCGGTCAGCGACGAGCGCATCGAGAAGATCTCCTTCAAGTCCTTCGGCTGTCCCGGAGCCATCGCCACCAGCAGCGCGCTGACCACCCTGGCCGAAGGAAGGACCCTGGAGGAAGCCCGCAGGATCACCGACGACGACGTGATCGAGCTTCTTGGGGGCATTCCCGAGCACAAGAAGCACTGCTCGCTTCTGGGGGTCCGGGCTCTGCAGGCCGCCCTGGAGGACAGGGAACTGCGGCTCCAGCAGAAGTCCACCCGGCCATGATCTACCTGGACCACAACGCCACCACGCCCCTGCATCCACAGGTCCTGGAAGCCATGCTGACCTGCCTGCAGGAGCACTGGGGGAACCCCTCCAGCCCCCACAGCCTGGGCAACCAGGCCCGCACGGTCATGCAGCAGGCCCGCCTGGGGATCGCCGAGAGCCTGGGGTGTGAACCCTCCGAGGTGGTCTTCTGCTCCAGCGGAACCGAGGCGGATAACCTGGCCCTGCGCGGCGTCGCCGGAGCCTTGCGCTCACGGGGAAACCACATCGTAACCACGGCCATCGAGCATCACGCCGTGCTGCACACCTGCGATGCCCTCGAGGGGGAGGGTTTCCGGGTCACCCGGGTTCCGGTTGATCCGCAGGGCGTCGTGGACCTCGAGGCCTTGGAGAGGAGCCTGACCGACCAGACCATCCTCGTCAGCGTGATGCACGCCAACAACGAGACCGGTGTACTTCAACCCGTGGAGGAGGTAGCCCGGATGGCGGCGCGCCGGGAGATCCCCTTCCACGTCGACGCCGTGCAGACAGTGGGGAAGCTGCCCTTCTGCCTCTCGGAACTGGGCGCCGGACTGGTCAGTTTCTCGGGGCACAAGCTTTACGGCCCCCGCGGCGCGGCGGCTCTTTTCGTCCGCGCGGGAACGCCGCTGAGGCCGATCCTGACCGGGGGCAGTCACGAGCATGGCCTGCGCGCCGGCACCGAGAATCTGGCCGGAATGGTGGGGCTGGCCAAGGCCGTGGAACTGGCCGTCCAGGATGTTGCCGAGGAGGGGCGGCGCCTGGCGGGACTGCGCGACGACCTGGAGAGCCGACTCCTTGCCTCCATCCCCGAGGCTCGGATCAATGGAGACCGAGCCCGCCGCGTGCCGAATACCTCGAACGTGACCTTCCCCGGGGTGGACGGCGAGTCGATAATCCTGGCTCTGGACCTCGCTGGGATCTGCGCCTCTACCGGCTCGGCGTGTTCCACTGGCGAGCCGGAACCTTCCCATGTGCTGCGCGAGATGGGCGTCTCACGCCGCGACGCCCAGGGGTCTATCCGACTCTCTTTGGGGCGGGAAACCCGCCAGGAGGACCTGGACCTCACCGTCCAGGCCCTGGCCGAAACCGTGGCTCGCCTGCGCCGAATCACCAGCATCTAGGACCCCGGCCGGAAAACAACCGGTTGCTTCAGCGGGTGAAACGGGAGATGTCCAAAGGGCGCACCAAGCGACCCCGTCACCGAGGGTCACGCCTGGATTCCGCCCTATAAATCGAGCCTGATTCTTCAGGTTTTGGCGCTCCGAGTCCTAACCCCCGGTCGGGAAGCCCCGGGCCTCCAGAAGAGGGGTAATCTCGGGATCACGGCCGCGGAAGTTGCGGTAGGCCTGGGCCGGGTCCAGGGTGTTCCCCACCGACAGGATGTGCTTGTGGAAGCGCTCGGCGACCTTTTTGTCGAAAGGCCCTCCGGCTTCTTTGAAGGCCAGCCAGGCATCCTGGTCCAGGACCTCCGCCCACAGGTAGCTGTAGTAGCCGGCCGAGTAGCTGTCGCTGTGGAAGAGGTGTCCGAATTGGGGCAGGCGATGGCGCATCACGATCTGGGGTGGCATGCCGATCTCGGCCAGGATCCGGGACTCGTACTCGCGGGTATCGATGTCGCGATCACCCTCCAGGTGGATTCGCATGTCCACGATGGCCGAGGCCAGGAACTCCACCGTCGAGAAGCCCTGGTTGAAGGTCGAGGCTTTGCGAATCCGCTCGATAAGCTCGGCGGGCATGGGCTTGCCGGTCTGGTAGTGCAGGGCGAAGCGGTTGAGGATTTCGGGAGTGCCCAGCCAGTGTTCGTGGATCTGCGAGGGCAGCTCGACGAAGTCGCGGGCCACGTCGGTGCCGGCCAGGCTGGGGTAGTTGACGTCCGAGGACAGGCCGTGCAGGGCGTGCCCGAACTCGTGGAACATGGTCTCGGCGTCATCCCAGGAGAGCAGGACCGGCTGGCCGGGCTGGCTCTTGAGGTTGTTGCAGTTGTTGGAGACGATCGGGGGGATCTCGCCGGCGAACTTCTCCTGCATGCGGTACTGGCTCATCCAGGCCCCCGACCTCTTGCCCTCGCGAGCGAAGGGATCGAAGTAGAAGTAGCCGACGTGCCGGCCCTGCGGACCGGTGACCCGGAAGACCTGGACGTCCGGATGGTGTACCGGGAGCCCGGAGACAGGTTTGAAGTCCAGGTTGTAGAGCTGGCTGGCCATCCAGAAAAGTCCGTCGCGGATCTTGTCCATCTGCAGGTAGGGCTTGATCTCGGCCTCGGCCAGATCGTAGCGCTGCTGGCGGACCTTCTCGGCGTAGAACCGGTAGTCCCAGGGCTCGATCGGGTGACCGGCCAGGGCTTCCATGTCGGCGACCTCCTGGTGGACCCGGGCCACGGCGGGCTTCCAGACCTTCTCCATCAGTTCCATGGCCCGCTCGGGGGTCCCGGCCATCGAGTCCTCCACCCGCCAGTGGGCATGGGTGGGGTAGCCCAGGAGCTGCGCGCGTCGGGCTCGCAAGCGAAGGATTTCAGCGGCGATGGGGTGATTGGTGGTCTCACCTCGCGAGACCCACATGCGCCACACCTTCTCGCGCAGGTCGCGACGCTCCGAGAAGGTCAGGAAGGGCTCGGCCGACGAGCGGGTGTTGCGGATCACCGTGGCCCCGTCGGGGTTCACCATCGAGGCGGGCAGGCCGGTCAGTTCCTCCGGGCGGGACAGGGTTACGGTCTGGTTCTCTTCGTCGGCCAGCAGGTTCTGCCCGAACGAGGTGAAGAGCTCGGCCAGCCTCTGGTTGTAGGCCGAGAGTTTCTTCTTGCTGGCCGGGTCCAGGGCAGCCCCCGAGCGGACGAACTCGGTGTGGTACCACCAGGCCAACCTCTTTTGCTCGGGATTCAGGCCTTTGGGAGACTGGTAGACCTTCTCGATTCGCTGGAAGAGCTGGGGATTGAGGAGCACCTCGTCGCTCAGGGCCGCGAACTTCGGCGACCACTCCCGTTCCACGGCCTGGATTTCCGGGGTGCTCATAGAGGAGGCGAAGATGCTGAAGAGTCGGCGGACCCTGGTCAGCGGGCGTCCGGCGCCCTCCAGGGCCTCCAGGGTGTTGGCGAAGGTGGCCGGAGCGGGGTTGTCGGCGATGGCTGTGATCTCGCGCCGATAGGCGGCGATGCCTGCTTCGAAGGCGGGTCCGAAGAGCTCCGGGCGGACTTTGTCCAGCGGAGGGACCCCGCCAAAGTCCCCCTCCCAGGGGGCCAGCAGGACATTGGAATCGACCCGCCCCCAGGCGGGCAGATCGAGAGAGCCGAGTAAAAGGGCAGCGCCAGCAGCGCCCAGGAAGGTGCGTCTTTTCATGCTTCCTGCTTCAGGACCGAAGAAGGAGAATCCTTCAGGGTGGTCAGGAGTGTGGGGTCGCTTATAACCTCCCGGCAGGATGAACCCGGCCTTTTTCGGTGTGCCTGACCTGCCGGGAGGAGTTGGAACTTCCGTATCTGCGGCGGCTGCCGGTCGTGTTCGGGCGGAATCCGCACCTGCGGGATTGGCAGAGGGAAAGCTGCCGCAGGTGCGTGGCCCGGGCTGAGCTGGGGACCATTCGCAGAAGCGCTGAAAGCCCCCCAGGCCGCCCCGAGCCCATGCCCACCTCAGCGACTCAGGGCGTCAGGCCCTCCCTGCGGGGAACCTCCATCAACAAGGCCGCGGAGTTTCGGGGTAGGGAAAGGACGCGGTGGTCGCTCCAACTCAGCACCGGGCGGTCGGCCGTGTCCAGCAGCAGGCTCCACTCGGCCCAGGTGTGGATCTGGGGGAGGCGGAACTCGACGGGGGTCGGTCCGCTATTCATCAGCAGCAGGAAGGAACTGTCCAGGATGGGACGTCCCTGCTGGTCGGTCCCTTCCAGGCAGTCTCCCGCGAGGTACATCCCCAGGCTGTGCTGCGAGGGGTTGTTCCAGTCAGCTTCGCTCATCTCCCGCCCGTGTTCGGAAAGCCACAGGACGTCCTTCAAGGGACGGGAGCTCTCCAGGAAGCGCCCCCGGAAGAAACTGGTTCGCCGGAAGGAGGGGTGGGTGCGGCGCAAAGCCACCACCTGGCGGGTGAAGTCCAGCAGCTTCTGGCGTTCGCCAGAGAGGTTCCAGTCCACCCAGGACACTTCGTTGTCCTGGCAATAGGCGTTGTTGTTGCCTGATTGGGTCCGGCCCATCTCGTCGCCTGCCACCAGCATGGGGACTCCCTGGGACAGGAACAAGGTCATCAGGAAGTTGCGCTGCTGACGTGCGCGCAGGGCGAGGATCTCGGGATCCGAGCTGAGCCCCTCCTCGCCGCAGTTCCAGCTCAGGTTGTTGTTGGTACCGTCCCGGTTCTCTTCCATGTTGGCCAGGTTGTGCTTGGACTCGTAGCTGACCAGGTCGGCCAGGGTGAACCCGTCGTGGGCGGTGACGAAGTTGATGCTGGCCTGGGGACTGCGGTTCCAATACAGGTCGCTCGAACCGCTGATCTTGAAGGCCATCTGCCCCAGGACGCCGGAGTCTCCTTTCCAGAACCTGCGCACCACGTCGCGATAGGCACCGTTCCACTCGCTCCAGCCTCGCGGGAAGCCTCCGACCTGGTAGCCGCCGGGGCCCACGTCCCAGGGCTCGGAGATCAGTTTGACGCGCGAGAGCACAGGGTCCTGGCGCAGGATGTCCAGCAGACCGGCGCCGGGGTCATAGGAGTGGTCGTGGCCTTCCCGGGCCAGGGTAGAGGCCAGATCGAAGCGGAAACCATCGACGTGCATCTCTTCTACCCAGTAACGCAGGCTGTCGGCGATCATCTGCAGGACCCGGGGATGGCGGGTGTCCAGGCTGTTCCCGCAACCCGTGAAGTCCAGATACTGAGAGGGGTCGGCGGAGTTGGCCCGGTACCAGATGCTGTTGTCCAGACCCCGGAAGCTCAGGGTAGGACCGTCTGGCCCTTGTTCGGCGGTGTGGTTGTAGACTACGTCCAACAGGACTTCCAGACCGGCATCGTGGAGGTCGGCCACCATGTTCTGGAACTCGCGGACCGGGTTGCCCGTGGCCGCATAGCGCGGCTCGGGGGCGAAGAAGGCCAGACTGTTGTAGCCCCAGTAGTTGGTCAGGCCCAGTTTGACCAGGCGAGGTTCGTCCAGGAACGCGTGGATCGGCAGCAGCTCCAGGGCGGTCACGCCCAATCTCTTGAGATGCTCGATCACCGGGGGGGTGGCCAGGCCCGCGTAGGTTCCCCGCAAAGCCGGGGGAACATCGGGATGGCGCATGGTGAAGCCCCGGACATGCAGCTCATACAGGACCGAGTCCTTCAGGGGGATCCGCAACGGACGGTCCTGGTCCCAGTCGAAGGTAGGGTCGACCACCCGGGCTTTGGGGACGTGCCGGGCGCTGTCCCTGGTGTCCATGGTCTCGAGGCACCGGGACCCGATGCGGTGTCCGTACAGGACATCGTTCCAGCGGATCGCGCCCACCAGGTCGCGGGCGTAGGGATCCAGCAAGAGTTTGTTGGGGTTGAAGTGGTGCCCTCGGGTCGGTTCGTAGGGCCCGTGTACCCGATATCCGTAGACCAGCCCGGGGCGGGCTTCAGGCAGGTAGCAGTGCCAGACCCCTTCGGTGTTCCACTGGAGGTCGACCCGGTGGACCTCCTTGTGGCCCTGGTTGTCGAAGAGGCATAATTCGACGCGGGTGGCGTTCTCGGAGTAGACGGCGAAGTTGACGCCGTGGCCATCCCAGGTCGCCCCCAGGGGAGAGTCCGACCCGGGCCAGATGGAGGAAGGTACAAGCATGGGCCGACTTTCGCAGCCGATTCGCCAGGGCCTGCCGGCCTGGACTGCGACCAGGCTCGGACTTCGGGAATCCCCTCGGCCCTGGAGACTTGAGAATTCCTGGAGGTCGGTTCCTCAGTCTCCCTGGAGCTGGCTCTGCCGGTCGGGGAGGTCTTGCTCGTTGGCCCAGGGCCAGACGATTCGGTCGATGAATTTCTCGATCACGTCGTCGATGGTGGTCTCGCGCACGATGGCCTCGATCTCCCGCATCCTCTCGGGCGTCGAGGCGTAGTTGTCGGCGTAGGCCAGCATCCGTTGCATCAGGTCTGCGCGGCGCAGCTCAGGATGGAATTGCAACCCGTAGAATGGTTTGTTGAGGTGGCGCAGGGCCTGGCAGGCACAGCGCTGGCTGCGGGCCAGGACCAGGAATTCGTCGGGTAACGACATGATCACGTCGTTGTGGCCCTGCTGGGCCAGGAAGCGGTCGGGAAGATGGCCGAGGATCGCATCGGCGCGTCCCTCGGGGGTCAACTCCATCTCGAAGGTCCCGGTCTCTCCCATATCCGGTCGGGTCTGAACCTTTCCGCCTACGGCGTGGGCCATCAGGTGGTGCCCGTAGCACAGGCCCAGGGTGGGCATCCCGATCTCCAGCAGGTGCTGCGTCAGGTCGACCAGGGGCTGGAAGAAGTCGGGCCGGTCGTTGGCCACCGAGTAGTCTCCGGTGCCGCCGATCACCACGGCGTGGTGACCTTTAAGGATGGAGCGGTCGCACGGCTCTTCCAACAGGTTGTGGACCACGATCTGCTGGGGTTGGAGGGCTCCGGCACGGAGCAGGCAGCTCCGCTCGTGGGCGATCATGGCCGGGTCGTGACGGGGCTCCAGGAGGAGGAGGGAGAGGTCGTTGCGTTTAAACATTCGCAACATTCTAACCAACAAGCACTCCAAAGACAAGGAAGTCTGGGTGGCCGGGTGCTGATCCTGAGCGTCGGCAAATATATGTTCGATAGCAGGCAGGTACGAAGGCCTCCGTGTGGAAGTGCATTATCACCCAAACATTCCACAGGAGGCCTTCGAGCATGATTGTAACCCTTAACCGCAAGGTCCGTGATCGCATCCCTGTGTCTGTTCCGGAAGTGGCGAAGAAGTGCTCGCCCCCGAGACCAGGGACCGGTGCCCCGCGAGGACGCAAACCCAACAAGACCGCACTTCCAGAGAGCCGACTTGGATTGGTCCCGGTTTCCCGGGTATCTGAGATTGAGTCAGGTCGCTTTAGCCTCGGAACTCCTGGCGTGGAACTTTTGGAGGGGACTGGCCCTTGGCAGGGTCTCCGGAAGGAGGCCTTCATGAGGCAGAGAAGGGCACCCATCTGCAGCATTCGGGTCGGGCTTGAGGAAGTCGCGCAGTCCGGGCCCTCTGCAGGAACAGGAGGGAGGCCGCGCAAAAAGCGGAGACCGTATGAAGTGTCCTCGATGTGACTACGATAGTCTGGCCGGTTCAAATTTTTGCGAGAAATGCGGAACCAGCCTGAAGATCGGCTCGCGCCGGCGGCGGGGGCCTGCTCTTCGTCCGGCCCCGCCCCCCCAGCCCGCTGACGGGTCCCTTGCCTCTCGACCGACCCCCGCTCCCCGGCCTTCGGTAGAGGGCGCCGTGCCCCTCCCGGCCCCGCCGCCTCCTTCCCCGTCTCCGACACCCGTCGTCCCACCGATCCCAGCTCCCGCGCCCCAGGTGCCGGATCCTTTGGAACAGTTGAAGGCACGTGCCTACGCTGCCCTGGAGGGCGTGTCGGGGGAGGCGGTCTTCTATATCGACGAGGACAACGTCCTGGTCGGACGGGCCAGTCCGGCGGATGGCATCGTGCCCGAGGTCGATCTGGGGGACTTGCCCCTGGCCGGCTCTATCTCCCGCCGTCACGCGCGTCTGGTGAGGGGGGGCGAAGAGATCCTCCTGGAGGATCTGGGCAGTGCCAACGGCACCTTCGTCAACGGGGAACGGCTGCTGCAGGGAGTCCAGAAGCCGGTCTTCGAAAACGATGAAATCCGCTTCGGAGCCGAGCGCTTCATCTTCCACTGGCGCAGGAGGTCCACGCGGAAATGACCCTTCTCGCCGAGTACTCCATTCCCGCTGTCCTGCGGGAGTGGGCCGAGAGAGCCGAGGTCAGGACCCTGCCGGAGGCCTTCCGCCGTTCCGTGGCCCGGGTCGGCTCCCGCCCCTACCTGGGGCAGAAGGTCGACGGGGTATATCGCTTCCAGACCTACGGCGAAATCCAGGTGAAGGTCCACCAACTGGCCTGTGCCTTGATCGAATTGGGCCTGAAACCGGGCGACCGGGTGGCCAACTTTTCCAATAACCGCCCCGAGTGGCCCATCACGGATCTGGGGACCGTCCACGCGGCCTGTGTCCACGTACCGATGTACTCCACCCTGAATCCATCCGACCTGAGCTATATCCTGCGTGATTCCGGGGCCCGGGTCGTCATCGCGGCCACCCCCGAGCATCTGCGCAAGGTTCTGGCCATCGAGAAGGAGTGCCCCCACCTCGAGCACGTGGTGGCCATCGAGCAGGCAGAGGGAAGTTGTTCCAAGCGTCTGTGGAGCTGGCAGGAACTGTTGGATCTGGGAGCCTCCCGGCTCTCCGAGCACGAACCCGAGATGGAAAGGAGGGTGGCTGAGCTTAGAGCCTGGGACGTCTGTAGCCTGGTCTACACTTCCGGGACCACCGGGCATCCCAAAGGCGCCATGCTGATGCACGGCAACTTCGTCTCCAACGCCTCCACCCTGCTCCCCTGGGTCCGGGTTACCTGCGAGGATGTTGAACTCTCGTTCCTGCCTCTCTCCCACGTCTTTGAACGGATAGCCTATTACGTCATGACCCTTGCTGGTGGAACCATCGGTTATGCCAGCAGCATCGACACCGTGGCCGAAGACTTCCTGCACCTCCGCCCCACCCTCGTCCCCAGCGTTCCCCGTCTCTTCGAGAAGATCTACGTCCGGATCTTCCAGCAGGCCCAGGGTTTGAGGGGGGCGATCCTGCGTTGGGCTGTCGGGGTCGGCAAGGCTTCTCGCGAGGCCGCCCTCTCCGGCCCGCTCCCGTTGGCCCTGCGGGCGAAGAAGGCCCTGGCGCACAAGCTGGTCTTCGCCAGGATCCACGCCGGGACGGGGGGGCGGGTTCGCTGTTTCTTCTCGGGCGGAGCGTCTCTGCGCCGGGATGTGGGCGAGTTCTTCCTGAACGCCGGGTTTACCATCGCCGAGGGCTATGGCCTGACCGAATCCAGTCCGGTGCTTACCGTCAACCCGCTTGACGAACCCCGAATCGGCACGGTGGGCAAGGTCCTTCCTGGCGTCGAGGTGCGGATCGCCGACGACGGGGAGATCCTGGCTCGAGGCCCCAACATCATGCTCGGCTATTTCAACATGCCCGAAGTCACCGCCGAGGCCATGGAGCCGGACGGCTGGTTCCACACGGGGGATGTGGGGCGCTTCGATGCGGATGATTATCTGGTGATCACCGACCGCAAGAAGGAACTGCTGGTCCTTTCCAACGGCAAGAACGTGGCACCGCAGCCTCTGGAACAGCAGATCAAGGCCAGCCCCTGGATCGAGCAGGTCGTCGTGGTGGGGGATGGTCGCAACTTCGTCGCCGCCCTGGTGGTGCCGGCCTTCGCCAGGTTGGAGGAGTGGGCCGGGCAGCAGGGCCTGCCCCTCGAGCGGTCCGCCCTGGTCCGCGAGCCGAGGGTCTACGACCAGCTTTTCGCCGAGGTGCAGTCGGCCTGCCAGGATTTCTCCAACTACGAGAAGGTCAAGAAGATCGCGGTGTTGAGCCGCGAGCTCACGATGGACCAGGGCGAGCTGACGCCAACCTTGAAGGTCAAGCGACATGTGGTCGACAAGCATTTCCGCCAGGAGATCGAGGGGCTCTACTCCTGAACCGCCGCCGCCCATCCTGATGACTCCCTCTTCGGCCCGAGCGGGAAGTGTGGTATAGTGTCGCCTGTGCGTCCCCGAGGGATGCCCAGGAGGTGAACCCATGGCTGGAATGGATCAGGCTGCTTTGAAGAGTCAGAAGTTGGATCCGTCCTTGCGCTCCATTCTCAATGAGGGAAGCGATCAGCCGATCTCGGTGATCGTCCAGACCATCGACGGCCTGAAGGAAGAGGACCGCCGGACGATGGGCAGCCTGGGCGGCAAGATCAAGGATGATCTCTACATCATCAATGCCTTCTCGGCCGAGATCTCGGCGAAGTCCCTGGAGATGCTGATCCTCTCGCCCCGGGTGACGCGGATCTACCACGACTCTGACGTACACGCCACCGCGTAGCCGTCAGGGACCCAGCCGGAAACCCCTCGGTCGCCTCGCCACTCGACGGGATGCACCCGCACGGGGCACGGGTTCGAGGCCCCGCTGTGTCGCAAAAAGTCTTGTTTGACCCAGGACCTTCCGAATTCGACCAACCCAGAGGAGTCATCGCCATGAAGACCGCCGTCCAGGAAGACCTTTTCGACAGGATCGTGTCGCTGTGCAAGCGGCGCGGCTTCGTCTATCCCGGCTCGGAGATCTACGGAGGTCTGGCCAACTGTTGGGATTACGGCCCCCTGGGTTCGCAGTTCAAGAAGAACGTCAAGGACCTGTGGTGGCGGACGGTCGTCCAGGAACGCGACGACATGGTGGGGCTGGACGCAGCCATCCTGATGCATCCCCGCACCTGGGTGGCCTCCGGGCACGCCGAGGCTTTCTCGGATCCCCTGGTGGACTGTCGCAAGTGCAAACAGCGCTACCGGGCCGATGACCTCGAGCCCGGGGCTCCGTGCCCTCAAGGAGGCTCTCACGACCTGACCGAGGTGCGTCAGTTCAACCTGATGTTTGAGACCCGGATGGGGGTGGTCCAGGACGAGGCCTCCCGGCTCTGGCTGCGCCCCGAGACGGCCCAGGGCATCTTCGTGAACTTCAAGAACGTCCAGACCACCTCGCGCAAGAAGCTTCCTTTCGGCATCGCCCAGATCGGCAAGTCCTTCCGTAACGAGATCACCCCCCGGCGCTTCATCTTCCGGACCCGTGAGTTCGAGCAGATGGAGGTCGAGTATTTCGTCCATCCCGAGCAGGCTGAGAAGGCCTTCGAAGAGTGGGTCCAAGCCCGGCATTCGTGGTATCTCGACTACGGCATCCGGCCCGAGAACCTGCGTTTGCGCCCCCACGATCCGGATGAGCTGGCTCACTATGCCCGGGGTTGCTACGATATCGAGTACCTCTTCCCGTGGGGCTGGGCGGAGCTGGAGGGGATTGCCAATCGGACCGACTTCGACCTGCGCCGTCACGCCGAGTATTCGGGCAAGGATCTGGAGTATTTCGACCCTGATACCAACGAGCACATCGTGCCCTGGGTCATCGAACCCTCGGGAGGCGTGGATCGGGCCGCCCTGGCCTTCCTGGTGGACTCTTTCCACGAGGACACAGCGATCTCGGCCAAAGGCCAGGAGGAGAACCGGGTCGTCCTGCGCCTGCACCCCCGCCTGGCACCCGTCCAGGTGGCCGTGCTTCCGTTGCTCAGGAACAAGCCCGAGCTGGTTGGCATGGCCCGCAAGATCCAGCAGGATCTGCGCCGCCACTACCTGACCGATTACGATGACCGGGGTCAGATCGGCAAGCGCTACCGCCGGCAAGACGAGGTGGGCACCCCGTTGTGCCTGACCGTGGACTTCACCTCCTTGGACGATGAGACCATCACCG
>JAAZKF010000082.1 GCA_012799975.1 Burkholderiales bacterium
GTTCGGATGGCCCAGGAGCTGGTCGGGGCGTCTCCGGGAGGGGTGCCGCTGGCACAACCGATCCTTTTCCCCTATCTCCTGGCGGCCATGCAGGCCCTGGTCGGGGATTGGGAATGGGCGGGCCGGTGGATCAGCGCCCTGTCCGGGGCCCTGATGGTCCCGGCCCTGACCGGATTCGGGCGGGCCTGTCTGGGGTCCTGGGCTGCGGGATTGTCCGCGGCCCTGTTGGTCACGCTCTATCCGCTGAACCTCGATTTGGGCAGCCGGGTCATGACCGAGCCCCTCTACCATCTCTTGCTGGTTATTGCCTGCTGGCAGGCCTGGCGGCTCCTTCAGGCCCCGGACTCGGAGAGGATTACACAGTCGGTCCTGGGCGGGGGCGCCCTGGCAGCAGCCTGCCTGGCCCGACGGGAGGGGCGTATCTACCTGGGGTTGCTGGCCCTCTTCCTCCTGGTATTCCTGGTCCGAACCCGCGGTTGGCGCCAAGCCATGTGGGCTTGCGGAGCCTACTGCGGCACGGCCCTGGCCTTGCTTATGGGTGCAGACCTGCTGGTCGAGCAACCGCGCCGCACGCCTGCGATGACGCTGTCCTGGGTGTGTTTGACCCGCACCGCCGGAACACTGGTCCTACCTCTTCTGGCTCCGCTCCTGCTGCTCGTCCTGGCCCCCCGCAGATCTGGGGACCTCCTGCGTTGGGGGTTTCTTGGAACTTTGCTGGCAGCGCTGCCCGTCCTGGTGATTTTTCCGGACCCGGGCCGGAAGGCTACCGCTCTGCTCCCCTTCCTGGGTTTGTTGGCGGCCGAAGGCGCGTTGCGCTGGGGGCAACATGCAAAGAGCCGTCTGGTCGGGGCGGGTCTGTTGCTGGCTCTTCTAGCCTGGTTTTCTTTTCAAGGCGTCTCGGCACCCATGAGGCCCCACTTTGTCCCTCCCTGGACCGACCGGGCCGAAGACCGGGCCGCCGGAGAGTGGCTGGCAGGTCGGCTGCGTCCGGGTGAAGCGGTCTGTGCCTGGGACCATGCCTCGCCCTATTACGCCTCGGCTGTCTGGTGGCGCCCCTCGCCGGAGCAGGAGATTTCCCTGGAGAAACTAGTGGCTGCCTGTCAGGGGCGGGGAATCCGCTACCTGGTGGTGGACCGTCGAAGCCCCTGCCGTACACTGCCGGTGGTGGGGCCTTTGGGAGCGGATGTCAGGAAGCGTCCAGGGCTTCGCCCTGTAGTCGTCTTCCCGCTGGAACTCTCCCCTTTGAACAGTTTCCTGGCGGCGCTTTGGAGCCGCCACGGCCCGCGTCTGGAGGAACGGGCCGTGGTCTATCGGGTCGGATCTCACTCCTCCTCTGGAGGAGCCGGGAGCCGCGAGGGGAATCTCGAGTAGGGATAACTTGGGAGGGCCTAGGGGGCAGGAGAAGGCCGTTCATCCTCTTTGAAGGTGGTTTTCCGTGAGCACCGACAGCCGTTCATCAAGTCTTCCCCCGCCGCGCTTCCCCAAGCGGGGCTACGACCTGCTGATCGACCATGATGGCTCTGCTTTTCGCTACTTCGTCCCCGACCACGGCAAAGAACCCGGACTTTTCCACGAGTTGCATTCCGATGAGGTTGCCGACCAGTTCGCGCGGGTGCTTTTGCGTCGGAATCTCACCATTCCCGTGCTGGGGGCCGCTGCGGCCCTGCTAATCCTGGCCTCCGCGATGGGCTGGCTCAGGTTGGCCCTGGTCCTGATCCCCCTCTTTGCCCTGGGAGTGGCCTGGTTGGCCGCATATTCCAGGAAGGCTGGTCAGATGCGGATCTGGTACAACCAGGAACGGCCGGTGATCGCGACCAGATTTGAAACCCTCGGTAGGATTTCCCAGATCATGCAGGCCTCCCAAAAGGTCTGGATGGTGCTGGTCGAGCTTCCGAACATACCGGGGACTCCGTGCAGCCTTCGGCTCGCGGATGTGGGCCGGGTGGCCTCGATGCCACCAGGCTTGAGGGTCGCCTCACCCAAGGGCAGGTTCTACCTCCTGCCGGACGGGATCCTGGCCTGGAGCAAAGGGTCTAGGGATCCTGGTCCCCGACGATACGGTTCTACCTCCTGCCGGACGGGATCCTGGCCTGGAGGAGTGGGGCAGTTTCGTTCGGCCCCTACGAAGCCTGGCATAATCGCTCCGGTCCCATCCAGATGCCCTTCCTCGGATCGGTTCCGGAGGATTCTCCCCAGCGGGGCCAACGCCACCAGCACCTGAATCGCTTCGGAAGGCCTGACCCGCAGTTTAGCAAGAATCCCGTCCTGCCGGTGGTCGAGTTGGGGGAACTGGTCTGGGGGCTGGGCCGCTCCGAAATGCACCTCAGGACCTCCAATCCGGAGACCGCCACCCAGGTGGCCAGGGAGTTGCGGGACCTGGCCGGGCAGCAGGACGTGAAGGTGCCCTCGCTCCCCACTTCGTCATGACCCTCCGGGCAGGCGCGCCTCTGGCCCGGCCTGTACGTCGAAACGCAGGAGGCGCTGGGAGAATTTGAACTCGCCCACCCACAGGTAGGAGCCGTCGAAGGACAAGGCTCCCGGCATCACCACTCTGTTCCGGCTGGCCAGAGGGGAGGAACTAGGTTCTTCCTGGTTCTGGCCCAGGATCATATCGGCGGGCAGGCCGTCCAGGGCCTTTTGGATGTCGTTCCAGACTAGTATGTTGTGCCCGAAGGTATTGGCCAGGAGGATGCGTTGACCCACCAGACACACGTCCTGGGGGTTCTGCACCACGTGTTCTTGGGCTTTGTTCGTAAGACTTCGGATCCCCTGGCTCGGGTTTTGGTTTTTCAGGTCCTGAAGTTCGAAGATCTGGACCTGGAGAAGGTCGCCCCGCTCGTACCCGGTCTGGACGACCACCGCCAGATGCTCGTCCGAGACCGAGAGCCGCCGCGGATGGCTCACGTCCAGGGTGGCCAGCGGAGCCTCGAAGAATCCAGGCTCCGAGCTGGCGAAAACCCAGACTTTCCCGGCCTGTTCGTCGGCCAGGTAGAGTCGACCCTGCCGGTCCAGGGCCACTCCCTTGGCGTCCCGGAAGTGGACGGTCCCGATTCGCCCCCGGTATTCCCGGTCCGGAAACTCGCCGTTCAGGGGGGGGCGGTGCCAGAGCCAGAGCTTGTCGCCTCCGGCAGCCACCAGTCGCCCATCCCGCAGGTCGGTGTCCCAGGGACCTTCCGGGAAGTGGTACACCACATCGGGTCGAGCTGCCGTCTGGCCAGGCAGAGTCCGGTAGACGAACATCTTCTGGTCGAAGTCTGAGGTGACGAAGAGGTGTCGGCCGTCGCTGACCGGGTTCGGGTTGACCAGGATGAAGCGTTCGCCGTGGGGGGAGATGTCCGGACTCTTCGAGCCGATCACGAAGTCCGCCTCTTGCCGACGAATCGCTTCCAGGTCTTGGAATCCGAGGATGCGGTTGCCATTCATCAACGAGAGGTAAAGGGTATCGCCCACGTACACCAGGCCGGAGGTATCACCCGCCTGGAACTTCAAGCCATCCAGGCCGGAGAAGAGGTCGGGAGCTTCTTCGGGGTGGGAGGGGAGGGCACTCCATCCGTAGAGCAGTCCCTCTTCGCTCAGGGCGAGGAACTTTCCTTGGGGGCCGAAGACACCGCGCAGCATGACACTGCTGTGGTTGGGGAAACTCGCAAACCAAGATGGCTTCTGCATGAAGAAGTCGTATTCATCCGAGTCGGAGCGAGGGATGGAAGACCAGAAGAAGGTGGCGTGCTCGGAGGAGTGCCGGAAGGGATCGTAACTGGCCACGACCAGACGGCGCCCGTCGCTGGCCAGGTATCTCGGCCCGCCGAGGTCTCCCGAATCGCCGAAGACCACATCTGGATTACGGTCTTTCTGGGGGAAGCCGTGCCAGATGAGCAGCTCTCCAGAACCGCGGTTGGCAACCGCGAGGACCTGCCCGTCGGTCCAGGCCGAGTAGGGCATCCGGATCAGGTCCTCGCCCTTCCGGGTGGCCTGGATCTGGAAATCAGCCGGAGCACCGTTTGTGGTCGGGTATTTCGACCAGACCAGCAGGCGGTTGTTCCAGCAGTCGGCCACCACCAGGCGGGTGCCATCGGTAGCCACTCCGACCGGCCAGTTCATCTGGTCCAGTTCGTTCCCCGGAGAATTTTTAAAGAAATCCTTTTGGCCCAGCACCAGGTCGGGGGGATGATTTCCGCGGGGAGCGCGGTTCCAGATCAGGACGCGGTGGTTTCGGGTGTCGGCCAGCACCAGGTTGTGCCCGTCACTGGTCAGGTTGCCCGGGAAGAGGAAGTCCAAGGGACCTCCCGCGCGGTCGAAACCCTGGCTGGACAGGACGATCGACGCCTCCTGACCCGGAATGAACCATCCCGTCGGCAGGGGGGCAGCCGAGGAATACCGCGAGTTCAGGACCTGGACCTGAAGGGGGGCGGTCTGGAGATGCGCGCGCTCGGCTAGATGGTAAAGGATTTCGGCGGGGGTGGTTCTCAAAGCTTGGAGTGCGAGCACCACCATCGCCAGGAGCAAAAGGAGGACTCGAAGGGATCGAGCGGGCAATGGGTGGGGATCCTTTCCCAAGGGCGATGGCTTCCAGCGCTTCTGTGCCAGCCCCCGGGTTCCTCTCCTGTAGGAACCTGAATCCGCCGCCTGGCGTGGCATTCGGCCGTCGAGGCGTTGAGACCCCACCCACACCAGGGCGTGGGTGGGAGGGGCCCGTCTGCGTCGTCAGGCGCACCTCTGCGGTGCTCACGTAGTTTCCA
>JAAZKF010000083.1 GCA_012799975.1 Burkholderiales bacterium
CTCACTTGGTTTCCAACTACGCTCCGCTCCTCAGAATGCACGCCTTCCTGGCATCCAGACCCGCCTCGATGGCCTCGGTGCTCACGCCAGGCGGCGGATTCAGGCCCTGTGATCCCTGCTCTGCGGATTATTCAGGTGAGAAATACCCCCGGATGAGCAGTCGGGATTCCGGCTACTCCCGCAGGGCCAAGAGCAATCCGGCCGTAGCCAGCCCCCAGAGCAGGCAGAAAGCCAAGACCAGGAATGGGGCCAGGGCACCCGGTCCGGTCGGACTCGTCCACTGGACCATCACCACATGGCAGGTCGGCAGGAGCCCGATGCCTGCACCCAGCCCCAACAGGCGATTGGAAGCGTCGCTGGAGAAGGGGAGGAGCAGCAGACCCCACAGCCCTCCCGTCACCAGGTGGGATTTGAGCCACACCGGGGTCAGCTCGGGAGCCAGGGCGATACCCCATTGGGCCATGACCCCGGCCGCCCCCAGAAGCCACCATCCCAGGGAGGTGAGGACCCCGGCCAGGGCTCCGGCGAAGAAGAGGAAGGCCAGGCGGCGGGCCCATTCTCTCATCGGCGCTTCCCCCTTCCGGGTCTGGCTTTCGGAACTCCACTCAACCATGCTCCCAGCATTCCCAGGACTCCGCCCCAGAGGACCCAGGCACCCAGAATCCAGGCGGGTGCCCAGGGACCCGAGGCGGCGGGCCAGGAGCCTCCGACCATCCAGGTGCGCAGGGCGGGTGCCAGGCTCAGGAAGAGGGCCGCCACCATCACCTGGTTCCAGGGGCGCCCCAGGAAGATCGCCAACGGAATGCCCCAGAGGGCTCCTTCGGCGACGAGAGGCAGGACGTTCTCTGCCAGCAGAGGGGGCTGCTGGGGGGCCACCTCGGCCCTTCCCAGGAGCGAAGCCAGCACCAGGACACCGTAGCAGGCCATGGCGCCGCTGGAGGAGGCGATGGCCGCGTGTTGCAGGAGGGCTCTCATGGAGCCGTCGATTTCTTGGCCGGCCTCCCGGGTCCTCCAGCCTGAATCTGCTGCCCGACCCGAGAATCGGGACCGTCGAGCAGGGCCGGATTGAAGGTCTCCCTCCGCTCCTGCTGGGCTGAAGACGTATTTCACGAACCTGCAAAGAATGCGGAGATTCGCAGCCGCCTGCAGTTCTGCTCCCCTTTGAAGAATAATCGGGAGCAGGAAATCGGATTCAGGTATGAAGGGGCCACTTGCCTGTCGGATCTTCCGGGACTATAATCAGGCAGACTTGAGGGGGAACCGACCCTGGTCGGCCTCCGTTGGATAGGGAGGCTTAGGGATGTCGCTCCGGATTCCCAAGGAACGCAAAGAGGTCGTGATCTTCACCCGGAATCACAAGATCGAGGGGGAGATCTACCTCCTGATGGATGCCCGGATCTCCGATGAGCTCAACGTTCGGGTTCGTGAGTTCGTGCCCGTGACCAATGCTCGGGTCTATTCCCTGTCCGGAGACAGCCTGCTGCACGTGGCGGACTACGTTACGGTCAACAAGCACTCCATCGACTTGATCCTGTCCAAACAGAACGAACCGCTGGATCTCTGAGGTCCAGGTCAGGAAGAGGTCATTTTTCATGCCCATATATGTCTATCGTTGTGAGGACTGCTCCCATAAGCACGAGGCCCTGCAGAAGCTCCACGATGCTCCGCTGCAGGTCTGCCCCCACTGCGGGCACGAGTCCTTGCGCAAGCTGATCGCCCCTGCCGGGATCATCTTCAAAGGCAGCGGCTTTCACAAGAATGATTACAGCAGTACGGGCCGGAAGGCTGCTTCAGAGCCCTCGAAGCCTCCGACCTCTAACTCGAACTCGGAGATCAAGCCCGCTCCCGCCGCTGAGAAGAAGGCGGGAAGCACGGAGAGCAAGGTCGCTTGACCACCACCGAACTCCAGCGACTGATCCCGGCCGCCCTCTCCGTCGTCGATTCCCTGGGGGTCGAGAACGCCAACCTGAGCCTGACTTCTGGCCCCCAGGGGCTCCGGATCCAGGTCGACTTCCGCGACGTCACCTTGCGCGCCGGCCGTCTGGATGGGGTCGCCCTGGATGAGGGACGGATCTGGATCGAGGACCTGGATCCGACGGCGGATCTTCCGACCATGAAGGCGACCGCCCGGATTCGCGTGGAGCACCTCGTGATCCGGGTCTCGGCCAGTCTGGTGAATCGCCTGCTGGAGTCGGAATTCTTCAAAGCAGAGCTGCAGAAGCGCTCGCCTGTGGATGTCCGCAACCTGGAGCTGCTTTTTACTGGAAAGCGGATGACCTTTCGAGGCCAGGTCCGCAAGGGGCTTACCTTCCCCTTCGAGGTCCAGCTCGCTCTGGCGACGGTCAACAACCGCCTCCGGGTTGCCTTCAAAGAGTTCTGGGCGGCTGAGATGGTGCCCATGCCCGGGTTCCTGCGCCGTTTGTTGATGGCCTTTGCCCGTTCCCTGGTGGATGGGCGGGCCGAGTTGAAGGGGCTGGTCAGGATCGAAGATGATTTCGCCGAGATCAACCCCTGGCCCAAGGTACCCCTTAACGTAGAGGCGGAGTTCAAGCGTTTCGAGGTAGAAGGTCACTTCCTGGTGATCGAGATGGGCCCCTCGGCCTCCACCACGATTCCGCCTCAGACCACTTCGGAAGCTTCCGGGAAGAAGCCGGAGGTAATTTCTCCGGCTCAGCCGACACCGGCTCCGGTGCCTTCACCGGAAGTCCCCCGAGCCTCCCTCCCTCCACCCATCCCCGTCCCTCCAGCTTCCTCAGCCTCTTCCGACGGCTGAAATATTCCCTCCCCGTGCTGGACCCTCGGAGACTTCTCCGGCGGTGCGGCATCCTCGGAGTTGCAGCTCCAACAGGAAGGTCCAGGCGATTGAGTGCTTCAGCGCCCGTCATCGAGATGGAGATTCCCCCCCGGGCCGAGTTCGTGCGGACGGTCCGGCTGGTAGTGGCGGGGATCAGCGGGGTGGCTCGCTTCAACCTCGAACAGATCGAAGACCTCAAACTGGCGGCTGGGGAAGCCTGCTACGCAGCCCTTCCCGGACTCCAAGCCAGGCAGGCCCCGATCCGACTTTCGGCGCGGGTCCTGCCCGAAGGAGTAGAATTGCGGGTCGGCCCCGTCTTGACTGCTGATCCATCCCCGGATTGGCCTGTTCCCGACAGTCGGGTTGGCTTGGCCCTGGCCGAGCGGGTGGTCGACGAACTTTCGCTGGAGAGCCTGGAGGACGGGAGTTGGATCCGGATCTTCAAGGCCCGCCGCCATCCGGGCTCGGCGGTCTGAAGGTCTAACCCTCCAGGTAGAGGATCCGGCTGCAGGTGCTGCAGAAGGTCAGTCCTTCCCGGCCAGCCTCCTGGATCTTGTGGTCGGTCAGGTTCATCCCGCACCCCCCGCAGGTCTGTCGGGTTATTTTTGCCACCGCCACCCCGTTCTTCCGGACCAGCAGATCGCTATAGCGCTTCAGAAGACCCGGTTCGATCCCGGAAGCCTGCTCGTTGCGCCGCTGCCGGAGGCTTGAGGACTCGTCCTCCAAAGAGGCTATCTTCTGGTCCAGCGCCTGCTGGCGTTCATCATGGTCACGGCGCGCCTGGTCTGCTCGGGTCACCAGCCCCTGATGCTCTTCCTCCAAGCCCTCCAACTCTTCCATTCTGCTCAACATGGTGTCTTCCAGGGCATCCAGGCGGGTCTGGACGGCCTGGAGTTCATCCTGATATCCCGAGAGCTCCTTGGGGTTGGAGATGCGCCCGCTATAGAGCTTGTCTTCCAGCATCCTGGCTCGGGCCCGGAGAGTGGATTCCTCGTGTTCCATTTCGCGCAGTTCTTTTTTTGACTGGCGGAGGGTGGTTTCGGAGCCTTCGAGTGCCGTCAGCGCCTCCTGAAGGAGTTGACGGTGCTGCTGGTCGGCGCGCAGGGCGCGGAGGGCCTTGTCAAGTTCGGTCAGGCGGGTGTCCGCCTTCTGCAACTGAAAAAGACGCCAGGTTCCGCTCAAGCGAAGTCCTCCTCCAAGATGCCGATATAGCTCAGGTTCCTGAAGCGCTCATCGAAGTCCAGGCCGTATCCGACGACGAAACGGTCCTCGATGGCGAAGCCCAGATAGTCGACATCAACCTCGACCTGGCGCCGGGCGGGCTTGTCCAGAAGACAGCAGACCTTCAGGCTGGCGGGATTGCGCAGGCGCAGGTTGGCCAGGAGGTAGTGCAGGGTGAGGCCTGTGTCCACGATATCCTCTACCACCAGGACGTGGCGACCGGCGATCTTCTCTTCGACGTCCTTCTGGATCCGGACCACTCCGGAGGTGGAAGTGGCACTGCCGTAGGACGAGACCGCCACGAAGTCCAGGATCACATGGGGCTCGAGGTGGCGCATGAGGTCTGCGGTAAACATCATCGCACCCTTCAAGACGCACAGAAGGATGACTTCCTGGCCCGCGTAGTCAGCCGAGATCTGCTGGGCCACCTGGCGGATCCGGTCCTGGAGGACCTGGGAGGGAAGCAGGATTTCGCAGATTCGGTCCTGGAGGGGGTGGAAGTACGTCACGTTCGCCTGTTTCACGTGCTGGGGGGGACTCCTTCCCGGTTCACAGCATACCGATCAGGGCCGCTTCGGCCAGGACCAGGAAGGAACCCAGCAAGGCGGCTCGCTGCCAGCTTCGGGACAGGTTGTGCTGAAACGCTCCCAGCAGCAGAAGCGCACTGATCTCCTGCATCAGCAGCATCCGGGAGGTCTGGGGTCCGAGTCCGAAGCGAGCCAGGTGCTCTGGCCAGAGAAAGACCAGGGCTGCCGTCATCAGGAAGAGGAAGATCCCCGCCAGGTTCAGGGCGATGGACAATCCCTTCCATTTGAGGGGGGGTTGCTCAGACACCCCGGTTTTTTCGAAGCGGGGCGGAAGGCTCCTGCCGGAATGAAGGAGCCGACCCGACACCACGGCGTCGGGTCGGCTCGGGCCTGGTCCGCAGAGCTGACCGCCAGGTTCTACTGGCGGATCACCTGGAACTGGACCGGGGCGGTGGTGTTGCCAAAGGCATCCCGAGCCCGGACGGTGATCTCAATGGTTGAGCCGACGGCCGCCTCGGTGGCCCCGATGGCCACGTTGAAGTGACCGTTGGCATCCGCCACGGCCGAGCCCGAGAAGGTCCGACCAGCGATGCTGATCACGCCGGGGATCAGGGCCTGGCGCACCTGAGCGGTGACCTCGACCGTGCTGTTGGGTGTGCTGCGGCCTATCACGTTGAAGTTGCCATCGACGTTCTGGCGGTCGCTGGGGGAGGTGACGCTGAGTTGTAGTGGATTTCCGGCCGCCTGATTCACCGTTACGACTTCCGTCGACTGGAGTGTCTGGACCCTCCCGTCCGGCAAGCGCAGGGTGCTCACCAGTCGGGTGTTGGTGTCCTGGTTGCTGACGGTGTAGGTGCCCTGGTAGACACCCGCAGATGTCTCCCGCATGGCGAAACCGGTCCGTCCACCGACGTCGAAGGTGGCGGTTCCACCCGGAGAACCGTACAGGGTGACGGTCGCGATCTGGCCGATGGAGTAGGGCGGGTTGGGGCTCATGTTGACCGAGGTGATCAGGCTCGTGGGCGGAGTGGTGGACTGGGTTCCCGAGATCGAGAAGGCCCAGACCTCGTTGAGGGCCTGACCGGTGGTGGTGGTTGCGTCCACGCGGACGTTGTGGTTGCCGCTGGACAGTTCATGGGGGGGGATCCAGGAGATCTCGTAGGGAGTGATGGTAGCCTGGTGCGTGAACTCCTGCCCGTCGACCCAGACCCTGGCACTCTCGGTCTGGACTGCCAGGGGGAAGGACATCCCGATCGTGGGACGCGAGGACTGGACGGCGGTGTTGATCCCCGGGTAGCGGGTAGCTTGTCCCTGTTCGCCGAGGGTGAAGTTCCAACGGCGCTCCAAGCGTTTGCCCTGGGCGTCGACCCCGCTGACCCGGACGGAGTGCTGGCCGAAACTGAGGTCGTAGGTGGGTTGCCAGGAGATCCGGGCTCCGGAGATACGCGCTTCGTTGGTGAAGTCGCGACCATCCACGAAGATCTGGATTCGACCCACGTTCAGGGGAGAGGTGTGGTGGACTCCCACGATTGGACGGCGGTCGGCCACCACCGCGTTGGGGGCGGGGAAGTCGGTGGTCGTTCTGGCGGCTGAGATGGTAGGGGAGGGAGTAGGGGAGGCAGCCGGGGTCGAAGAGGCCTGGATGGTAACCGTGCCGGAGGCCTCCTGAACCGTCTCCTGCCCCGCTCGGGTCAAGTGGACCAGGAGGGTGGCGGCTTCAGACTGCAGGCCGGTGGGGATGGTCAGGGTGCCGCTGTAGCGTCCGGCGCTCTCTTCGGCCATGGGGATCCCCGTCCGCACGCCCAGGATGTCGAAGGTGGCCTGGCCTTGCGGTGTACCGGTCATGATCACGGTCAGGGTGTCGCCCGCTCGAAGGGGACGCTGGGGACTGACCACGACTTTGGTGATACTTGGAGCGGTAGCGGCTTGACCGGCGGCACCCTCCGGGCTGGTGATCAGGACGGTCCGGGTGGCGCCTTGCCACTCGACCTTGGCACCCAGGGCTTCGCCGATGAAGCGCAGCGGAACCATGGTCAGGCCTCCGATTGAACGGGCCGGGACGTCCAGGCGCTTGATTTCGCCGTTCACCAGAGCCAAGGGTGAATCCAGCGTCAATTCGATGTTGGTGCTCCCTCGATTGGCCCGGACGGTTCGGGTGGGACCATCCCACTTCACCTCCGCCCCCAGGGCTTCAAAGATCCCCCGCAGAGGCACCAGGGTCGAACCGCTGATCGATACCGGCTTCTGGTCCAGGCGCTTCCCGTCCACGAAGACCGAGATGTTCTGGGCAGATGCCGGAGTAGTAGTGACCAGGACCAGGATTGCTGCCAGCATCAGGGTCGATGCGGTCAGGCTTCGGATTGAAGTTCGCACGATGACCTCCCTTTTCATATATATGGAATCCAAGATCGCCCTGACAGGTGCGGGTAAACGGATCGGATTCCTTTCGTTCCCCGCCCTTTTCATAGAGATGCCTGGAAAGGGGAAAATGTTCTCGGATATTATGTCAGAATCGCAGGCGCAAGATGGTGGGGACCGAGCGGTTCCCCTCGTTATCAGTGGCTACGATGGTGATGGCCAGGTGCATGTTGGGGAGTCGGATGGGGAAGCCGTAACGCACCGTGAAGAAACCTTCGGCGTCTGCCTCGGCAGGGATCGAGCCGGTATCGCAGGACGGATCGTCCCGGGTAGGCGCAGATATCCCTTCGTCAAATCCGATCTTGGGGATCACGCTGATCCGTGAGAAAGGCTTGGTACGGCCGCGCAGGACGAAGTTCAAGGGAACCTGGGAACCGTTGGCGGGCTCCAGGATGCGGACGCGGAACAGGTGCCCGAAGATCGAGACGGGACTGGGAGCGGACATGGAAGAGATTTCCGAGCCCGTCCTCAGGTGTCCGAGCACCGGGGCCTGCAAGCGGTAGTCCCCGGGAAGGATCCCGTAGGTCCCCCGGTAGACTCCCGGAGAGACCTCCTGCATGGGAATGTCCTCCCGGACCCCTTCGATATCGAAGAAGGCCTCGCCCCCCGGCTCCGCTTCCATCTCGACCACCAGGTCGTCGTACTGCCCCAGTTTGCCCTCAGCATCGTGGCGGACCGCCTGGATTCGATTTCTGGTCTGGACCCGGAAGTTCCAGGTCTTCTCGAGGGATTCCGCGTCCGAGGTGCGGGCCGTGAAGCGCACCTGTACCTCGCCTTCAGGCATGGGAACCGGCGCCTGGTAGGAGAGGAAGTTCGGGGCCCGCAGGCAAGCGGCGGTGACCTCGCGGCCGTTGACCCAGAGCCGGGCGCTCTGGGCGAGGGCACGATCGTCTCCGGGATAGAGCACCGAGATCACCGGACGCCTCTCGGGTACGGTGCTCCCCGGAAGTGGCTGCAGGGTCAGGGGGGTGGCCAGGGCGGGTCTCGTCGGCACCAGGAGGAGCAGCCAGGCTGCCCAGAGGAGGAGGAAGCGTGAAACCGAGCCGGTGCAGGACATGCCGGAGGGGTTCGGATGCTGCACGGAGGTTCCTCTTGCTATACCCGTCCGCTGCCGACAAGCAGGCCCTGCTCCTGGGAAACCGGCCGGGAGGAACGCTTGGCACTACGTGGAAATGCGCGGTCGCCCGGCGCGGCTTTCCCGCAGGGTTTCAGACCTTATTTTCTCGAGGTTTCCTGAATGTCCGCCAAACCGATCGTCGTAGTCACCGGTCTGGGTGTAATCTCTCCCTTGGGACTCGGCTGGGAGGCCTTCTGGCGTGCCCTGCTGGAGGGGCATAATGCGGCTGCTCCCATCACCCATTTCGATGCGACGGGTTATTCTACGCGCTTCGCGGCCGAGGTCCGCGACTTCGACCCCGCGGAGTACGTGGGCAAGAAGGAAGCTCGCCGGATGGACCGATGCATCCAGTTCGGCGTCGCCGCCGCCCGCATGGCCCTGGAGGATTCCGGGCTGCAGGTGGGGGAGGCCAACGCCCATCGCATCGGGGTCAGCATCGGCTCGGGGATTGGGGGGATGCAGACCTTTGAGGCTCAGCACACCACGCTGTGCACCGCCGGACCGGGACGGATCAGCCCCTTCTTCATCCCGATGATGATCCCGAATATGCCTGCCGGACAGGTCGGGATCCAGTTCGGCCTGAAGGGGCCGAATTTCTCGACTGTTTCGGCCTGCGCGACGGGAGCCCACTGCCTCGCGGCCGGAGTCGACATGATTCGCATGGGGCGTGCCGACGTGGTGCTGGCTGGCGGAACCGAGGCAGCCGTAACTCCTCTGGCCGTGGCCGGATTCTGCTCGATGAAGGCGATGTCCACCCGGAATGATGACCCCCTGCGGGCCTCCAGACCCTTCGATCGCGAGCGGGACGGCTTCGTGATCGGGGAGGGAGCCGGCGTCCTGGTCCTGGAGAGCCTGACCTCGGCCCTGGCCCGCGGAGCCCGGATCTATGGGGAGGTGGCCGGTCACGGCAGCAGCGCGGACGCCTACCACATCACCCAGCCCGAACCTTCGGGAGATGGGGCAGCCCGCGCCATGTGGATGGCCCTGGAGGATGCCGGGATACCCCTGGATGAAGTGGACTACGTGAACGCCCACGGCACCTCGACCCCGGTAGGAGACCCCTGCGAGGTGGCCGCCCTGCATCGGGTCTTCGGAGAGCACGCGCGCAAGCTGGCGATCTCCTCGACCAAGTCGATGATGGGGCATACCCTGGGGGCGGCCGGGGCCTTGGAGACCATCGTCTGCGTGCTGGCCGCCCGGGAAGGGATGGTCCCTCCGACCATCAACTACGAGTTCCCGGATCCCCAGTGCGACCTGGACTTCGTTCCCAACGTGGCGCGTTCGATGCCGGTCAGGGCGGCTCTGAACAATTCGTTCGGCTTCGGGGGGCAGAACGCGGTCGTGGTGATCCGCCGATACGATTCGGAGCCAGGGTGAGCGACACGGGAAATACCAGCCTCCAGTTTGAGGCCATCCCGGAATGCCGGAGCCCGAGTCCGGACCTTCTTCAAGAACTCACGGGCCATCGCTTCCAAGACCCTTCGCTCCTGGCCTTGGCCCTGACCCACGAGTCCTACTCCAACGAACTCAACAACGCTGTCGAGAGCAACGAACGCTTGGAGTTCCTGGGTGATGCGGTGCTGGGCCTGGTGGTCTGTAGTTACCTGTATGACCGCCACCCCGACCTTTCGGAGGGCCGCCTGGCCCAGATCAAGGCCCACCTGGTCAGCGCCTCCTGCCTGGCCGGGCAGGCACGGAAACTGGGCCTGAGTGAGTATATCCGGTTGGGCCGCGGCGAGACCCTGGCCCACGGCGAAGGGCGCCGGAACATCCTGGCTGACACCCTGGAGGCCCTGATCGGCGCCCTCTACCTGGATGGCGGGCTGGCCGTGGCCGGACGCTTCGTGCTGAGCATGCTCCAGGAACCCATGGACCGGATGGAGGGTTCCCAGAAGGACTTCAAGAGCCTGCTCCAGGAGTGCACCCAGCGCCTGTGCAAGTTGTTGCCGGACTACGAGGTACTCAGCGAGGAGGGCCCTCCTCACGAGCGGGTTTTCGTGGTCCAGGTCAGTTTCTTGGGAGAGACCCTGGGGCGGGGGCAGGGGCCTACCAAGCGGGAGGCCAGTCAGAACGCGGCTTGCGAGGCCATGGGGATGCTTTGGAGCCGGGCCGGTTTCGATCTGGACCAGGTGGTCCTCTTGGAGGAGCCGGCCGCTGGGGAAGGTCCGGAGAGCTCGTCTTGATGGATTTCCCCATCCAGTCCGACGAGAGCGGCGTCTCGTTTGCCGTCCGGGTGATCCCCCGGGCCCAGAAGGAGGGCTTCAACGGCGTACGCGAGGGGGCCTTGCTGGTGCGCCTGGCCGCCCCTCCCGTGGAGGGGCGGGCCAACGCTGCCCTCCAAGCGTTGCTGGCGGCGGCCCTGGGGGTCCGGCGCAGCCAGGTCTCCCTGCGAACCGGCGAGAAGTCGCGGACCAAGATCGTCCGGGTGGAGGGGGTCCGGCCCGAAGCGGTCCGAGCCCTGGCCCGGGAAACCTGACAGGTTTCAGGCGGCAGACTGCGAAATCTGGGACGTCAATCTCTTCCGCGAAAGGAAGTCCCGTGAAGCCTTCCCTCCAGTTCTCGGTGCCTTGCCTGAATGTTCCCGAGGAAGCCCGGCTGCCCAGCTTTGAGAATGTATTCTACGAGCTGCCTTCGCCGGATTTTCCCTTCACCGTCGACTTCTTCCTGGCCAATGGCTGGTGCGCCGGCCAGGGCCGTTTCTTCCAGGAGGTCCGGCTCCTCACACCGGCCGGCCAGGTCCTGGTGCAGACCGGCAAGCAGCCCTTCGAGTTGCCGCACGAACTGCAGCCCTACATGGTGGTCAACAAGTTCCAGGGCCTTCGCTTCGATGCGCCCGGCGTATACCGCATCCAGATCCTTCTGGAAGGTGAGCCGTACCTGGACTATCCGCTGGAGATTCGCCAGCTCTTCCTCCAGAACGCGGGCCCCTCAGATGAGAAGCGCCCCGAATCCCAGCCTGCTCCTGAATCTCAGCCACCCCCCAAACCGGCGCCACCGGCGACCTCCCAGAAGGACGAGAAGGACGGTTTCCTGTCGTCTTCAATCCCGCCCGGCTACAAACCCGGCTCGGTCTGAGCCTCGGTATGGGATGTTCATGATCGCCAAAGATACGTTTGGCGATCATGAACATTTTCCCTGGCCCGGAATCCCCCCCCCCTGCCTCACCACGGTATCGTACCGGCGAATCGGAGGGTCAGTAGTGGAGAAGATGCCACCGTCGAGGAACCGGGGCAACCTGGACCGAGCCCGTGGCTGGTACGTCGAGGACTTCCTCGAACACCTGGCCATCGAGCGGAACCTGTCGCGTCGCACGGTCCATGAATATGAAGCGGACCTGAAACTCTTCTACGAGTTCTTCACGCCCTACCTGGATGATGGGCTGACCCTGGAAGGCATGGATGAGCGCACCCTGCGCGAGTTCCTGTCCTACCTGCGCCGGCAGCGGGACTATACGGCCCAGGGCCTGAATCGCAAGATCGCCTGCCTGAAGTCCTACTTTCGCTTCCTCGAGAAGGAAGGCCACATCACCTCATCCCCCATGGAACAAATCCGCTCGGCCCGCGGCGGCAGGCTGTTGCCCAAGGTCCTCAGCCAGGATGAAGTCGAGCTGATCCTGCGAACCGCCCAGGCCCGGATGGCTGAGAAGCCCGGTGAATGGGGACCCATTCGGGACCGGGCGATCCTGGAGTTGTTCTACGCGACGGGGATGCGACTGGCGGAGCTGGTGGGTCTGAACCTCTCGGACCTCAATCTGCCCGAGATGACCATCCGGGTAACCGGCAAGGGCAACAAACAGCGGATGGTCTTCCTCAACGAGGCCGGCCTGGCCGCTCTGCAGGCTTGGCTGGATTGCAGACCCCGTACCCGGACCGATGCCCTTTTCCTGAACCGCTTCCGGGACCGCCTTTCCCGGCGTGCCGTCGAGTTGATGTTCGAGAAGATCAAGACGGAGGCTGGTCTCGATAAGGCGGCCTCACCCCATACACTGCGTCATTCCTTCGCCACCCACATGTTGGAGGGTGGCTCGGATCTGGTCACCATCCAGGAGCTGATGGGTCATCAGAGCCTGTCGACCACCCAGGTCTACACCAATCTTTCCCGTGAACGGATGCGGGCGGTCTACGAATCCAGTCATCCCCGCAAGTAATCCGGCTTCAGGAAGTCCGCAGACGGCCAGAACGGCGCTTTCAAGACGGTTTTTTCCTTGACAGAGGCTTCGGTCTGTGATAGTCTCCAGTCTCGGGAACGGGCTTGTAGCTCAGGTGGTTAGAGCGCGTCCCTGATAAGGACGAGGTCGCTGGTTCGAGTCCAGCCAAGCCCACCACAACTGCCTTGAAAATGGGAGCGGTCCGCCGTTCCCAATTTTCATGGGGATAATCCTCCCGGTGAATCCTGGGGCCATAGCTCAGCTGGGAGAGCGCCTCCCTTGCACGGAGGAGGCCGTCGGTTCGAGTCCGACTGGCTCCACCAACCCAGAGCCCGTCCGCTGGCGGGCTTTTTGTATTCCGCCGAAGCGAGGTTTTGCTTTGGTGCGCCATCCAGGACTCGAACCGACGACCTGCTCATTGTCAGCGATCGGACGATATGATCCACCTTCGTCGGATTGGCGGCCCGGCGCTGCCCCCTGACCTCTGAGCAGAATATCCGGCCACGTTTTTACCAACAGGAGGTTCACGTGGCCAGGCGGCGGATTCAGGTTTACACCACCTCTTGAGACACTAACCACCCTTCAGAGCCTGCTCGGGCACTCAAGCCCAGCGATGACGACCCGTTATACTCACCTGGCTCCCGAAGACCTCCGAGCCGCTGTAAGGATTCTAGAGGAAGGGATCGGCACCAGAAAAGAATTCATCAGCCTCCCTCCCCTGAAAACGAAAAGACCCCGCCGTAGCGAGGTTTTTCCTGGTGCGCCATCCAGGACTCGAACCTGGGACCCGCTGATTAAGAGTCAGCTGCTCTGCCAACTGAGCTAATGGCGCGTGCCGTATCTGATTCCGGATGTTAGCCCAAGCGCCGCCTCCCCGTCAAGACCTTTTCGAGGTCAGGGCAACCCTTGACTGCTCTGGGGCCCGAGCCTATACTTCTCAAGTGATTCTGCGGGGTGGGTTCTCTACCCCATGGGACCCTAGCGAGGCTGGATTCAATGTTCGAGTCCCTTTCCGATCGCCTGGGAGCCATCTTCAAAAAGCTCCGAGGGCGAGGAAGACTGACGGAGGAAGACGTCAACGAGGCCCTGCGGGAGGTGCGGCGTGCTCTCCTGGAGGCCGACGTCAGCCTTTCTGTCGTCAAGGACTTCGTAGCCCGTGTCAAGGAGAGGGCTCTGGGCGAGGAGCTCTTCAAGAGCATGACCCCCGGCCAGCAGGTCGTGAAGTATGTTCGCGACGCCCTGGTCGAACTGATGGGCGGAGAGGCTGCCCGCCTTTCCTTCTCATCCCGACCTCCCACGGTCATCATGCTTTGCGGTCTGCACGGCGCCGGCAAAACCACCAGCGCGGCCAAGCTGGCCCTCTATCTGAAGGGGGCCGGGCGCCACCCGATGCTGGTCGCCACCGACGTCTACCGTCCTGCTGCCATCCAGCAGTTGGAGGTCCTGGGCAAGCAGATCGGCGTTCCGGTCTTCCAATTGGGGGCCGACCGCGACCCCGTGGAGATCTCCCGCCAGGCCATCGCCCAGGCCCGGGATGGCGGGCGCGACGTCGTCCTGATCGACACCGCAGGTCGCCTGCACATAGACCAGGATCTCATGGACGAGCTGCGCCGCCAGAAGGCGGAGGTAAAGCCCGACGAGATCCTCCTGGTGGTCGACGCCATGACCGGCCAGGATGCCGTCCACATCGCGCGGGACTTCAACCAGGCACTGGGCCTGACCGGCGTGGTCATGACCAAGTTGGACGGCGATGCCCGCGGAGGGGCCGCCCTGTCGGTGCGTCACGTGACCGGGGCCCCCCTGAAGTTCGTCGGTGTCGGTGAGAAGCTCTCGGCCCTCGAACCCTTCCATCCCGACCGCATGGCCGGTCGCATCCTGGGAATGGGTGACATGCTCAGCCTGATTGAGAAGGCCGAGCAGGCGATGGACGAAGAGAAGGCGGCGGAGCTCGAGCAGAAGCTGCGCACTTCCCGCCTGGATTTGAACGATCTTCTGGATCAGATGCAGCAGATCCGCAAGATGGGTCCGCTCAAGGATATCCTCAAGATGATTCCGGGACTGGGAAATCAACTCAAAGACCTGCCGGTCGACGAGTCCCAGATCAAACGCATCGAGGCCATCATCCAGTCCATGACCCCTGCCGAGAGGCAGGACCCGGGAATCCTCAACGCATCTCGGAAACGACGCGTGGCCCGCGGGTCGGGAAGCGATGTTTCCGACATCAATCGGTTGCTCAAGCAGTTCGAGATGATGCGCAAGATGATGAAGGGCATGGGTGACATGGGCCGTAAACGCGGGAAAAAAATTCCGTTCCGCCTGCCCTTCTGATTGCCAGGCGGGGCGAGCGAATTACTACGAGCACACTCGACACTCCCAGGAGGTACAGAAAAATGGTTCGTTTGAGACTTCGCCGGGTCGGCCGCAAGAAGCAGGCCAGCTTCCGCTTGGTGGCGGCAGATGCCCGTAGCCCGAGAGATGGGCGTTTCATCGAGATTCTGGGTCACTACAACCCGCGCACGGATCCCCCGACGATCCTCTTCAAGGAAGACCGGGTCCTGGACTGGTTGGGCAAGGGCGCTCAGCCGACCGAGTCCGTTCAGTTGCTGCTGGTCTCCAGCGGGATCTGGAAGAAGTTCACCGGCAAGGACATGGTCTACCCGGCTCCCAAGGCACCCCGGACCGAAGAGGCCCCGGCTGAAGAAGCCTGAGCCCTTGGGCCACTGAATCGGGACCTTCCGTCAGGCGGAGGGCAAGGTTCAGGCATGGCGGAATATACCCCGGATCTCGGGGTGATTCCACAGCGTGAGGAGGTTGGGCCGTGAAGGAGTTATTGACATACGTGGCCCGGCAACTCGTGGACCTCCCCGACCAGGTAGAGGTTCGCGAGATCGAAGGTGAGCGTTCGATCATCCTGGAATTACGGGTGGCCCCCGAGGATATGGGCAAGGTCATCGGTCGCCAGGGCAAGACGGCGCAAGCCCTCCGCATCCTCGTCAAAGCAGCCGGCCTTCGGGACGGCAAGAGGGTGATGGTGGAAATCATCTGACAGGCCGAGGAAAGGCCGGCAGCCCAGACGGGTTGCCGGCCTTCTGCTCCCGGCAATTCCAGGAGGTTTTCGATGGATAGCGTGGTTCTTACCCGGCCCGTTCGCATCACGGTCATCATGACCCCGACCTTCCGCCAGCGTTTCATCGAGGAAGCCCGTGCCCAGATCGCTGCCTTGGAAGGGAATCTGCAGCGCCTGGAGAGTTCCGGCGCCCCAGAGGTGGCTCGCCAGCAGGACATCGATCCTCATCAGGCGGACCTCATCCGTCAGCAGATCGATGCCGAACGCGCTCGTCTGATGCGCCGCCGGGGAGAGATCGAATGGCATATCAAGGAGGTCGAAGCCTTCCCGGATGGTGCCGAACTCCCCTATCGGACCTATGATGGGCCGGTGACACTGGCTCCGGGCGACGATTTCCTGGCCCGGATGTCCGAGGCTGAGGTGGTCATCAAGGATTGGAAGGTCGTGGCCATCCGCACGGAAGGGGAATCGGCCAGAAGTTGAGCTCCTCCGAGCTGCAACCGGATGGTCTGGTCGCCATCGGCAAGGTCCTCAAGCCGCATGGGGTGCGCGGGGAGATACGCGTCCAAATCCTGACCGATTTTCCCGAGCGCTTCCACGAGACGGCCGAGGTCCATCTGGTCTCGCCCGAGGGTTCCGTCCTCCCCCACAAGGTGGAAACGGTCCGCTTCCATTCCGCCTGGGTCTTGATCAAACTAGCCGGGATCCAGGACCCGGAGAGCGCGGCGAGGTTCCGAGGCTGGCTGGTCTCGGTTCCCGAGACCGAGCTGGTCGAGCTGGAACCCGATGAGTACTGGCACTTTCAACTGGAAGGTCTGGAGGTCCGCGACGACTCGGGAACCCTGTTGGGCCGCCTGGAGGAAATCCTGCAGACACCCGGCCACGATCTCTATCTGGTCCGGGGGCCTTCTGGTGAAGTCCTGATCCCCGCCGTGGCCGAATTCATCGTCTCGGTGGATCTGGAGGCCGGTCAGATGGTCGTGCGCCTGCCCGTTTTTGAGGCCTGAATGCGTCTGGACATCCTGACCCTCTTCCCCGAGGTCTTCGCTCCGCTCTTCGCCAGCATTCCCGCACGCGCCCAGGCCTCTGGTCTGGTGAAGGTCGAACTGCACAACCTTCGGGATTGGGGGCGGGGCCGCCACCGGCAGGTGGACGACCTTCCCTTCGGCGGCGGGCCGGGCATGGTGATCCAGGCAGAGCCTCTGGCAGCGGCGATTCGCGCGGTCCAGGCCTTGGACCCGGAGCCGACTCGAGTGGTCTACCTGACCCCTCAAGGCCCTCCCCTGAACCAGGCCATGGTCGAGGAACTGGCAACCCGACCCCGCCTGCTGCTTCTCTGTGGCCACTATGAGGGGATCGACGAGCGGATTCGCGAGACCCTGATCGAGCAGGAGGTCTCGATTGGGGACTACGTGCTTTCCGGCGGTGAGTTGCCCGCCATGGTCCTGGCTGACGCCTTGATCCGCCTGGTCCCGGGGGTTATCGACTCCGAGTCGGTGCTCTGCGAGTCCTTCAGCACCGGAATTCTCGACCACCCGCATTATTCCCGACCCGCGGTTTTTGAAGGGCGACCTGTCCCTGAGGTTCTCCTCTCGGGCCACCATGGCCACATCGCAGCATGGCGTCGGGAGCAGGCCCTGCTCAACACGGCGCGCCGGCGACCCGACCTCTTGGCGAAGATAGAGCTGAACGCCGCCGAGCGCCGACTCGTGGACGACTTTCAAGAGCGCGGAACCCCGTCCGGGTCTTGATTTTTCCGCTCGCTGGCCCTTGCGAGACCCTGACGGGTCTGTTATAATCGCCTCCGTCCTGCCTGAAGCGGGACGGCGTCTTTGGGAGGCTCTGCCCGAGGGAGGGCCCCTGTTTCCTTCCGAGAGAACCTCGCCGTGCGAGGCTGCACCTTCCGGACGGTCCAGCAGATTTGGCATTAGAGAAGGAGATCCACCATGGATCTGATCCAGAGTATCGAGCGTGAGCAGATCAAGCGGGAGCTCCCCGACTTCGGCCCGGGCGACACCGTGAAGGCCTGGCTGAAGGTTATCGAGGGAGGCAAGGAGCGTCTGCAGGCCTATGAAGGCGTTTGCATAAAGCGCGGCAACTCCGGCTTGAAGGAGTGTTTCACCCTGCGCAAGATTTCGGGAGGAGTGGGCGTCGAGCGCACCTTGCTGGTGCACAGCCCGCGCTTGGAGCGTGTCGAGGTGATTCGCCGCGGTGAAGTGCGCAGAGCCCGTCTTTTCTACCTGCGCGGCCGCGTGGGCAAGAAGGCCCGCGTCAAGGAGAGGCGCTACATCCCGACGGCCACCAAGGCCTAGAATTTCCCCATCCGGTGCTGCGAAGCCGGGAAGGTCTTCGCAGCACCCCAGTCCCATGCCGCGGGCCCACTCGGGTGCCGCGGCCTGACTTACTGACCGCCCGCGGGCCGCTGCAGGCTGTTCTCGGGAGCGCAAGCATTGAACGAAGAACAACTGATCGTCCTGCTTTATGGCCTGGTTGCGCTGCGCCTGGCCATGCACCTCTTCCCTCGGATACCCTCATCCCCGGTCCTGCGTCGGACCATGAACGAGTATCTCGACTCTTTCATCGTGGCCGGAGGGGCTGCTCTGCTGCTGATCACCTTCCTGATCCGCAGTTTCTTCATCCCCTCCGAGTCGATGCTTCCGACCCTGCAGGTGCACGACTACATCCTGGTAGACAAACTGATCTACCATTTCGCCCACCCGATGCGCGGAGACGTGCTGGTCTTCCATCCCCCCCACCTCGACGATCCCGAGAAGAAGGACTTCATCAAGCGCGTCGTGGCCATCGAGGGCGACGAGATTGCGGTCCAGGACGGGCAGGTCTTCCTCAATGGGACCCTGTTGGATGAGCCCTACATCGCCGAGCCCCCCATCTCGGACTTCGGCCCGCTGCGCATCCCCAAGGGGTACATATTCATGATGGGAGACAATCGGAACAATTCGGATGACTCCCGCGGTTGGGGCCCGCTGCCCCTTGAAAACGTGGTCGGCAAGGCCTTCCTGATCTTCTGGCCACTCCAGAGGATACAGCTCCTCCATTAGCGCCAAGAGAACCGGTTCGAAGACCTCGCCCGAGAATCGCCGGGGAGTTTTTCTCCCGGTTCCCAGGGAGGTTTCCCATGAAAGAGCCCGGCCCCCCCAAAGCGCCCCGGGCCTTCTCCTGGTTTCCGGGCCATATGCGCAAGGCTCTACGTCGCCTGGAGGAGTCCCTGACCCTGGCGGACATCGTCTTGATGGTCCTGGATTCCCGGATTCCGGCTTCGTCGCGTCAACCCGAATTGGAAGAAATGCTCCGCCGCAAGGGCAAGGATTCCCTGCTGGTTCTCAACAAGTCCGATCTGGCCGAGAAGTCCGAAACCGAGCGTTGGTTGGCCTGCATGCGCCGAGAAGGCCACCAGGTCGCGGCCATGCAGGCGGTAACCGGGCGGGGGGCCGGTCCCCTGGAGAAACCCCTCGAGAAGTTACGCCAGGCCGTCCACGCTCGACGCAAGAAGCGAGGTCTCCTGCCCCGGGACCCGCGCCTAGTCGTGGTGGGGATCCCCAATGTCGGTAAGTCTTCCCTGCTCAATCGCCTGGCCGGCGCCACGCGCGCGCGCACCGGCGCCAGACCCGGGGTCACCCGTGGCAATCAGTGGGTTGCCGTTCCCGGCAAGTGGCAGATTCTGGATTCCCCCGGAATTCTCTACCCCCGAATCGAAGGCGAGGAGATCCTCACCTCCCTGGCTGCCGTCAGTTGCGTCAGCCTGGACGCGATCCCGCTGGAACGCGTGGGCGCCCTGTTGTTGCAACGCCTCATCCGAGGGAACCATCCGCCTCAAAGCCTGTATGTGGAGGACCCCGAGGCGGAACCGGAGGCTCTGTTGAGGGCTTTGGCGAGGCGAAAGAACTTCCTGGTCAACGCCCAGGAAGACCTGCCCCGGACGGCCCGATGGCTGCTGCAATCCTTTGCCAAGGGAGATCTGGGGGCGGTGACCCTGGAGACGGCTCCGTGAGGGAGTCCCCCCTGGACCTGCTGGGGCGTCTCGATCCCCGACAGACCCTCCGTCAGGTCCTGGACTCGCAAACTCGAGCGCTCGACTCTTCCCTGTGGATCCAGGAGGAATGCCAGCGCTTGCAGGAGATGGGCCATCTCGAAGGCCTGGGGATCGACCCGGGAACCGAGCTCGTAGCAGGTGCTGACGAGGTTGGCCGGGGCCCGATGGCCGGTCCCCTGGTCGCGGCCGCGGTCGCGTTCCGTTCCGTCCCCTGGCTCCCCGGATTGCGGGACTCCAAGAAGTTGAAACCCGCCCACCGCGAGGCCCTGGTGCCTTGGATTCACTGCCAGGCCGTTTCCTGGAGCGTGTACGTGGTCCCCGTCGAGGTCCTGAACCAGCCCAAGGGGACTATCCACAGCCATTCCCTGGAAGCGATGCGAGAATGCGTCGGCAGGTTGAACCCGGAGCCGGACCGCCTGCTGGTGGACGGCCGTTTCCCACTGGAGGGACTGGACCTCCCCCAGCGGGCCGTGGTGCACGGAGATGACCTGTGTCTGGCCGTGGCGGCGGCCTCGGTCCTGGCTAAGGTCCAACGCGACCAGATCATGTGTGAGTTGGACCGGCTCTGGCCCGGCTACGGCTTTGCCCGCAACAAGGGATACTGCACGGCGGATCACCTGGAGGCCCTGGAACGCCTGGGGCCTTGTCCTGTCCATCGGCTCCGTTTTGGACCGGTACGGGCTTCGCTGGCTTCGCCTGAAGCAGTCCAGGGAATGCTGGATTTGGAAGATTGAGACTCGATATCGGCGGCAGGAAATCGACCCGCTCGCAGGAAGTAGACTCCTTCCCGAACGCTTCTTCGAGAGCTCCCGGGAGAACGCGGAAGGAGAGCATATGAATATCGGCATCCGGTTCCGGCAGTGCCTTCTGACACTGGCCTTGGTGATGGTCCTGGGCCTTACCGCACACGCAGGGCTCCTTCCCAAGAATACCTACACCTATGAGGGCATCCTGGGGACCATCAACACCCCCCAGATCACGGTCGTCAACGAGAGGTCCGGAGTGGTACCCATCATGCTTCCCCAGGGACGCATGCTCCCGGCGGATTTCCAGGTCGGTCAGCGCGTTCGGGTGGAACTCCTGAAGGGCCCTCGGGGGACGTGGATTCTTCGCAATATCCGCAAGTTGGACAACATGGGCAGCCCGTCCGCCTTGTAGGTATCCCGTGCCCTCCCCCATCACGGAGCTGTCCTTCGACCTCGCGGGGCGGCTCCTCCGCTTTCCGGACCTGGAGTTCCATTCTGCTGGGATCTGGCGCCTGGGCCCCGGCGATCTTCAGCGCGAACTGCGAGGATTCCCCGAGGGCGCGCCGGCACCCGAAAGCCCCCTGTGGCTTCGCCTGGAACCTGGGGCGGAGGCTCCCGGCCTGCCGGTCCTGGATATTTCCCTTCCCGACGGCTTCGGTTTCCTTCCACCTCCTCAGGAGGTGCCTTCAGAAGCCTCGGCCGCCCTGGTCCTTCCAGGCGAGCTGCTGGGCAGTGAACCGATCCTGATCTACTCGCCAGCTCCCGAGGGGATGGAGGGCACTCCGCAGCTTCCCCAGCCCGGAAGCCGGGTGCGAATCGCTGCGGACGAGTTCTCCGGGCTCTTGCTGGGCTCGTCGCGGCTGCGTTGCCAGGTTCGTGATGACCATGGTCCCTGGACCATCGACGTAGTGGCCGACCCCTCCGGTTCAGGCCAGCCCCTGGCCCTCTGCCCCCTCTGTGACTCCCCGGCGGACCGTTGGTATCACTGCTCCGAACACGGCCCTCACTGCAGCGCTCACCGCAAGGTGTGTCGTTCCTGTCGGCGAGGGGAGTGTGCGGCTTGTTTCCGCCTCTCTTGTGGGACCTGCGGGAGTCTGCTATGCCCTTCCTGCGCCGAGCCTGTCTGTTGTTGCGGAGAACACGGGTCGTGTGTGTCCCACCGCGAGGTCTGTAGCGAATGTCACGGCACACACTGCACGGCCTGCTCCGGAGGCACCTGCGCCATCGGCGAGACCGGATTGTGTGCGCGTTGCACCGGGGTCTGCCAGGCCTGCGGGCAGACGGTGCGGACCCGACTGTTGACGCCTTGCTACGTCTGTTCGAGCCTGGTGTGCCCGAAATGTTCGGATACCTGTCACCTGGACGGCCGGGTCATGTGCCCGCCCCACCAGGGAATCTGCGGCGAATGTGGGCGGAGTCTGTGCCCTGCGCATCGCCAGGCCTGTAACTCGTGTGGTACCCCCCACTGTCGGAATCACCTGAGAACCTGTCCGATCTGTTCGCGTCCCGTCTGTCGGGCTTGTTGCCCTGCTGGGGCCTGTCGGCAGTGCCGTTCTTTGGCTCCCGTCGACGAAAGCATTCGGGAGCGCCTGCAGCTTCTGGGTGAGGGGCAGCCCTGGGGCCGTTTCACCCGCCTGCGTGGGGCCTCCGGTCCGGCAGGCTGGCTTTTCGCCTTGGGGGTGGGCCTGGCGGAATACCGGCTCTCGACCGATGCCGACCTGAATCACGTGGACTCGGTCCACCGTCGCCCCTGGCTGGGAAGGATGCTGGGCCGGGCCTGAAAGGACCGTCCAGAGGCCCCGTCGAATCGCCAGACCCGAATCCGCCTGATTGCTGTAGGGCGAGCGCCTTACCACCCTCCGGAGGACCCATGAACTGCCGCCTCGTCCTGATCTCATTCCTGCTCTTCTCGGCCTTGGGCCTTCCGCCCGTGCTGGCCGCCCCGGCACGGCCCAAAAAAACGGCGCCTCCGGTCGTCCCGGTCCAGGTACAGGTCCATGATGTGGGCGAGCAGATCAAACTGGTGCTGGACTGGAAAGGCCAGGTGAAGACCCACGTCCGTTCGGCCTTGGACGGCCAGAAGCGGATGGTGATCCATCTGACCCCTGCCCGCCTGGAGGGAGGGAATATCAAGCTCCCGGTTCGGCGTGGCCTGATCGGGGTCATCGACGCGACTCAGGTGGATCCCATCACTGTTCGGGTCACCATTCCGGTCATGGCTCCTCCGGTCTATAGTTCTTCCACTCGAGGCCCCACCGGTGGGCTGAACCTCTTCATCTCTACAATGGAGGTGGACCGAGGCACCTCGGCACCGCCCCCCAAGACCGCATCCCCGACTCCAGCGTCCAAGCCTGCGGCGGCAGCATCTCCAGCCCCCGCGTCAAAGCCTGCGGCGGCAGCATCCCCGGCCCCCGCGTCCAAGCCTGCGGCGGCAGCATCTCCAGCCCCTGTGTCCAAGCCGGAACCGGCGGTTTCCCCGCCCACTGCCCTCAAGCCGGCCAGCTCTTCCCGGTCACAGGGTTTGCCAGAGCGCAACTACAGCATGGTCTTCACCGGTCAGGATCTGGCGGAGGTCCTTACCGGACTTGCCGAGGACCTCGGGCTACGCGCGGTCCTGGACCCGGCTGTAAAGGGCCCCGTGACCACCAGCATCGCCGATCTGGATGCAGCCAGCGCCTTAGAAGCCATCTTGCGGACCCAGTCCACTCCTTTCGCCTTCGAGGTAAGGGATGGGCAGTTGCGGGTCTTCCCCTCCCGGTCGCGCAGCGCGGTTCCCCAGCAGGGCCTTTCCCCTACCCCGGCTCCCAAGCCGGAGCCCATCGTGACCACTCCGACTTCTTCCCTGGCAGGCAATACTCAAGCCCGGGAGGTCTTTCCCATCCACGGCCGCCAGGCCGGGGCCGTGGCTGAAGGTTTGAAGGCTTTGTACCCCCAGGTCGTCTTCCAGGTCGACGAGCGCCTCAACGTGATCCTGGTCGAAGGGGAAGCCAACCAGGTCGAACAGATCCGCAAGGTGCTGAGCGTCTTCGCCCAACCGTGAGCCGCCCGCGCGGCCTCGGTCCTGGCGATTCCAGGGGTCGGGAGGACCCCCGCAAGACAAGATCGAAAGCCGGCCCGCGGGGCTCAGGGGGCACAAACCCGGCTGGCACCATGAACGGGGAGACGCCATGAGAACCTACCTGAGGCCTCTCGAGGAACTCCAGGAAATGGTCCGGGACCATCCGGAAGATCCCGAGGCCCACTACGAGCTGGCGGTTGCCCTTTTCGAGCAGGGCGACGACGCAGCATCCTGTCGCGAGTGGAAGAAGGTCCTGGACCTTCAGCCCGACCATGCCCGGGCCTTGTCCTTCCTGGGAATCGTCTACCTCAGGCAGGGCAAGCTCGGCCCGGCTCAAGAGAAGTTCGAAGAGGCGGTGCGGCTCCACCCCCGGGACCACAATGCCTGGAACAACCTGGGACTGGTCCTGGCCCGGCAGAAGGAGTTCGAACGCGCCCTCGAGTGCTGGAACGAGGCACTGAAGGTTCAGCCGGAATATGCTCAGGCCTGGTACAATATGGGTCTGGTCCTGGCCAACCTGGACCGCCTGGAGGAGGCCATCCAGGCCTATTCCAAGGCGATAGCCCTGAACCCCGAGGACGTATATCCCCACAACAACCTGGGTCTGCTCCATGCCCGTCTGGGAGATCTCGAGGCGGCCGAACGCGAATTCCTGCGTGCCCTGGAGATCGACCCCGACGACGTCTACGCCCACAACAACCTGGGCAGGATTTTCGAGCGCACCGGACGGATCCCCGAGGCCCATCTGGAGTTCGAGCGCGCCCTCGAGATCGCTCCCGATGACGTCTATGCGCGGAATAACCTGGGCCGCATCCTGGGCAAGCAGAAGCGTTTCGACGAGGCCATCGAGCAGTTCCACCGGGTCCTGAAGACCAATCCCCACGATCCCATAGCCTACCACAACCTGGGCCGCATCCACGCCCAACTCCTGGATTGGGAGAAGGCTGTCGCCTGTTATCGGCAGACCCTGGAACTCAACCCCAGAGACACCTACGCCCGGAACAATCTGGGCCGGGCCCTGCTTTCCCTGCAACAGTTGGAGGAGGCAGAGGCGGAGTTCCGCCACTCTCTGTCGCTGGCCGACAAGGATTCCTTTGCCCTGAACAACCTGGGTCTCTGCCTCCTCCGTCAGAATCGGCCCGAGGAGGCCCTCAGCACCCTTCTTCGAGTCCTGGAAGTCTCGTCGGACCCTCTTGATGAGCAGGTGATCCTGGCCCGCAACAACCTGGGCTTTGCGCTGCTCTCGCTGGGGCGCTATCAGGAGGCCATGGCCTGTTTCCAGGAAGTCCTGGAGACCAGGCCCGAAGATTCCTATGCACTGAACCACATGGGGATGTGCCATGCGCGACTGGATCATCTCGAGCACGCCATCGAGTTCTACCAGCGGGCCTTGACGCTCAATCCGCACGATACCGATGCCCACAACAACCTGGGCCTGGCCTGGCTGGGCCTGAATGATGCCGAGGCAGCCTTGGCCGCCTTTCATTCAGCCCGGGAAGTCGCTCCCCAGGATCCCTACACCTACAACAACCTGGGTCTGGCCTACGCCTGCCTGGGTGATCTGACCGAGGCCATCAACTCATTCCGCCAGGCTTTGCGCTACGATCCCCAGGATATCTATGCCTACAACAACCTGGGGATCGCCCTGGCTCGCCAGCAACTCCTGGACGAGGCCATGGAATGCTGGAATCGCGCCCTGAACCTCGAACCCCACTATGCCGAGGCCCGTTTCAACCTGGGCCTGGGCTGGTATGAGAAGGGGAATCACGCCGAGGCCATTCGCGAGTTCCAGCAGGCCCTGGAATCGGACGCCAACCTTCTGCCCGCCCGGAAGTATCTGGCCCTGGCGCTGGCCCACCTGGGCGACGAGTCGGAGGCGCGCACCCAGATGCAGTGGGCCTGCGATCTGGCTGTCCGGCGAGGGAATCAGGAGGAGGCCCGGCACCTGCAAGAGGAGGTTGAAGCCCTCTTGAATACGGATTCCTCCCCGCCCACGGTCGAGATCGAAGCCCTGACGGAGCCAGCGCAGACACCTGAGGCCTCCCCACCGTCCAGGCCTGCATCCCGCCCCCCCTCCAAGGCCCGGGGCAAGCGCGGACGGCGCCGGCGCCGCTAGCGCCTCCTCTCCTCCAGGCGCATCCGGACAGGAACCGATACGCCATCGCTCAGGGTCGGCTCTGCCGAGCGCAGGCGCTCGCGCAGGGCCTGAACCTCCTCCTCCAGGCGGGCCTTCTCGGCCCGGAGGCGATCCACCAGGTTCCTGGCCTGGGCCAGTTCCTGTGACCGTCGCCGAAGTTCCTCCTTGGAAGATTCGCTTTCGTCCTCCTCCAGAGCGGCTTTCCTGTAGGACTCCATGGATTGGGAGAGGTGTGTCATGACGTCCCTAAGCTCCTCCCAGCGCCCCCTCCAGTAGGCCACCTCCTCACGAAGGACAGAGTCTGGAGTCGGCCGGCCTGCCCCTGGTTCCGAGCCCGGAATCCCACATTGATCAGAGTGATCAGAAGGTTGATCTGATCCATGTGGTTGATCGGGTGAGCAATGTGTGTGATCACATTCTTGTTGGATTGAGCAACCTCCCTGATCGGGGTCATTGTGATCATAGCCATCGACGACCTGATCAGTCCCTGGATAGAGGCGCTCGAGCTCTTCCTCGGAGACCTCCCACTGCATGCCAAATGGCCCCGGTTCCATGGCGGCAGGGATTTTTCCCGAGCGCACGTAGCGACGGATGGTGGGCAACGAAAGCCCCGTTCTTCGAGCCACCTCGCGCAGGGGAAGACCCACGGATAGCTTCACTTGATCACCCTCCATGCCCAAGACGCACTGATCATAGTCTAGTCGCTCCCAGATGGTTGATCAATAGGCCCTCTGGCACCTGAATCCGCCGCCTGGCGTGAGAACCGAGGCCATCGAGGCGGGTCTGGATGCCAGGAAGGCGTGCATCGAGGAGCGGAGCGTAGTTGGAAACTACGTGAGCACCGCAGAGGTGCGCCTGACGA
>JAAZKF010000006.1 GCA_012799975.1 Burkholderiales bacterium
AGGGGCACTCCGCCTTCTTGGGAGAGGAGTTCGACCTGGCCATCGAGCACTATCGCCGGGCCCTGGGTCTGGCCCCGGAACGAGCGGTCCTGTGGCGAAATCTCGGCCATGCCCTGGCCCAGGCTCGACGGCTGAGCGAGGCGATGCGATGTTGGCAGGAGTTCCTCGACCGGGGAGGGGAAGATGACCGCCTGGTCTACTTCCTCAGGGTATGGCAGGAAAAATCCGGTTCCAGCCCCGACGCCTTCGGAAACATCCCGGCTCACGCCCCCCGCTCGGCCCGATTTTTACACGGTGCCGACCCGGAGGGGAAACCACGATAATCCCGGAGCGGGGCTTCAATCGGTCGGCGGATCGGCAAGGTCCGAGTCCAGACCGGGAAAAGTCACCTCCATGACTCTTGCCCCGGAGGCCCGGGCGGCCGCCAGGCCTGCCGGAGAATCCTCGTAGATGGTCGTGTTCGCTGCCTCCATCCCGAAATGGGCCATGGCGCTCAGGAATCCCTCCGGGTCGGGTTTTCTGCATCGGACGTCCTCTCCGCACAGGACCAGGTCGAAGAAGCCGGTTCGTCCGAAGTGCGCCAGGAGCGCGTTGGTGCAGGCGCGCGAGGCGGTGGTGACGATCGCCAGCCAGCAGTCTTTCCGCATGGCTTCGAGTTGCCTGAAGAATCCGGTATTCTCGCGGGCCCGGCCCAGGCACCCGGCGTACAGTTCGGTCTTGCGCTGGTGGACCCGTTCGATGGATTCCCGGCTCAGCCCGGGGGCCAGGCGTGGGAGGAAATCCCGGTAATGATTGCCAAGACCATACTCCCGGAAATCACCGACCTTCAGCACGATGCCCTCCTCTGCCAGGGCACGCCGATAGGCATCGAAATTCACGGAACTTGTGTCGTAGAGGGTGCCATCGAGGTCGCAGAGGATCAATTGTCTTTTCATATCTGGAAGTCTATACTACTCGCATGGTTTTGAGGACCAGCCGCCCTGGGATGCACCTGGTCATGCCGATGGCCGGAGGCGGAACTCGTTTCACCGAGCGCGGTTTCGCCGTCCCCAAGCCACTGCTCGAAATCGCGGGCGAACCCTTCTTCTTCTGGTCGGTCCGATCGCTGGAAAAAAATCTGGAATTCTCCTCCATCGTCTTCATCACTTTGCAGGAGCATGTGAGCCACTTCGCCATAGACCGGAGTATCCTGACCCGCTTCCCCGAGGCTCAACTGGTCGTGCTTCCCGAGACGCCGCCGAGTGCGACCCACACCTGCCTCGCCGGCGCCGCAGTCCTGCCAGACGGCGAGGCCGTGATCTTCAACGATTGCGATCACGCCTTCCGTTCGGTCGCCTTCGAACGTTTCTGGGGAGGGGTCGGAGGTGGGATGAGCCCGACCAGGCCCGCTGGGATGCTGCTCACTTTCCAGGCGTCTGCACCTCTCTTCAGTTTCGTGGCCTACGGCGAGGACGGAAGAATCGCGGGAACAGCCGAGAAGAAGGTCGTGAGCCGGGACGCCATCTGCGGCGCCTACTGGTTTCGCGACAAGGAAACCTTCCAGGAGCCCGCCCGGCGCCACCTGGAGAACTGCCGCGGTGAGGAATGCTCCGTGAGCGGGGTCTTCAACCATATCCTCGCGGCGGGAGGAGAGGTACAGGCCCTCGAAACCGATTTCCACATCTCCTTCGGCACACCGGAGGAGTATCGGTCTGCGCAGGCCAGCACGGTTTCCCTCCAACACCTGGAGAGCCTGCGGTGAGCCATGGTGGACCCGTCCTGCCCTCCGCGACGCGCAGGGAACCTCGCGGCTACCCGGCCTGCTCTGCCCACGACATCAGCTCCGCAGATGCTGGGAAGAACCGGGCCGAGGTGGATCCGGAGCAGGAACCCGGTATGGAAGTCGTGGCCGACCTCTCGTCGGGATCCAGCGCTACCACACTGCTGTGTCGGCGCGAAGGCAGGCTCTTCTATCGCAAGTTCGTCTTCGGTGAAGATAAAGACCGCCTCTTCGCCCAGACCGAGCATCTGATCCACCTGGCGCAGGCTGGAGTCCCGGTAACGCCAATCCTGGAAGTTCTTCGGGATGAGGCGCATTGCCGCTACGACATGCCCTATCGGGACGATGCCGTCGATTTCTTCACCTATCTCCACACCCATACCCCCGGGCAGAACCGTGCCAAGCTCGTGACCATCCTCGATTCCCTGGCCGCTTCAATCCACGCGGATGCGGTCCCGGCCAGCCCGGAGGCCATCGACAGCTACATCCAGCACAAGATCGTGGCCAGGGTGGAGGCGCTTCTCGGTGCCGGTGTTCTGGCTCCGATCCTGGCGGCCGAGAGCCTGCTGGTGAACGGCATCCGAATGCCCAACCTGCCGAGTCTTGCCGGGTTGCTGGAACCGGCCCGCCTGCGCGAACTCCTGGCTCATGACAAGTGTGCTCGCGTCCACGGCGACCTGACGGTAGAGAACATCATATGCTGCGAGGAGGAGGGCACCTCCTCGGGCTTCTATCTCATCGATCCCAACGGGGGCAACCTCCTCGACACGCCCCTGCTCGACCATGCCAAGCTCCTGCAGTCCTTCCACGGTGGCTATGAGTTCCTGGTGCGCCTCGGGAGCTTCTCGGTCCGCACGGAAGGCCGCTTCGCCGAAGTGGACTTTCCCGGATTCATCTCGCCTGCCTATGCCAGGCTCAAGGCCGACCTGGACGGGTATCTGCGCCTTCACCTCTCGGAATCCGAGCTGACCGCTGCCTACCTCCACGAGGTCGTGCACTGGCTGCGTCTGATGCCCTACAAGCTGAGATCGGATCCGGCTCGAGCGCCCGTTTTCTATGCGGTGCTGGTCCGGGTTCTCCACACGGTGGCTCGGAGGGTCGGCTGGTAGACCTGCTGATTACCGTCTCGGGTCGACGTTCCTGAAAGCGCCAGGCTTCTCCGGGACCCGGGGGCCGGTTCACCGGGCCGGACCTGCTTCAAGGAAGTAGCACGGCTCTGGCCCCGATCAGTCTGCAACCCGTGGCGACCGGGGGAAACCTTCCAGATCGTCATCCAGCGGTCGCGTGCCGCGGCCCCCTCCAGTCGGACCAGGCGAGTCTCCAAGACCACTTCCGCTTTGCGAATCAGGTCCATCTCCTCGGTAGACGAGCGGGTGACGGTCAGGACATAGTCGGGATTCTGAAGACTAATCGCCTCTTCATGGGGAAGGGGGATATCCACCTGGAGGGTCCGGCTCAGGGGGCGGTGGAAGGGAATACCCATGGCCGCAGAAAATTCGTGGCTCGGCCAACCCAGGTTGGGCTCGAATCCATGGGAGTTGTCCTGCCAGGCATAGCACACCAGCCACCCTTCTGCATCTGGACGATCCGGAAATCGTTTCTGCAGGCGACGCACAAGCTCGCGGACGACTGGTGATTCCGGAAAGGTAGGGGCCGGCTTGTCGGCGATGGTCAGGATCGCTTTCCCCATCCGCAGAGCCACCCATTCTTCCGGATCATACTGGTGGATGAGACCGATCAGGAGCAGAGCTGGAGCCAGCGGCGCCAAGCGGCCCAGCCAGAGGACTCCCAATCCAGCCAGGGCAGCTGCCAGGGGAACAGCGTGCACCAGATAACGGATCATGACCGGTTCGTAATCCAGGTCCATGACCAGCAGGGCCAGGTATCCCAAGGCCAGTTGTTCGGCGATCAGGATGCCGTTGCGTCGCATCACCCGAGGGTGCAGGAAAAGTGTCAGGAGGCCCAGGGGCAAGAGCCAGGCGACGCCGGGGAAAAGCGGCACCTGGAAATTCAACGGGCCGACCAGGTGGCTCAGCTCCGGGGCGTTCTGTACCCACATCTCGTACGTCGCGTACAAGGCCATGACCCGGTTGAGGCTGACGGAGTAGTAGGGACCGGCCAGGCCGAAGGCCAGGGTGAGGGCCAGGAGAAGTCGGCATCCCTTCTGGACGGAGCGGGAACTCTCGGCGCGCAGGTGTCGGACAAGCCAGACCATGAGCAGAATCAGGGCCAGCTCCCCGGCCAGGACACAGACCAGGAAATCCTCCTTGGACATGCTGAACCAGAGCAGGAATACCGCCAAGGAGGTTCCCAGGAAGAGAAGGACCGGTCGGGAGTCGAGCCGGAGCCGGTCAGGATGGCGCAAGGCCTGCCAGGCCGCGTCGAGCAGAGCCACCCAGGTGAACAGGAGGAAGGTGAGCTTGACCAGGAGTCCCAGACCGAGGAGGACCCCGAAAAGCACAGAGGGCCAGGAGCGTGTCAATCCCCGTGAAGCGAACCAGCTCGCCAGGAGCAGGGGGACCAGCAGGGATGTCATCTGATCGGGGAAGTAGGCACCCGAGAAGGCGAGAGCGACGGTGGAGGCGGCGGTCAGGAGGTAGGCGAACCAGGCACCGGCCGGACCGGTTACCGAGCGGGCCAGCAGGTAGGTAGCCGGGGCCAGGAGGGCGGTCTGGACCGTGATGCTGAGGAAGGCCGCCGTCGGATTCAAGCCCAGGACCAGGTAGAAGGGGAGCGTGAACAGGTAGACCAACGGGGGATAGGCGGCTTCCAGGACGGCTGCCAGGTTCAGCGGAATCAGGTTCAGGCTGAAGGCAATCTGCCGGCCGTCCACGCACAACATCGGGATGTCCTGCGTGTGGACGGGGAAGTGGATCAGCACGTGCATCCACACGGCGGTGACCAGGAGGAGCCCCAGGCTCTCAGACAACAGGCCCTGCCACCCCGGTGTCGCCTGCCGGGAAGTCGAGACCTCCATCCGACCGGGGCTCTCCTCCGGCAGGCTTGGCCCGAACTTCTGAGGCTTCATGGGGACATGACTCCCTCTCCGTCAGGCGCAGGAAGGGCGGGGAATTTTCTTCTAGTTGGAGTTCCCCGACATCTTCCGTGCCGGGAATTCGCCGGTCAGGATGACTTCGGTCCGCTTCACCATGCTGGCGAACTGGGCAAACTCCTCACTGCTGAGGTAGAAACTGAAATTATAGAGCGAGATGCTGAACTCCCCACTCCCTTCGTAGAAGGTCAGGCCGATATCAGAGGTGGCGACGGGTTGGGGTTCTTCATCACGGGCGTGCGAGCGCAGGTCTTCGGTCTGGCGGACCATCAAGGCCATCTTCTCGAATTCCTGGCGATTCAGGTTGATCAGGAAGTTGTGGACTGCAAGCGAGATGCTCTCATCCTCTTCCTGCCAGATCTCGCCCAGGTCGCAGCGGGAAAGTTCGACGATCGGCACGGTCAGCTCGCGGCAGCCTGGGCCGCCAGTTCCTCCATCAGGAAGGCCGACGCCTTGATGCCTGCGTGGAAGTTGCCCAGGTCCAGATGCTCGTTGGGAGCGTGGGCGTTCTCGTCGGCCAGGCCGATGCCCAGCAGGACGGCGGGGACGTTCAGGACCCGGCAGAAGGTAGAAACGATGGGAATAGATCCGCCTTCGCGAATCCGCACCGGGGCTCGGCCCCAGGCCTTCTCCGCGGCCCGTCCGGCCGCTTCCAGGACGGGATGGGTGGGTTCCGTCATCCAGGGGCTTCCCCCGTGATGATAGCGCACCTTCACCTCGACAGTGTCGGGAGCCAGGCGCAGGATTTCCTGCTCGAGCAGGCGGGCGATCTCTTCGGGATCCTGGTCGGGAACCAGGCGACAGGAGACCTTGGCCATGGCCCGGCCGGGCAGAACGGTCTTGACGCCCTCACCGGTGAACCCCGAGAGCATCCCGTTGACATCCAGCGTGGGACGGGCCCAGCGGCGTTCCAAGGTCGTGAAGCCTTCCTCTCCGGAAAGGCCCTTGCAGCCCACCGAACGGCGAAATTCCTCCTCATCGAAGGGCAGGGCCGCCCACTCCTCCCGTTCGACGGGAGAGAGGTCGCGCACCTTGTCGTAGAATCCGGGAACCAGGATGCGGCCATCCGGTCCCTTCAAGGCCGTGAGGATGCGGCACAGCTCCAGCGCCGGATTGGGCACGGCCCCGCCGAAGAGCCCTGAGTGCAGGTCCCCATCGGCTCCCTTGACATCAACCTCCAGGTAGGAGAGTCCGCGCAGTCCGTATAACAGCGCGGGGATCCCGGGAGCGTACATACCCGTATCGGAGATCACCAGGACGTCACATGCCAGCAGCTCTTTGTGTTCTTCGATGAAGGCGGGCAGGTTGGGGCTGCCGATCTCCTCTTCGCCTTCCAGGATGAACTTCAGGTTCACCGGCAACTGGCCGTGGACCGCGTTGAGGCCCTGGGCTGCTTTGAGGTGGATCAGGAACTGGCCTTTGTCATCGGTGGTTCCCCGGGCGTAGATCTTCCCGTCCCGTATCGTAGGCTGGAAGGGGGGGCTCTCCCAGAGCTCCAGCGGAGTCTCGGGCTGCACGTCATAATGCCCGTAGACCAGTACGGTGGGTACCCCCTCCCGGTGCTTTGAAACAGCGAAGACGGCCGGGTGTCCCCCGGTGGGCATGATGCGGGCCTCCGCCATGCCGGCCTGCAGCAATTGGCGAACCACTTCCTGGGCGCATTTCTGCATGTCGGGTTTGCGGTCGGCGTCGGTGCTGACGCTGGGAATGGACAACAGGGTGCAGAGGTCCTTTTCGAATTCCTGGGCGTGGACCTGGAAATAGGTTCTGATATCAGACACGTCGGCCTCCAATCCAAGGAGGAGTGGATTCTCCTCGGTGAGGTGGCATCCTGCCCGATCCCGGAGATGGGAAACGCGAAGGGAGCCCCTTCCCGGGCTCCCTTGTCGCGGTGCGGGAATCCCGCTCTATCTGGTGGCGGAGTGAGTGGGATTCGAACCCACGTGGGCCTTTTGGACCCTCACGCTTAGCAGGCGTGCGCCTTTAGCCCCTCGGCCATCACTCCAGAACTTCGCTATTGTAGCATAAAGGGGCCCGAGGTCAACACTTCAGAAATCGCCTGAATCCGCCGCCTGGCGTGAGAACCGAGGCCATCGAGGCGGGTCTGGATGCCAGGAAGGCGTGCATCGAGGAGCGGAGCGTAGTTGGAAACTACGTGAGCACCGCAGAGGTGCGCCTGACG
>JAAZKF010000007.1 GCA_012799975.1 Burkholderiales bacterium
GGCCGGAAAGGATCGGACCGGGATCCTGACCGCCCTGCTCCTGGAATCCCTGGGCACCCCCCGCGAGGTGATCCTGGACGATTACATGCAGTCGGTGCGCAACAGCCCGGGCCTGGTCGTCCACCCGGAGTGGCTGGAAGTGGTCTTCCGGGTGGTGGACGGCGCGGGAGGGATCGAGGCCTTCCTGAAATCCAAGGGGGTCCCGGCTCAAATCCCAGAGGCCATCCGTCAGAACATCGAGGAACCTGTTGAGCGTTGAAACGCCGCCATCCCTAGCGTTTCCAGCCGAGGTTCCTGTCTGAAGGCAGTCCTGCCTGCTGGTCCGCCAGGGGGGTACCGGGACTGAGGGCGCAGGTTCAGGACCTGCGCTTGCCCTGGCCTCCCCGACCCCACCGGAGAGTACGGCGGAGCCGGGGGGGCAGGGCCTGATGGACTAGTGGCAGCCGCCCTTGTCGGTAGCGGCGGGAGCCACGGCTTCCAGGGGCTTGCGGCACAGGTACCAGTCGGTGCAGTACTGGCCTTCGGCGGCCAGGCGCTTGTCGGCCCCCTCATCGGTGTTGGGGGCGGGCAGGATGACCTTGTCGCCGGGCTGCCAGTTGGCCGGCGTGGCCACCTTGTGCTGGTCGGCGGTCTGCAAGGCGCGGACCAGGCGCAGGATCTCCTGCATGTTACGGCCCGTCGACATCGGATAGTAGATGATCGCGCGGATGACGCTCTTGTCATCGACCACGAAGACGCAGCGCGAGGTCTCGGTCTGGCTTTCGCCCGGCATGATCATCCCGTAGGCTTCTGCCACCTTGCGGTCCAGGTCGGCGATGATGGGGAATTCGATGTGCACACCCAGCTTCTCGCGGATGTTGCGGACCCAGGCGATGTGCGAGAACACACTGTCGATGGACAGGCCCAGCAGGTCGCAGTTCAGCTTGCGCAGCTCAGGATAGATCTCTGAGAAACCGATGAATTCGGTGGTGCATACCGGAGTGAAGTCGGCCGGATGCGAGAAAAGGATGAACCAGCGGCCTTTGTAGTCTTCCAACTTGAGCCGACCGTGGGTGGTGACGGCGTCAAAACTCGGAGCGGGCTCGCCGATGCGGGGCAGGGTAGTGTTTTCGTTACACATGTAAATCGAAGGACCTCCCGGTGAGAACAGTTGTGCAAGGGATCATTCCCCTTCGGCCAGGAAACAAACCTCTGCCTCACAGAAACGATCCGCCTCGGCCGAATCGATTCCGGCAGGGGGGCAGGATCGAAGTGCGGTGGGCTCCAAATTCCAGGGGAGGGGCCCATCCCTTCAGGAGAAGCTTCTCTGAGCACGATTTGCTGCGGGAGGGCACGCCATGTTGGGACGATTCCGGAAGGTCTTCTCCAAACTGCAGGGTCTCGAGGCGGAGGCACCGGCGGAACCGGATCCCAGCAGTCCGCCTGATCCGCCGGTCCTGGACTTCCGGACTTTCGGAGAGGTCCTGACCTTCCGGACCTGCTGTCTTCTCCCGGTGCACGAAGAGTTCGAGGCCCCCGCCGGACCCGACCATGTCCTGGTCTTGAACCCGAGGACCCGCCGGGTGCTGGCCGAGGATCCCCTGGAGGTGGAGTACACGGCGGATGTCTGCGGATCCGACGGGGCCCTGGAGTGGCTTCGTTCCCGCTGCGGCATCGAGGTGGTGGCGAGAGGCGGGCATGAGGAACGACGCGCGGTAGCACGGCTCTGCAATCGGATCCGTGTGCGCTCGCGGCATCTTCCGTGCTTCCAGGGGATGACGCACGACCTATCGGAGAAGGGTGTGCGTCTGGTCACCGAGGGGGAACTGGCTCCGGGTACGGCTTTGGAACTGGACATCCAACTGGACCACGACCGGCTGCCCGACGTCAAGGCTCGGGGCGAGATCATATGGACCAGGCCCCTCGAAGAGGGACGGACCTGGTGGTTGGGGGTCCGCCTGGATCAGGTGGAGGACCCCCAGACGCTCAAAGAATACGTCGCCGAGTTGTCCTGCGCCACCGACTGCGGACTGACGCGCAAAAACTTCCTGGACTCCTGAGTTCTCCGCCCCCTGCCCCGGAAGGTGGCGGATTCGGCAGTCATCTACCCCATTGAGCTCGCCGGCAGGATCGGCCCGATTCAGTGGATGCCTCTGGCCAGGCGTCCCAGACCATTCGGATCGGTAACCCGGAACCTGTGGCCCTCGTTCTCCAGCAGACCGCGCTGGCGCAGGACGGCGGCCTCGCGGGTGATGGCGGCCCGCGTGGTGTTCAGCATCTCGGCCAGGACCCGACGGTTGATCTCCCGGGGCAAGAGGACCCCATGGATCCCCACCTCTCCACTGCTCAAAGCCAGGTCGCGCAGCACCCCGGCCAACTTCTGGCGGAGCGTCCTTTGAGAAGACTCCGGGGACTTCCCGTTGGCCTGGCGCAGATGCCTGCACAACACGCCCAACAACCGCCAGGCGACAGCGGGATGGGTTTCCAGGAACGACTGGAACTCGGAACGTTCCAGGACCGCGACCTCGCATTCACTGGCGGCGTAGACCGAAATCGCGCGCGAGTTGCCGTCCAGCAGAGCCATGTCCCCGAAGAACGCGCCCTCGTCGAGCAGCGCCAGGGTGACCTCCCGTTTCCCGGCTCCCCGGGTCATGACCCGGACCGAACCCGCCAGGACCAGAAACAAGGCATCGCCCGGGTCACCCTGCAGGAACAAGGGCTTTCGGTCTGCCAAGCGCTTGAAGAGCAACCTGGAGGCCAACTCCAAACATTCATCATCATCCAGATGGCTCAGGATCGGAACTGCGTGAAGCCTCCAAGCCAGGTCTGCGGCATCAGGTTTCAATATTTACCCCCGTGAACAGCTTCCTCACATAAAAAGCGGCTGATTCCCCTCGAGGCGATCCGCGAGGCCATTTCAGATGGAGACGCGATGGTCCGCCGCCAGCTCGCGCGCCGCCTCGGCCCCCACCTGCAAAGCCCGCAGGTTGAGTTCCTCGGTTCCCTGAGGGGCACGCATACGCACGGCTTCCTCCAGGGAGGAGAGCCGGACGATGCCCGTCAACTCCGCCAGGGCTCCCAGGGCCACCGTGCTGGCAGCCAGGCTCTTCCCCACTGCCTCTCGGGCCAGACGGGTGAAAGGTAATCCCAGGACGGGAGCCTGGGGCTGAACTCCGTCCAACGAGACCAGGTCCGAATCCACCAGGATCCTGCCTTCAGCCTTCACCTGGCTCGAGAAGTCCCGGAAGGCTCCTTGCGAGAGCGCCACCAAAAGGTCGGCGGAGACGACCTCGGGGAAGTCGATCTCCCCATCCGAGATCACGATCTCCGAACGGCTCGGGGCCCCGCGGACCAGGGGGGTGTAGCTCTGGGTCTGGACGGCGTTGCGCTCGTCGAAGACGGCGACGGCCGCCGCCAGGAGCAGACCGGAAAGGATCAGGCCCTGACCACCCTCGCCGGCCAGGCGAATTTCGTATCGTTCGATCATCGGGTGCCTCCCGTCCGGTCCGAACTCAACAACGGCAGGGGCTCCCCGGCGTCATGCTCGCGGGCCTTGGCCACGATGGTCTGGTAGGTATCGGAATAGGCCGCCTCGGCCCGGTCGATGAAAACGCCCCGGCTGATGCGCCCGTCACCAGCGGCCTTGGCAATGGGGACCGTCTGGTCCTTCAAAGCGAGGAACATCTCACGCGGCGAGCCCTTCTGGTTGAGTTTGCCGTAACGCGAATAGCAGGTGCTGAGAACCTCCACTACCGAGAAACCGGAGGTGGTCACCGCCCGCGCGATCAGCTTCTCCATCTCGTTGACATGGTAGATGGTGCTACGAGCCACGTACGAGGCTCCACAGTCCCGAGCCAACTCGCAGATATCCAGGGACTGGGCCAGGTTTCCGTAGGGGCTGGTAGCCGAAATATCCCCGGTGGGCGTGGTCGGCGAGAATTGCCCGCCGGTCATACCGTAGATCAAGTTATTCACCACGATGGCGGTGATTTCGATATTGCGCCGGCAGGCGTGGATGAAGTGGTTCCCACCGATAGCGATGGCGTCTCCATCGCCCATGACGGTGATCACCTTGAGCCGGGGGTTGGCCAGACGCACTCCGCTGGCGAAGGTCAGGGCCCGACCGTGGGTGGTATGCAAGGTATTGAAGTCCACATGCACGGGCATCCGCCCCGTGCATCCGATGCCGGAGACCAGGACCACATCATCCTTGGGAATGCCGGCGTTGTGGACGGCCCGGATCAGGCTGCCGAGGACCACCCCGATCCCGCATCCGGGACACCAGACGGTGGGGAACTTCTTGTCCTTCCTCAGGTAGCGATGGATCAGTGGGAGTTTCCTGGCCATGACCTCTCCTCAAGCTTCTCCAGAATCTGGGCCGGGGTGATCACGCCTCCATCCAGACGGTTGATGCCCCCGACCACCACCTCGGGATCGCTAACGCAGCGCTGGACCTCGCGGATCAACTGGCCGCGATTGAGTTCGGGGACCAGGATCCGGCGCACCCGCGAGCTCAAATCCCGCACCACCTTCCCGGGGAAGGGCCAGATGGTATGCAAGGTCAAGGTCCCCACCTTCAAACCCTGCTTCCGGGCCTGCCGGGCCGCCGCCCGAGCGGATCGGGCGGTGATGCCGCACGAGAGGATCACGGTCTCGGCATCCTCGAGAGCCTCCTCGCGATACAGCAGGATATCGTCCAGGTTCTGCTCGATCTTGGCAAAGACCCGGTTGAACCAACGGTTTATTTCGTCGGGCCGGAGCGTAGGATAGCCGGCCGGATCGTGGTGCAGCCCCGTGACATGATAGCGATATCCTTCGCCGAAGGCCGCCATGGGGGGGACCAATCCGTCGCCCTCGGCGAAGGGCTGGAACCTCTCCAATCCCTTGGGAGGCTTGCGGCGCTCCAGCACGGGGATCTGCCCTGCCCGGGGGAAGACGACCTTCTCGCGCATATGACCGATCACCTCATCCATCAGGAAGATGACCGGAGTGCGATATTTCTCGGCCAGGTTGAAGGCCACCATGGTCAGCTCGAAGGCTTCCTGGACCGAGGTCGGGTACAAAGCGATGATGGTGTGGTCTCCGTGCGTCCCCCAGCGGGCCTGCATCAGATCACCCTGGGCCGGACTGGTGGGCAGCCCGGTGCTGGGCCCCCCGCGCTGGACATTGACCACTACGCAGGGAACCTCGGCGATGCAGGCATAGCCCAGATTCTCCTGCATCAGCGAGAAACCCGGTCCGCTGGTCGCGGTCATGGACTTCAAGCCGGCCAGCGAGGCCCCGATGATGGCGCCCATACTGGCGATCTCGTCCTCCATCTGGATGAAGACCCGCCCCAGGGCAGGCATTCGGTAGGACAGGATCTCGGCAATCTCGGTCGACGGTGTGATCGGATATCCGGCGTAGAAGCCCAGGCCGGCGGCCAGGGCTCCATAGGCACAGGCCTCGTTCCCGGAGAGGAAACCCACCTCTCCCAACTGGCCCTTCTTGAAGATCAGGCTCTCTTCGATATAACGCTTGGGCGAAGCGAAACGGATCTCGGTCGTGGTCTCCTGCATTCCTTACCCCCGTTCGATGGCCCCGACGACCAGGGCAAAATCCGGGCAGGTCATCTCGCACATGCCGCAACTCACGCAGCGCTCGGGCGCGACTACCTCCACCTTGCCCAGGCCGCCCATGGACAGGACCTGGCGCGGACAGATCTCCACACACAGGCCGCAGCCTTTGCACCACGTGCGCACCAGGAACAAAGGGTGTTCGGGATTCGGATTCTGCAGGGACTCTTCGAGCTCTTCGGTCACCTTCTGTGGGTAGGTTCCGGTGATGATGGTATCGTGTTGTTCCACGAAACTCCAGCTCCAA
>JAAZKF010000084.1 GCA_012799975.1 Burkholderiales bacterium
GGAGCGGAGCGTAGTTGGAAACTACGTGAGCACCGCAGAGGTGCGCCTGACGACGCAGACGGGCCCCTCCCACCCACACCCTGGTGTGGGTGGGGTCTCAACGGATCGACGGCCGAATGCCACGGTGGGCGGCGGATTCAGGTACTGGCAGGAACCCGATATTCCCGTTCGAGACCCGGCCCGCCGATTGGCCTGCTGGCAGGATTCTCAGCCTGGCGCAGGAAGCCGCGCCCCCATGCCCACCCTCGGACTCGGGATCTCGGCTGCTGTTCACGGGCACCGGGCCATCCGTCGCTACGCCGTGAGCCTGACACGGGAATTGATCGGCCTGGCTCCCGAGACAAATTTTCGCCTTTTCTCCTGGAGGTTCCCCAAATCGCTTGCTGGCGGCCTCCCACCCGCTTCCCAGAAGGTGCGCTATTGTCCCGCTCGGATCCCCGGAAGGCTGCTCATGCCGCTCTGGAACCGGGGATTGCCCCCTGCCGTAGAGGCCTTCACCGGCCAACTGGACCTCTTCCACGCCACGGACCAGGACATCCCCACTGTCCGCAGGGCCCTGCGCGCCTTCACCCTCCACGGCCTCATCCCGTACACGGTTCCGGAGTTGTTGCCGGTCGAGGCCGCACGCAGAGGCCAAGCCGAAGTCGACCGGGCAGCGGCGATCTGTGACCTCTTCCTGGCAGTCTCGGAAGATACCCGGCGCACCTTCCTGGATCTCTTCCCGCAGCATGCCGGCCGTGTCTTCGTGACTCCGTTGGGAATCGATCCCGGCTTCTCGCCCAAGCCCGTTCCCAAAGACGACGAGAGGGTCGCCTCGTTGGGTGTCCGGCCCCCTTATGTCCTGGCGGTCGGAGCGGTGAGCCGTCGCAAGAACGTGGGAGTCCTTCTGAAGGCCCAGCGGATCCTGGGACGAAAGGATCTGCAAGTGGTCCTGGCGGGAGGAGTGGCTTGGCCCGACCCGGAGCTGGATTCCCTGCTCGAGGAGGCTCAGAACTCGGGACGGGCCCTGGTCACCGGATGGCTCGACCCGGATGGAGAGGCCCTCCGAGCCCTCTACCGCCAAGCATCAGTCGTGGTCCACCCCAGCCTGTGCGAGGGCTGGACCTCTCCTCCCCTGGAGGCCATGGCCTCAGGCACACCGGTCCTAGCCTCCAACGCCTCATCCCTCCCGGAGACGGTCGGAGACGCCGGCCGGCTCTTCGACCCGCTGGACCCCGAAGATCTGGCCCAGGGTCTCCGCGACATATTGGAGGACGAGGACTTGCGCCAGGACCTGATCCAGAAGGGTCTGGAGCGCGCAGCCCGGTTCACCTGGCAGCAGAATGCCCGGCTGACTCTGGATGCCTATCGAGAGGTGCTGAAATGACCGAAACGGCCGAGCGCAATCCACTCCAAGACGGAACTTGCCCGATCTGCGGCGCCCCGGGAAGGGTGCGGCAGAGCAACCCGCCGTGGGAAATACGCCACTGCCGTTGGTGTGACTTCGCCTGGGTTTGGCCTCCGATGGCACCGGAGGAACACCAGCGCTTCCACGGACCGGAGTTCTTTGAGCGCTACTACGCCCAGCCGATCGCGGATTTCTACGCCAGGAAGGGCGCCCTGTACCACCGCGAGCGGGCCAAGAAACAGTGGTTCCTGAACCTCTTCTCGCGCTACGTCCAGTCGGGTCGCATCCTGGACATCGGAGCCGGCCAGGCCATGTTCGACTACCTGGCCCGCGAGAATGGCTATGAGCCGAGTCTGGTCGAGATCTGCCCTCCCGTGGTGGAGTATCACCGCAACCAGGGCCTGGAGGTCTTCGAGGGCTACCCCGAGGCCCTGGACTTCGAGGACGAATCCTTCGAAGGGGTGAGCATGTGGCACTCCCTCGAGCACGTCTTCGACCCGCTCAAGACCCTGCGCGAGGTGGTCCGGGTCCTCAAGCCCGGCGGTTACCTGGTGGGCGCCCTGCCCAACTGGCGGAGCCTGGGGACCTGGTTGAGGCTGAAGCTCGGCAAACCCCTCTTCAATCCCGAGACCAACCACGAGCTCCACTTCTCGCACTTCAGCCCCCGCGCCATGCGCCGAGCACTGCTCCGAGCCGGCCTGGAACCCCTCGAAATCGGAGTGGAGTGGCACCGTCCCCGGTGTCTGCGGGACCGTGTGCTGCACCATGTCGGGCAGGTGACCAGCCTCTTCACCGGCCAGAACATGCGCGAGACCATGACCTTAGTGGCCCGCAAACCTGCCGGAATCCGCGCGCTTTCCCCGCGCCCCTGGGTCCTCCATCGCAACGACGCGGGGATCCCGTCCGGGGTCCGCCTGGAGCGGCCGATCGAGCACCCCGACCCGGAGGTCTCCGTCCTGATCCCGACCTCGGACGGCGCCCGGGAGGGCTACCTTCCTGGACTTCTGGAACAGCTCCGAGAGCAGGACCTGCCCCGGATGGAGGTCCTGGTCCTGGTCGGCGACAATCGCCAGGGAAGAGCCCTGAACACCGCGGCCGATCTGGCCCGTGGCGAGATCCTCGTCACCTTGGACGACGACTCCCGCCTGGCCGACCATTCCACACTCTCCCGTCTGGTGACGGCTTTGCGCTTGGAGCCCGGCATAGGCATGGCGGGCGGATCCAACCAGCCTCCCCCGGATGCCCGCGGTCTGGTGCGGCGGGTGA
>JAAZKF010000085.1 GCA_012799975.1 Burkholderiales bacterium
AACCTCGGGGTCTGGAGCCGGCGTAGCGCCTGCTTGGTTCGCGGGGAGTTCCTGTATTTCCATGTATGCTTCCTCACCTCGCCCTCGATCATCATCCATGCCCCACCTCCAGTACTAGCGTAAATTCAATGGAGCTATCTGTCTCACCTCATCTTGGCACAGAGGGGAGCTTCCTTTTCTACTACATCTTCACCGAGACCCCGACCAAGGCTCTGGAACGCAGCTTTTCCCAATGGGCTGACGAGCTCCGCGCGATTGCGGAGACGACTGATTCAGTAAAGCAGAAGGTTCAGATCAACGCCTTCGTCGCCGACCGCTTCGAGAAGAACATGGCAGGCAAGTCGCAGGAGCTGGCTGATGCCCTCAAGCGATTCACGCTGTATTCGATGCAGCAGTACCGCACGCGCTACTTGCTGGCGCAGCTGACCCAGCACGTCGAGATGGCATTCAGCGGCCTGAAGACCCCAGGCAGTCTCGAGCTCTTCATCAAGCTGGAGCTCGAGCACATCCTGCCCGACAACCCGAAGCCGGAGCTGCGTGCCACGTGGGCAAAAGAGAACCCAAATGCGGTCTACGACGACTACAAGAATCGCCTCGGCAATCTGACCTTGCTGGAGAAGCCGATCAACATCGCCGCAGGCAACGATTTCTACACGGTCAAGCAGGCCGAGTACGGCAAGAGCGGAAACTATCTGACCCGCAGTCTGGTGGCGCTGACCGATGTCGGGCAGAACACTTCCATTTCCAGGATCAACACCAAACTGGCGGCTTTTCCTGCGTGGAATGCTGCGTCCATCGAGAAGCGCCACGCGCTGCTCATCGCGCTGGCGCAGGAAGTCTGGAAGACAACAGCCATCAACGTCTGATCACGGTTTGGGCGAAGGCGCGCGCTCGGCCGCCCCCATCTCGCCAATCCACTCCTGCAACGCCCTCATTTGCTCGGAGTTCTCGTGGCAGGTCTGGTAGTTGGCGGCAAGGGTTCCGGCGACGGCAGAGAGCGCAATGCCTGTGGCGGCCGCATCAGCATCTCGGGCGGGCTCGGGCAGCTCACCGGCGGCGGCAGCGTCGTGCAGGCGCACAAAGCCACGGTTGATAGTGCAAGCAGCATCGACTTGAACGGGCACATAGACGGTAACATCCTTGAATATGGTGTCGCCCTTCTCGCGGACGACGCGGACGCGGTCGACGTACTGGGTGACAACCTTGACGGTGGCTTGCGCCTGCACGTCGGCAAGGATCGTCTACATCGAACCGGGATGCGCTGGAGTGAGGCCGGCGCCGAAGGTATCCTGGCACTTCGGTGCATCGAGTCCAGTGGCCGGAGGGAGCGCTTCTGCAAAAGCCGTGAGCAGGCCAGGGCCGCCAGATATCAGGACTTCCGCCAAACAACCGCTCGTGCAGCCTGATTACCGACGATCCTGGCCAAAGCCCGGGGTATTGCGTCGGCGCAGGTCGACCCTGCCGGTCCTCCCGCGCTCCACAGTATGGAGGGTCGCCCCCTTCTTCGTGCGGAGATGGACCTCTCCGGTCTGCTCCAGGTACTGGATCCTCTCGCGGGCGATGGGGCAGCGGGTCAGGTATTTGAGGAGGGTGCGGAGGCGCTCGCGGTCGTCGGGGTCGACCCGGGTCTCGACAGGGACCTGAACCCCAAGGTTGGCCAGGAAAGCCTCAGCGGGCGACTACGAACCCTTCCGGGGTGGCTCGCATCTGGAGGGTCTGCGGGGCGAGCGGGACGCCATCGGTCAGGTCCGTGACCTCCACCCGCAGCAAGCGCCCGGGCTGCAGGGCTACGAAGCGTTCGATCCAGGCCGCAGCCTCGGGGGCGCCCTCCTTCCAGACCCAGGTACCTGGGCGCTGGTTGGCCTGCACCAGGTCACCCGACCGCACGTGGGTGAAGGCCGTCCCCGTCCAGCGCAGCAGGCGGAACCGGGTGGGGCGCACGTCCGACTTCTGGTAGGTGCCCAGCAACTCGACGGAGCCATCTCCGTCCAGGTCGCCCAGCAACTCGATCTCACCTCGGTCGAAGTCCCCCCCGAAGACCAGGGGCTCGGAGGGTCTCTGGGGAGTCGAGCTGCGGCGCGGCCCGGCCCACAGCACCCGGCCCTGGCGATCCAGCACCAGGAGTTGCCCCAGGCGGACTCCCTCCTGGGTGAAGGCCTTCAGGGCCACCACCTCCGGCCGGCCGTCGCGGTTCAGGTCTACCTGGCGCTTCCAGCTCAGCTCTCCATCACAGAACGACGGTGTGCTGGCCGCCAGGACCAGTGCCAACACGAATAAGACTCGAAGTCTCATGAGAAGTTGATTCGCCTTCGCCAGGGTGAGCCCTGGCGAAGGCATTCACTCCTGGAGCTCGAGCGGCACCTCTTCACTGCCGGTTGTGTCCCGTCAAGTGGTGTAATTCCGTCGGCGTGGTTTCTTGTGGTTTGGATGAAGGGGTGCGGCTATTGCAGGCGCATCGCCAGGAAAGACCACACCAGGACCAGCCAACCGAAAGTGCTGAATTCGAAGCGCCAGGAGGGGAAGAGGAAGGCCCCGTTCCCCGGAGACAGACGCAGCCGGCGGGGGACCAGGGTGGGAACCCGCGAGCGGTAGTCTTCATACTCGGCCCCGAAGCGGGCCGACAGGAATTCCTCCTCCACGGAGATGCAGGCCCCATACACGGTCGCCAGCGACAGGACCGCGCCCAGGAAGAGCAGCAGGCCGTCCCGAGGGCCGTATCCTCCCATGGCAGCCACGGTCACGCCCATGGCGTTGAGCACGTTGCCGAGGTAGAGGGGATTGCGGACCACGCTGTAGGGCCCGGCCGTGATCAGTTCCGGGGCCACCAGTTCCTGGCTGCGGGTCGGTTTTCCGGTATAGCCCAGGGCCCACAAGCGCAGGCTCTCGCCCACCAGGGTCAGGACGATTCCGGCCAGGAACGATTCCAGGGTGGGGCGCGCCAGGATCAGCAGCACGAGCGTCAAGGGAGCGATGATCGCTCCCCTCCAGCGAAAGACAAAGGCCTTCATGCTCTTCATGATGGGGCCACCTCCAGAATCAACTCTGCCATGCGTTCAGACGCACCCCGTCCTCCCCCCATGATGCGTTGGAGTTCCAGGCCCAGCCGACGCCTCCCTTCGGGGTCCTCCAGCAATTCAACGAGAGGTCGGACCAGGGCTTCGAGATCCCGCTGGACCACCGCCTCCGGAACCAGGGCTCGGCCCGCCAGGCGGTTGGGCTGGGCCACGAAGACCAGCCGACGATAGGTCTTGTGACGCAAGGAGCGCTTGAGCATGGGCAGGATGGGCAACATATCCAGCACCCCTCCCAGGCCCCCTCGGGGAATCGGAGCCGAGGCCGACAGCCCCACCACCATGGGGCGCCCCACGCAGGCCATCTCCCCGGTATTGGTCCCCGGAATCGTCAAAGCCACGTCCATCCGGGCCATGACCTCGTAGGGCTTCCCCCAGAGCACTTCTACCTCCAGGCCCCCGTCGGTAGACAGCCGGTCTCCTTCCAGGCTTCCCCGGGCGGTGGGAAGCCCTAGAGGCAGGGGATGCTCCAGGGCATGGATTACGTCCTCTCGGCGGACGAAGGGGGAGACCGCCAGGAGGCATTGGAGGTCAGGGACCTGTTGGCGGACCAGTTCAGCCGTGCGCAGGAAGACCGCCAGGGCGGCCCGGAGATGAAGGCCTCGTGAACCTGGGAAAAGCCCCAGGGCGGGCCGATGAGGGAGTGGGTGGAGGTCTGGCGGAAGATCCACTCCGTCCAGAACCAGGTTGCCGACCGTCTGCACGCGGACGACCCCTTGGCTCCGCAGGGTCTTCTCGATCCCGGGGTCCAAGGCTCCCACCCGGGCAAAGTACCTGGCCAGCCTCCCTGCCCGCACCGCGTAGGCCACGGCCGGCCAGCGCAGGGCCCGAGCCAGGAGCAGGGCGTGCCAGGGCTCGCCTCCCATGAAGACCACTACGCCCCTTCCCTCCAGGCGTGAAGTGCGGTCGGGAATTCCCAGGGCCAGGCGCACGGTCTGCAGCGGCCGCAGGACCTGGTCGACCCCCGGGATGCCAGCCGCCACGCGAGCCTCAGCGCCCGAGGCGTAGGGGCAGGGGACCAGGGCCACGATGACGCGCAGGTCCGGCCGCCGGCGCTTCAATTCCTTGACCGTTCCCCGAACCCAGGAATGCAACTCTCCCGGCGAGTTCGTGGTCAAGACGACCTGGTTCAAGGCTCGGTTCTCGCCAGTGCTTGAGTCATCGAGTCTCCAGCCGCCAGGAAATCCACCACTCGGGCCAACCCGTCCACCACTCCAGGGCCACCCAGGGCCTCCTGCACTCGGGCCAGGTCTGCCAGCATCCGGTCCCTCACCGGTCCCTCCTTCCACAGTTGCCGAACCACGGCCTCCACGCGGTCAGGCTGGACTTCCTCCTGTAGAAGCTCGGGGACCACGTCCCGGTCCAGGACCAGGTTGGGCAGACCGAAGCGGTTCACCCGCAACAAGCCCAGGGCCTTCAGGGTGCGTCCCAGGGCGGCGTCCAACGGCCCGAAACGATAGCACAGCAGCATCGGCACGCCCAGGAGTGCTGACTCCAGGCTGGCGGAACCCGAAGCCATCAGCGCCAGGCGGCTGGCGGCCAGGGCCAGCCGGGCTTGCCCAGACAGGATTCGAAGACCCTCGGGCAGTTCCGAGCCCAACATGGAACGGATCCTCTTCTCCAGGGGCGAGGTGGCGCAGGGCAGGAGGATTTGCAGACCCGGCTCATCCCGACGCAATCGGGCTGCTACCTCCAGGAAGGTCGGCAGCAGGTGGCGGACCTCTTGGGTCCGGCTGCCGGGGAGCAGGGCCAGGGCCGGCCCCTCCACCCCCAGGATCTCACGTGCCTCCTCCGGTCCCGGCGAATCGTGGATCACGTCGCTCAGGGGGTGTCCGAAGAAGGCCACCGGCAGGCCCAACGAGTCATAGAGCTGCGCGTTGGCACGGAAGGCGCACAGGACTCCATCCACTCGCGAATGGATCTCGTGCATGCGACGCGGGTTGCGACTCCACGCGGAAGGCGGGAAATAGTAGGCAGTCCTCAGGCCACGACGCCTCAGGAAGCCCACCAACCGCATGTGCAGGGCCGGTGCATCGAGCACCACGGTCAGTTGCGGGCGTTCGCGCAGCAGGTGTCCCCGCATGCGTCGGTAGGCCAGGTACAGACCGGGAATCCGGGCCAGCGCCTCCCCGGGACCGATAGTGCTCCAGGTGTGGCTCTCCATCCACAACTCCACCCCGGCTGCGGCCATGGCCGCTCCTCCCACGCCCACCAGGCGCAGGGCGGGGTCGCGACGCCGCAAGGCGCGGGCCAGGGCTCCCGCCTGAAGGTCCCCCGAGGGTTCGGCGGCCATCAAGGCGATCGTACGTCCCGCAGCCCGGCCACGCGACGAGGTGGAGGCTTCAGAACCCATCAAAGGGCTGGCCAGGGAAGGAGGACATGGTCACCGGGCTTCCGGGACATGGGAGCGGAGAACCGTTCAGCAGGCCCCGCGATCGGAATCGCGGGGATCGGGTTCCAAAACCTCTGCGCATTTCTGGCGTCGGTCTCCACACGAACGAGTCAGGACCCCCATCCGCGTCGGTGCTTCCAGGAAATCGACCAGATGGGCCACCTCTGGACAATCCAACTGGCTTGAACGGATGGCAGCCAGAGCCTGCTCGAGGTTTAATCCCGCCATGGTCAGCAGGCGGAAGGAGCGCTTGAGAGCCAGGCGGGCCGACTCGGCAACCCCGCGACGGCGCAGACCGCGACTGTTCAGTCCGTAGATGCGCGCCGGATTGCCGTCCACGATCGCGAAGGGCGGAAGGTCCTTGGTGATCTTGGCCAGCCCTCCCACCATGCACAGACGGCCGATGCGGACGAACTGATGGACTCCGCTCAACCCCCCCAGGATCGCCTGGTCCTCGACCACGGCGTGCCCCGCCAGCCCCGCATAGTTGGCCATCACCACCTGGTTGCCGATGTGACAGTTGTGGGCCACGTGCGCGCAGGCCATGAGGAGATTGTCGTCGCCAACCGAGGTGACCCCGTCCTCATCGGCAGCCCGGTGCACGGTGACGCCCTCGCGCACCTCGTTGCGGTCTCCGATCCGCACGTAGGCGCGCTGGCCCCGGTAGGAGAGGTCTTGAGGCGCCGTGCCGAGCACCGCGTTCGGGAAGATCACGTTCTCCGAGCCCACGGTCGTCCATCCTTCCACCACGACCGAGGACATGACCACCGTGTTGCGGCCGATGCGGACATTCGGGCCGATGATCGAAAAGGGCCCGATCTCAACCCCCTCGTCGATCTCGGCCCCAGGATGCACGATGGCCGTTGGATGGATCTTCACCGACTGGTCTGCTCCTCTCGAATTCTGCCCCTGGCTTCGACCTGAAAAGCCTGCCCCTGATCCTGCCATGAGCGCCCTATCCCGCCAGCGCGATGAGTTCCATACCCTGCGACGACCGGGCCTTCACCATCTTCATCCGGGCCAGGACCTGCATGGCCAGCTCGAGGGCACGCTTCCCATCTTCACCGGTAACCATGGGGGTCTTGTGCATAGCTACGCACTCGGCGAAGTGGTTGAGTTCGAGACGGAGGAGTTCCTCCTTCTCGACATGCACATTCTCGGGCGGAATGGGTCGACCATCCAAGCCAGGGCGCAGGATGGCCAGGGTCTGGTCGATGAAGTCCAACGACAAGGTGCGCCCGGTCTTCTCGGTTACCTGAAGGCTGCGTACCCGGTTTCCCGAGTTCCGACTGGCCACCAGGCTGGCCATGACACCGTTCTGGAAGCGCAACTGGACCTGGGCGATGTCCTCGTAGTCTGAGTAGACCGAGACTCCATTCGCGCTGATGTCCTGAACCGGCGAGTTGACCAGGTGGATCAGGATGTCCAGATCGTGAATCATCAGGTCCCACACGACCCCGACGTCGAGGTTGCGGTTGGTGGGACACGAGCGGCGGCTGCATTCCATCATGATGGGTTGGCCCATGATCTCTCGTAGCTTCATGACCGCCGGGTTGAAGCGCTCGAGGTGTCCGACCTGCAGGACCAGGTTGTGCCGCTTGGAGTATTCGACCAGCCGCTTGGCTTGCACGAGATCCACCGCGATCGGCTTCTCGACCAGGACATGGACGCCCCGTTTGAGGAACTCCATGGCAACGGTGTAGTGCAGGCTGGTCGGAACCACGATGTTGACCGCATCCACCTTGTCGAAGAGGCCATGATAGGACTCAAAATAGGTGGTATTGAAACGCGCGGAGCATTGGCGACCCCGCGCTTCCTGGATGTCGACCACGCCGACCAGCTCGGTCTGGGGAAGTTCCGAATATATCCGGGCGTGGTTGAGCCCCATGCTGCCGATACCGACAACCCCGACTCGTACCGGTTCCACGATCAAGCCTCCCTTCCGCAGACCAGGGCCGCTCGGAACGAGGCGTTCAGGCAGAGCGGATGCAGGGTCTGAAGGGCCGTGATTCGTGCCGCCGGAGCGGCTGGTTGAAGTTTCTTTGCCATTCTTGTTCGTCCGTCGCGCGATGGGTCGAGGCCAGCAAGCGCCAGTCCCTGCCAGGTAGAACCCCCGACGACGGCGTGACGTTTCCAGACCGGAGTGGGAATTCTCTCCCCAAAGTGGGGGAATCCCTTCCGGAGACAGCCGGACTCCTGAAGATTCAAGATGATCCAGCCGGCTTTCGGCGCCTGGGAGGGGACTCCTGTCAAGTCATCCTGGCCGGTTTTCCGAGGATTCCTCCAGGCATAATATCAATACTCCCTCACTGGCGACCTGCCCGTCCACCTGCGTCCGGACCCGGACCCGACGGTATTCCCCATCGCTCTCGATTTCCTGGACCTCCAGATCGAGCCGGTCGCCCGGCTTGACCTGCCGCCGGAACTTCAGACGATCGATCCCTGCCAGACGCGGTCTTCCCTGGTTGAAGTACAGGATCCACGTCAACTGCAGGAGGGACTCGATGGTCAACACTCCGGGCAGGACCGGATTCCCAGGGAAATGGCCGCGGAACTGCGGTTCATTCATCGTGATGTTCTTGTACCCCCAGGCGCGATCTGCCTCCACTCCCAGCACCCGATCCAGCAACAGGAACGGGGGGCGATGGGGCAGGCGTTCCAGGATCTCAGAGCATCCGAACATGGGCACCCTCCTTGAGGATCTTCCCGGCCAGCTCCAGATGCAGGCGATGTCCGGCGCGAACCGCCAGCACACGGGCCTGCAGTGGCCGCTCCAGAAGTGCCAGGTCGCCGACCAGGTCCAGGACCTTGTGACGAACCGGCTCGTCGGGGAAGCGCGGGGCCGACGAGAACCCGTCCTCCCCCCCTATGACCAGCGCATTGGCAAAGTCCGCTCCGCGGGCCAGGCCACGCTCCAGCAGGGCCTGGACCTCATCCCAAAACCCGAAGGTCCGGGCCGGAGCCAGAGAAGAGACGAACTCGTCCTGATCGGGTCGGAAACAGAAGTGCTGGGCGCCGACCAGCGGATGAGTGAAGTGGATCGCCGCTTCGAAGGCAGGATTCTCGGCTGGAAGCGCCACAACCAGCGAATCCCCCCGGGTGATGAAGAGCGGCTGGTCCAGGGAAAGGGGCCGGATGGGCGCCGACTGCTCGACCACTCCCGCCTGCAGGAAACCCTGGACGAAGGGCAGGGCAGACCCGTCCATGATCGGCACCTCCTCCCCTTGAATCTCCAGCACGAGATTGTCCAGGCCCAGGCCTGCGGCTGCGGCCAGGACGTGCTCCACTGTGGCCACCCGAACCTCGCCATCTCCCAGGACCGTGCAGCGCTCGGTTCCAACCACCCGGTCCAATCGACAGGGCAGGTCGCGACCGCCCACCCGGAAGAGCCGACCGTGGTCCAGCGGCGCCGGAAGGACTGTCAGGATTGAGCTCCCACCCCCATGGAGGCCGGTTCCTCGGAAGAGGGCCGGAGCTGCCAGGGTGCGTTGCAGGCGGTTCAATTCCACTCCTCCGCCTGGAGGAGGCTGCTGGAGGGAGAGGCGGGCACGCCCGAGACCGGCTCCTGGTCCCGGAACTCGAACTGGGCCGGATAGTTGGAACTGGCCTCGGGGAAAGTCACCACCTCGACCGTCCTCGACTCGCCGGGGCCTAGCTCGATCTCGGTCAGCAGGGCCTCGTTATTCACCCGTCGGAAGGGGGCCTGGAGGACCCGGCCATCGACCAGGAAGGTTCCTCCGGCAGGGCCCGCCACGGGATTGAAATAAAGACCCACCCGCCGGGTAACCGAATCGGGATTGCGCAACTCGATCAGCGACTTGTAGAGGACTCCGAAGTTCCCGTTGTTGGGCAGGCCCGTCTCGAAGTCGATAAGCCACGGGCTCTCTCCATAACGCTGGACCAGCGAGTCCCCTCCCACCACGAACTCACCATCCAGCTCGAAGAAGGGTTGAGCAAAGACCCCGTGGGGGTGGATCTTGAAAGGATTGAAGGGTGCCCCCAGATGGGGCAAGGGGGAACCGTCATTCTGGCTGGGCTGAAGGGCCGTGCGCACCTCGACGGTGGCCCGTTCCCCCTCCAGGATTCGGAAGTTGATGAATCCGGTGACCAGGGCCTTGGGTTGCATGTCGTGGGCGGCCAACTCCAAGGCTGAGCGCGGCGGCAAGGTGACCACATAGCCCGCATGGAGCGCCAGGGCCTCCAGGAAGCGCCGCGCGGAAGTCTGACCGACGTGGACCTCGTTGCGTTCGGGACCGGCCCAGGTCGAACCGACCAGCAGGCGGACCGGCTCATCACCCGGGTTGGCCACGTTCACCCACAGGTTGCGCCGCTGGCGCAGGTCGTTGAGGTGGGAGTACATCAGCCGGGTGGGCTCCTTCCGGGTGAAGGTGTACTCCATCAGGATGCCATCCTGGGTCAGGCGCTCGGGCCGATTGCTGACCAGCAGGAGGTTCGCCTCCACCGGCTCGACGGGCAAATTCCGGACCAGGACGGGGACTTTCGCCCGCACCGGATAGTAATCCTCACCCCCGAGGATGGCCATCGGGAGCTCCAGTCGCATAACCTTCTCGACGGGGACGGAGGGCAGCTCCAGGGGGCCGGATTCCAGTAGCAGGCGACATCCCGGTTGGACTGAGGAACGCGTGGCCGTGCCGGAAAGCGCCGCCTGGGCGACCAACTGCCCGGGAGCCGGGCGACCGGTCACCTCGATCTCGACTTGTTGGGGCAGGGTTCCGGCCCAGTCTTTGACGTGGACCCAGACCACCTCTCGGCCGTTCCCGCGGCGAAGATCGACGCGGGAACGGCCCACGGCCACCCCCACCAGGGAGACGGCCCCTGATTCCTGGTCCACAGTGACCTGTACGTTCGGAGAGGCCGGGACGGCCTCCAGGGGGCCTTTGGCCAGCCCGGTGACCCGGACCACCTGCTCGCCGCCCACGGGAAGTTCCAGACGATTGCGGTCCACCCGGAGCAGCCCGCTGCGAACCACCTTGCGCAGGTTCTCGGCCCACAACGCGGCCAGGTCTGGAGGAGTGCTGGAGTTGGCCTGGCCCATCTCGGCAGTGATGACCACGAGCATTTCATCGCCCCAGAACAGCGCCGTCTGCCCTGCCGACTTGCCGACCCGGATGGATTCCGCTGCTGCGCCGGACTGCAGAAGAGCCTCCAGCCGAGCGGTCAAGGCCGCCGCCTGGGCATCATCGGGCACCCGGAACACAACCCTCTCGCCCAGGAGCACGTCGGCAGCCTGGCAGGGATTCCAGGGAAGGAATGCGAGCAGCAGGATCCAGGCCGCTGCCGCGATACGCGATCTCATGGGTTCGTCTCCTCGAAGGCTCAGGTTCGCCGACCCTCCAGGCTCTGCAGGAGGGCGGGAAGACGGTGGAGGGCTGCCTCCATGCGGGAGACCTCCGCTCGTGGACGTGCCGGGAACCCCGCCAGATCCTGGTCGGGGGGGAAGCGGCGCAGAGCACCGGCCCGATCGGCCATTTGACAGCGGTCCCCCAGCTCGGCCCGCATGGCCATGCCGGTCTGGATTCCCAGGTGGCAGTCCTCTCCGATCGCGGAAGAACCCGCCAACCCGCTCTGGTCTCCCATCCGGCTCCGGGCTCCCACGCGGCAATTATGTCCGACCATGACCATGGAGCCCAGGACTGCGTCCTGACCGATCCGGGTTACCCCCGTAGTCGCCCGATCCACACAGGCCCCCGGGCCGATCACCGCCCGGTCCCCCACTTCGACTCGCCCCACCTGGGGAATCTTGCGATGTCGGCCCTGATCGAGGACGTAGCCGAAGCCATCGGTTCCCAGGACGGCCCCGGCCTGGACCCGGACCCCCCGGCCCAGCATGGTGCCCGGAAGCAGGACCACGCCGGGCTCGAGAATGCAGCCGGGGCCGACTCGGACCCCCGGCCCGACGTAGGCACAAGCCCCCACCCGAGCACCGGCGCCGATCCAGGCCCCTTCCTCGAGCACGGCCCCCGGCCCGACCTCCACCTCGGCTTCCAAGGTGACCCCGGGCATGAACACGGCCGACGGATGGATCTTGACGGGGAGCAACTCCTCGGTCATGCCTTCTTCCCCAACCGGCGGAAGCTCACTGGTTCCTCATCTTCAGCAGGATGTCGGTGGTGATGTTCTCGCCCGAATTGTAGTGAACGGTCGGATGATAGGGGGTGTCGATGATCACCATGTCGATCCCCTTGGCGCGAGCCACCTCCCCGGCCGACTCCTGGATATCGGACTGGAGTTTCTGCATGAACTCGCGGACCAGTTTGTCGAAGCGGCCCGAGCGCTCGCTGGCCTCCTTGGCCAGTTTCTCCTGTAGTTGCCGCTTCTCGGCATCCGAAAGCTGCTGGACGTTGGCGGGGATCTGCGAATAGACGGCGTCCCGCTCCTGCATGAGCAACACGTTGAGGTCCAGGTACTTCGGGTTCTCCTGGACAATCCTGGCGGTGTTGACGACCCCGACGGTCATCTGCGGAGCACGGCCGGTGCAACCGCACAAACCGGTCAGCATCAGAAGGGAGAACACGAGTGCACGCTTCATCGCGAGGCCTCCGGGGACGGGGTCATGCCCGTCGGTTCTGGGTCGGTTCCGGCGAATCCGGGCATCTCGGCCAGGATGTCGCCGGTGACGTCCACTGCCCCATACTCGACGGTGGCATAGTCCTTGGCATCGATAAGCACCAGGTGCAGACCCTTCTTCCGGGCCACTACCTGGGCGGCGGCCGAGATCCGATCCATCCGGGACCGGGTGAACTCTTTCGTGCGATCCTGCCACTTCTTGAGGAGCTCGGACTCGATGGCCCGCAGTTTCTCGAAGGTGGCCTGGTCTCGGACTTCGCCTCCCTGGGAGGCCACGATCTCGCGAATCTTCTCGGCCGAGGCCAGGCGTTCGGCGAAATACTCCTGCGCAAAGTCCTGATATTCGTCGTCTGCCTGAAGCAGCACGGTCGTGTCGACGGTCCCGGTCTTCAGGACCGGCGCTTGGGTCTGGCAGCCTGTACACAGGATTCCTGCGAGCAGGCTTGCCGCCACCCATCTGGGGAAATTCCCAAGGGTGATCATCCCGATATCCTCCTACCGATCCGCCTGCTTGACCGCGACCATGGCCAGGTCGGTCAAGTCGGTGCAATCGAGGTTCACGATGAACCTTCCGATCACGGACGGCACATTTTGTTTCCGGGCGAGCTCTCCGACGGTTTCAGAGAGTTCAGCCAGCATCTTGTCGTACAGGGCCTTGCGTTCGGTCTGCAGGGCCTCCAGCCTGGACTTGACGTCGTCCATCTTGCGCTGAGTGTCTTCCGAGACCTCTTCGGCTGACTTCTCGACCAGGTCCTTGAGCTGGGCCTGCAGATCCGCCAGGCGCTTCTCGACCTCGGCCTGCTTTTTCTCCAGACGCTTGCGCGCCTCGGCCGAGCGAGCCTGCATGGCGGCCTGCATCTCGGCTTTACGGGCCTCCATCTCCGCGGTGATGGAGGCCCGAACCGCGTCGATCTGCCGCTGCACTTCTGGCGCGGCGGCCGGAGCCTGGGTGGGCAGACCTGCCAGGCGATTGCGTTCGGCCGCTGCCTTCTGCTGGACTTCGGCGTTCAGCGTGGCCTCGAACGATTCCAGGGTGGCCTCCATCTCCGCCTGCTCCCGGTTGCGGACTTCGTCCAGCCCCGCAAACAGTTCCTCGCGTCGGGTATCCTTCAGCGACTGTTCCTGGTCTCCCATGGCCGCGATCTGCTGTTGGATCTCGGCCTCCTGTTCAGCGTCGGTGGCCGTCTGCAGTTGCAGTTGGAGGTTCAGCTTCTTCTCCTGGTTCTCGCGCATGATCTGGTCTTCGTAGGCGGCCAGCTCCGACTCGACCCGAGCTCGCTCACCCTCCAGGCGCTGCTGGACCTGCTTTTCCAGTTCAAGCCTCCGGGCCATCACCCGTTGGGTGCGGACCGTGGACAAATCCTCCAGGAACGCCTGCATCCGCGCCTTGCTGTCTCCGCGAAGCTCGACGTCCCGGGGTTGAAGATGGCGGGTCCGCTGCTCGAGAACCCCCTGATAGTGGGCCTGGAGCTGCTGGCCCTCGCGGACGAGCTGCCCTTGCATGGCCTCGCTCAGACCCCTCATCTCCTGGTTGATCCGGGCGTACTCGGTCTCGAGTTCCTTCCGGGCCTTCTCGACTGCCGCCTGCATGCGCTTCTGGCTCTGGTCGACGACGCGCCGCTGGTCGCTCAGGGGCAGGAAGGTCAACTCCTGCTGCAGGACCTCGATCTGTTCGTCGATCTGTTGGAGCTTCTCGTAGTCCCGATGGGCTCGGAGCAGGGTGTCGAAATCGACCACCCCCAGGTGTAGCTCCTCTGTCTTGGAGGTCTCACCCGCCCAGGCCACTTCCGGGTCAAGCCCGCGCAGGAAGACCACGGAGGTCAGCAGCATGGTCGCGGTCAGAAGTGCAGCGGCCCCCCATCCGGCGACCCGGGTCCTCGGAGAGATGCTCATCTTGAAACCTCCCTTGGCCAGGGCCGAGGTCTAATTCCCCCCGCCAGCGGGCGAAGGTACCGCCGCGGGACTGGTGGCGGGAGCTGGAGACGTGGCCTCCTCGGACTGGCCGACCTTCTGGAGGAAGGTCTCGACCACCGAGTCGGTGATGTTGCGCCCGCCATACATGACGTTCTGCTTGTCCAGAACCAGCGAGACGCCTTGAGCTTTGGAGACCTCGTGGACCGAGCTCGTGACCTTCTGGTAGAGCGGAGCCATGAGTTGCTCGCTGTAAGCCTCCAGTTGAGCCGTCAGCTTGTTCTGCAAGGCTTCGCGCTCGGCGGGCGAGAGGTTTCCGGCCTGCCCCTCGTAGTCGCGCATGAGGTCGTTGCGATGCTGGAAGAGACGCAGGTCGGCTTCCTGGAAGACCTTCAGGCTGCGGACCACGTCCTGGTCGAAGTAGGCCACCGGCGAGTTGGAGGTGTCCTGGGCCGCAGGCAGGTTCAGCTCGCCCTCCTGCAGGAACATCTTCTTGACGTCCTCGGTGATGTCGGGCACCCCGTAGACGACTATCCGCTTGTCCAGCACGACGGTCAAACCCTTGCTGCGGGCCACCGTGGCCACCGCGGCCTCGGCCTTGGTCTGCAGGGGGTTGAGGATCTGGTTGCGCTTCTGTTGGACCTCCAACTGAAGCTTGCGGCGCAGGTTGGAAAGCTCGGCTTCCGCACCCTCTTTCCCCTGTTGCGCTTTGACGGCCGCTTCGAATTCGGTCTTCTTCTGCTTGCCGAACTCTTCGATCTGCTTCTCGGCGTTCTTGAATGCGTCCAGGGTAAAGATGATCTCCCGGTCAATGGCAGCGACCTTCTTGGCCGGCGAACCGAAAAGCCCCGGGTCGATCACGGCCCAGGTTCCGATCGCGAGGGCCACCAGCAGGACCACGCCGCCGAGGATCAGGGGCAGCTTGCTCTTGCCGCCGCCCTCGTTGGGACCGATTTCATTCTCGGACATGTGAAAATGAACCTCCTCGTGGTTCAGGCGCCGTGGGTCGGTGCCTGGAACGCTGCCAGGACCAGAGCCTTGCGCTTCGCGGCAATCCGGGTCCTCCCGGATCGGCCCTGGCCCCAAACCCGCCTGGCCGCGGCTCAGGAGTCAGCGTTCATTCTGTTTTGATGTAGCGAACCAGTTGTATCCGACGGGTTGATTTCTTCGACTCCGGAACGGCAGGCCTGCCAAGCCCCGATTCTTCAGAAGGACTGACCGATACCGATGCTGGAGCGCGAACCGTCCTGTCCGAAGGCGTAGTCGATCCGGATCACGCCCAGGCCCAAGGTGGGGAAGACGATGCGCAGGCCGATGCCAGCGTCCGTGTAGAGTTTGTTGGTGGTATATCCCGGGAACCATGCGTTGCCGGCGTCGGCGAAGATCGCACCGCTGAGCATCTTGATGTTGGCGATCGGGAAGCGATACTCCGCATTGAACAGGAGCAGGTGGGTTCCGAAGTAGGAGTTGTCGCGATAGGCCCGCATGGTGTCGGTGCCGCCCGCGTAGAAGTACTCCGAAGCCGGAGCCTTGTTGCCGACCGCCCCGTACATGGCCCGCAGGGCCAGCGTCGAACGTTCCGACAGGGGAAGGTAGTAACGCCCTTCCAAGAGCAGTTTGGTATAATCGTAGTCACCGCCCAGGACTCCGCCAGCAAAAGCCAGCGAGGCGTTCCCGAAGATCCCGTCATGGGGATTGAAGACGTCGTCGCGGGTATCATACAGGCTGGCCAATCCGATGCTGTTCAGGTCTCCTTTGCCCATCCCGACCGGCACGTACTGTGAGTCGGAGTCCATCGACAGGTCGATGGTCTCGCGGCGCAGGTTGATGAAGCCACGGAAGTCATCGGTGAAGGGGTGGCCGTAGGTGAGGGTGCCGCCGTAGACCTTCTGCTCATACAGCGAGAAGGTGCCCGAGGGGGCTCCCAAGACGGCCTGCTGGAGGTTGTCGACCTTGCTGTAGTAGAGCGACACCCCGATGGAATCCTGGGCCTTGTTGATGGCCGGATCATAGTAGGAGATGCCGTAGGTACCCAGGTCGGCTCCCTGCTGGAGGTTGACCGAGGCGGACTTGCCCTCTCCGAAGAGGTTGCGGTCTGAGTAGGACAGGGTTCCCGTGACCCCGGCCCGCACGGCTCCCGAGCCTCCTCCGGCGTAGCCCACACCGATGGTGGCCAGGCCGGTCTTCTGCTCTTCAACCTTTAGGACCAGGACCACCTTGCCGGGTTCCGAGCCGGGCTCGATCTCGGGCTCCACCTTCTTGAAGTAACCCAGGTTGTTCAGGCGCTCGAGGTCACGCTGCAGTTTCTTGCGCTGCAGCACCTCGCCCGGGCGCGTCCGGACGTTGCGGGTGATCGTCTCGGTCTTGGTGCGGGTGTTGCCCTCGACTCGGACTTCTTCCAGCTCGGCCTCCACCACATTCAGGGTCACCATGCCGGTCTCGGCGTCCAGGCTGGGCCGGATGGTGTCCAGGATGTAGTCTTTCTTTTCATAAAGGGCAGAGATCCGCTCGGAGTCCTCGCGCAGGACGTTGCGGTTGAAGAGGTCGCCCGGAGCCGTCTTGACCAGCTCGCGGACCTTCTCTTCCGGGAAGACCGAGACGCCCTTGATCTCGATCCCCTTGACGACCATTCCGTCGGTGAGGCGGATGAGGAGCCGGCCCTCGGTGAAATCCAACTCGGTGACGTGGGTCGGCGTCAGGAGGTAGCCGAGGTCCTCGTTATAGTATTTGTTGATGTTCTGCAGATCCGCATGCAGCACCCGGGTATTGAGGATCTGTCCCACCTCGGTGTCCATCAGTTCGAGGATCTTCTCGGTCGGAACGACCTGGTTCCCGGTGATCTCCAGACTGGAAACCACGGGGTTCTCCAGGACCCGGAAGACCAGGCGCACGCCGCCCGGGGCGTAGCGCGTGTCCAAGCGCACGTCGGTGAAATAGCCGATATCGAAGATGGCCTGCATGTCGCGGCGGATCCGCGGCTCGAGCAGCGGATCGCCGATCCGCGTCGAGACCACCTGCAGGATTTCCTCGGTAGGAACCTTCTGGTTGCCTTCGATCTCGATGCTGACCACCCGAATGGTCTGTTCCTCGGCCGGCGCTTCCGGTGCGGCTGGCGCATCCGGCGCGGGGGTCGAGGTGGCCGGAGTCGTAGCCGTGGCCGGGGCGGGGAATCGGTTGGCTGGCAGTTCGCCTTCGGCGAAGCGGGCCGAGACCACGACGTAGCCGCCCTCGACCACTTCGTACAGCACCGAGACCCGGTCGCTGGCCTTCAGGCCATCCACCACCTGGCTATGCTCGTCGGTAGCGAACTCCAGGGTCAGGTCCTCACCGTCGGGCCCCTGGCCGCGCACGCGCAGGCGTCCCTCTTCGAATGATTCCAGAATGCCAGCGAACAGGTAGGGGGAGGTGGTTGCCGGGGGCTGACTGGCAGCGGGTTCGGCAGCCGGCTTTGCTTCGGTCGGGGTGGCGGGCGTCGTTTCGGCAGCCGGCTTCGCCTCGACCACGGGAGGAGTCTCGCTCGGGCCGGTGGGTGCTTCCGGAGAGGAGCCCGGCTGGGAGGTCTCATCCTGGAGGCCTGCGGAAGCCTCGAGGGGTTCCGAAGCAGCCGGGGGCGCCTCCTCCCTGGTCAGGGCCGGATCGGACACTTCCTGCGACCACGCCGGTTGGGGAATCGCCAGACTCCCCAGTAGCATCGTCACCATCAGCATCAAGGATAGTGCCTTCCTCATTCAGCCCTCCAAGAGCAATACGCCGCGGGAAAATTCTTCAAACCCATAAAATCCGGTGCCTTTTCGTCGGACGGTAAGGGGGTCCTGCCGGAGCCTCCCCGGCTCAAGGCTCCCCATTCTAGGACACCATTGAAGTACGGGCAAGCCCGAACAGCCCCCCTGAATCCGCCGCCTACCGTGGCCTTCGGCCGTCGAGGCGTTGAGACCGTCTGTCCATCCTGGGAACCTTCCAGCGACCTGATCACGACGAGTTTTTCTACAGACAATGGGTTCCGGGGTCTCTGTCAGGGCCTGGGGTCTCACCTGGCCCTGTGGAATCCATCGAGTCCCTTGCATCTCCTGGCTCAGGCCCTCGTGACCGGATCAGCGGACGGATTTCCTCCCTCCGGCCCCGATAGGCGGGTGGGCTCCTCCAGGGCCAGGACGTCCAGGGCCGCGTATCCGCCAATCACCAGGCCTTCCCGACTCTGGTGGTCCTTGGTCCGCAAGAGGTAGCCCAGATCCTCATCCACAAGCGGCTTTTCCAGTCCCCCGGGTTCCATGAGGAAGGCCCCGAAGGTCCCGAACTCGGTCAGGCACAAGCCCTCCACGGGCTCATTCTCCACCAGTCGCACCGAGTGGAAGGCGGCCGGCCGGATGTACTCCATCAAGATGAAGGCCGGCTCCTCTGCGGGGTGCATCGCCTGCAGACGGCGGACCATGTCCTGCCCGTACAGGTTGTTGCCTCCACCCTCTCGCTGAGGTTTGAGGATCCAGTCTTCCGGGAAGGCCAGGGCCAGGTCCCGGGCCGGGGCGCACCGCCCGTTCCAGGTGACCTCCTCGGAGGGGGAGGCCATGACCACGAAGGTCGCCGCCACGGCTTCGGCCTCCGAATCCAGCAGGTATCGGCGCAGTACCTCCGGCGAGGTCAACCGCCCCTGCACCATCTTCATGTTCGCCAGTTGGGCCGGGATGGAGGGGACCGAAATGGCCGTGGAGGC
>JAAZKF010000448.1 GCA_012799975.1 Burkholderiales bacterium
AAGCCCGGTCAGTGAGGCCGGGTTCTGCCGTCTCAGAGGCCGCTTGGTGACGTCCTGGTGACGTCCTGGTGACGAACTAGGCACCAGTCGAAGGGGCCGGGACGGACCAGAAGACACTGGAGGGCACAACGGGCATCTGCAGTGGGCATGTCTTTTGCGTCTTTCGGCTGAGTTCGGGGGCAACTCGGTGGCAAATACAACAGCACACACCAGTCTCGGAAAGCCCCAGCACCCGCTTTCGCCCTTGCTCATCCTGACTCCCCCACACCGACTTACCCCCACTCGCGTAACTGCTTGCGTAACTTTTCGATCGCTGCGGCAATGTAGTCTTTGTATGTTCACGGGCATCTTAAAAAGAGGCTGCTTTAGTATAATGAAGAATAATGAAGAAGCTGATGAAGAAGCTCTTACCCCCAACCCCTAGCCCCATACACCCCATGATCCAGGCAGCCGGCTGCCTACACTCTTTCCCTAGTCTTACCGGGCTAGGGGCCCCTCTTGCCGCCCCCAGCCCCACTAAGAGTTTGCCACCCCCGCGTTTGGTAGGCGCGGGCTGTGAGCTTACAAAAGAAGAAAGGAGGTGACTCGTTCTTTCTTCCTACTTATGCCTACCGCAGCACCTTAGCTAGGAAATGGCAAGAACTTTACTAATGAGCATCCCAGCAACAATGAAGCAACCAGTAAACCGGAATAGGAGTGAAATAATGCAGAAACGCACCCTTAAGGTGGCGCTTCTCGCCGTTATCTCCGTCATCCTGGTATTGGGTATGTCCTCCGTGGCCCTCGCGGACCAGACCTGGAGCGACCTACCCGACACAGTTACCGCCAAGTACGGCGTAACCGATAACCAGGTAGCGGCGATATCCGATGGCTATGCCAATGGACTGTGGAAACCCTACCAGAGCATCACCCGGGTCCAGTTCACCAAACTGGCGGTAGCTGCCTTCGATATCCCCTTGGCGGAACCGGCCACTGCCACCTTTACGGATGTACCTAAGGGCAGTTACTACTTCCCCTACGTAGAAGGAGCCAAAGCAGCCGGTATCATCAACGGTACCACCGCTACTACCTTCAGCCCCAACACCAACATCACCCGCCAGCAGGCCCTAGCCATCATCGCCCGCTATGTGGCAGATGCAGCCGGCTATGACCTTGTAAGCATGTATACATCTGAAGAGATCAGCGGTATCCTTGCTCACTTCGGTGATTCCGCCAGCATCTCCGCCGAGCTAAGGGAGGAGATAGCCTTCGCCTTTGACTTCGGCATTACCGTAGGCGATGACTACGGCAACCTAAACCCGCTGGCTAACCTCACCCGTATCCAGGGTGCGGTCATGCTGATCCGGGCCCAGGCCAAGGTCCCCTGCAACACCTGGAACCCCGCTCATATCGAGCTCGTAAGTGAGGACAAGAGCGAGAACCTAATCGGCAAGACCAAGCAGGTCACCTTCAAGGTCACCAGTGCAGACGGCCACCCGGCTGCCGGGGTACTGGTTGACTTTGATCTACTGTTTAGCAACTACCTCTACGTAGGCAACATCTCCCCGCAAGCCGCTCTTACCGACAACTTCGGGAAAGTAACGGTAAGCCTGCTTTCAGCGGAGCCCGGCACCGAGCGCATCAGCGCCACCGTAAACGGGGTAGGCACCATCTACACCACCGCCTACTGGCTTGCCCTAGATGAGGTCTACCTGACCGATCCTACCGGCAAGACCCCGGATGACGATTCTCTTCGTCTCCCGGAGAACAATGCCGGTGACTCGCATGAGTTCTTCGCACGGGTAGTAGTGTTCGGCCCCGGCCCGCTTTCTACCAGTGCCCAAGACTGGTATAACGCGATAGCCGAAGACGCCCTAGCAGATGATGACATCGACGCCGCTGACGGAGTCGATGTGGGGGCATTACTCAGCACTGATCTGGATAACAAATTCAATTACGAGACCGAGCTTCTGCTCGCGGAAGAGTACGACTACCTGCCCCGCACCCTGGCCGGCATCGATGTGGAGTGGAGTATCGTCAACATAAGGGACGATAACCCCGCCACCCCGAAGGTAGATGAGACCATTCCCTCTGTGGGCAAGATCACCGAGGTGCAGCTACCGGGCACTATCGCCGCCGATGGTCAGTCAGCAGTAGGTAAGACCGATGCTGCGGGCCTAAGCAGCGTGACCATCTACTCAGAAGAGATCGGGGGAACCGCTATCGAGGCAGTAGCTACGTATGCGGAGAACCCTTATCCGAAGCAGCTGTTTAACCACGCAACCCACGACAGTTCAAGCGCTCACTACCTAGACTGGGACGATCAGCCCAGCCAGTATGCAAC
>JAAZKF010000086.1 GCA_012799975.1 Burkholderiales bacterium
CTTCATCCCGCTGGCTCAGTTGTATGACACCTTCCTGGTGGGCCTGGTGGATGGAGACCTTTGGATCATCGATCAGCACACTGCGCACGAGAGGGTGAACTATGAAAGACTGGGTCACCTGGCGCCGCTGGGGGAGCGATCCCAGGGTCTCCTGGTCCCGGAGGTTCTCGAGTTCCCACCCGCGCTGGCCGAGTTCCTGGGTGGTCACCTGGATGATTTTCGCGAGCTGGGTTTCGAGGTCGAACCCTTCGGAGGCGATGCCTTTCAACTGCGCGGGGTGCCGGTCGGCCTCCCGGCTCGACGCGTGCTGGAGGCCTTCCGGGCTCTGGTCGAGGAGGCTGCAGAGGGGAACCTCACGGTCCGAGACACCGTGCAGGAGGGGTTCCGCGAGCGCCTGCGGGCCATGGTCAGTTGCCGGGCAGCGGTCAAGTCCGGAGACCCCCTTACCCATGCCGAGATGACCCGCCTGGTCCACGACATGCTCGAGGTCGAGCATTCGCTCTACTGCCCGCATGGGCGCCCCACCCGGATCCTCCTGGACCGCCGCGCCTTGGAGCGGCTCTTCCATCGATGAGGGGCCCGGTGGTCGCGATCATGGGTCCGACTGCCTCGGGGAAGTCCTCTCTGGCCCTGGCTCTGGCCGAGCGTCTGGGCGGTGAGATCGTCAGTGCCGACTCGGCCCAGGTCTATCGCGGGTTGGATGTCGGGACCGCCAAACCCTCGGCCGCAGACCGGGAGAGGGTTCCCCATCACCTGCTGGACCTGCGCGATCCCGACCAGGGGTTCAGCCTGGCCGAGTTCCTGTCGCTGGCGGGACCTGCCCTGGAGGACCTCCATACCCGTGGGCGCCTTCCCTTGCTGGTCGGGGGAACGGGTCTATACCTCCGGGGCCTTCTGGAGGGCTACACTTTGGTGGAGGTCCCCCCGGATCCCAATCTGCGTCGCACCCTGGAAGCCCGCGAGACGCCCTCCCTCCTGGCTGATCTGCAGGCCCGCGACCCGGAGACCGCAGGCAAGATAGACCCCCGCAACCGGCGTCGGCTCATCCGGGCCCTGGAAGTCTGCATGCAGACCGGCCGCGCCTTCTCCGAGGTCAGCCGCCGGGTTCCGCCGGATAATCCCCGTCTGAAACTGGGTCTGAGGGTTCCTCGCGAGGTGTTGGCCGAGCGTATCGACCGGCGCCTGGAGGCCATGGTCGCGGGTGGTTGGGTGGAGGAGGTGAGCCGTCTGGTCGAGAAGGGATGGGGTCCCTGTCTGCGACATCTCCGGATTCTGGGCTATTGTGAAATCCTCGACGTGGTCGAGGGGAATCGGCCCCTCCAGGAGGCTCTGGAGGAAATCCGTCTGGCCACCCGCCGCTACGCTCGGCGCCAGGAGACTTGGCTGCGGGCCGAGCCCGGGCTGGAGTGGATCGACTTCCAGCCGGCCCTCCTCCGGGCGGCCGAGGAGCGGATCCGCCGCTTCCTGGAGGAGGCGCAGCTCGAAGCCGCTTGCCGCGACCGGAAAGAATCCGGGGGCGCACCTTCAGGTGGACCCCCCGAGAGAAGGAATCCACCGTGCAGTTGAATCTTCAGGACGCGTTCCTCGCAGCCCTCAAGAAGGAGGGCCAGGTGGCCGTGATCTACCTGGCCAAGGGGGTCCAGCTCAAAGGATCCATCCGGGGCTTTGATAACTTCACGGTCTTCCTGGAGGACGCGGAGGGGCGTTTGAACATGATCTACAAGCATTCGATCACCACCGTCACGCCCAGCCGTCCGATGAATCCGGCCTTCATCAACGAGGCCTTTGGTGCAGCGCCCGCCGTGCGGCCGACCGCCCCGGCGGGTCGACCATGAGAGGGGACCTCCCGCTCCCCCTGGTCTTCTGGAAATGGGATGGTCTGGGCAATGACTTCGTCCTGATCCTGACTCCGGAGGGACCGCCGCCTGAGGCCGAGGCCCTGGCTCGGGAACTCTGCGACCGTCACCGGGGCATCGGGGCAGATGGTCTGGTCTTCGTGACCCCCACCGCCGGCGGGGTCGGCATGGAAATCTACAACGCCGACGGCTCGCTGGCCCAGATGTGCGGTAACGCCATTCGCTGTGTCGCGGCCTTGGGACACCGTGAGTCTCTCTTTCAGGGTGACCGGACCGAGGTCTCCACCCGCAGCGGCCCGCGCGAGGTGCGCATCCTGGCCGCGCCGGACCCTTGGGTGCTCCAGGTCGATATGGGAGAACCCCGGGTTCTGGAGGAGGCCGGATCCCTCAAACTGGGTGAGGAGTTTCGGCCTTGCGCCACCTTGTCCATGGGGAATCCCCATCGGGTGGTCTTCGTCGAGGATCTGGACTCGGTCAACATCGAGCAGCACGGCCCGTTATTGGAACGGAGCCATCCCCAGGGCTTGAACGTGGAGTTCGTCCGAGTCCTGGGCCCGGACCACCTGGCCGTCCGGGTATGGGAGAGGGGAGTCGGGTTGACCCTGGCCTGCGGGACCGGGGCCTGCGCGGCCCTGGTGGCAGCCTCGATGGCCGGTCTGACGGGCCGCAAGGCGCAGGTGGATCTTCCCGGAGGGGCCCTGGAAGTGGAGTGGCAGGAGGACGACCGGGTGCGCCTGGTCGGGCCCGCCCGCCAGGTCTTTCGGGGCGAATATACCGGATGCTGACGGGACTTCCCTGATGGTCGGCCCGTCTGAACAAGATGGAGGTGGCAAGTGAACCTCACCGCGACTCGCCGTGCCCAGGCCTTGGAAAGCCTGGAGAATCTGGGCCTGGATGGCCTGCTGATCACCGCTCCCGAGAATCGTCGCTACCTGTCGGGCTTCACCGGCTCTAGTGGTTGGCTCTTCCTGTCCCGCGATCTGGTGGCCCTGGTCACCGATGGGCGCTATTGGGCCCAGGCCGAATCCCAATGCCCGGACGTGGAACTGGTGCATTTTCGTTCCAACGAGGATCTGCGTCTGTCGCGCCGTCTGGCTGCTTGGCTTGCCGAGAAGGAGTGGTCCGGGGCCCTGGGCTTTGAGGGCGAGGACCTCACGGTGGCAGCTTTCCGGCAGGCCCGGGAGGACCTCCAGGAGGGCCAGGGGACGGTAAAGGCCATGGAACCCGTTACGGGGCTGGTCGAGTCGATTCGGCAGACCAAGTCTCCCGACGAGATCGAGGCCGTGCGCCGGGCCGCCCAGGTTGCCGATGAGGCCTGGAAGGCCGCGCTCCCTGTGTTCCAGGAAGGGGTGACCGAGGCCGACTTCTGCGCGGAACTGGAATACCGTATGGCCAGGTGTGGGGCCCGCAAGCCCTCTTTCGACACCATCGTGGCCTCGGGCCCCAACGGAGCCTATCCCCACGCCGGGGTGACCGATCGCCCGATCCAGCCCGGAGAGCTGGTGACGGTCGATTTCGGCGCTCTGGTGGACGGTTATTGTTCGGA
>JAAZKF010000008.1 GCA_012799975.1 Burkholderiales bacterium
ATTGCAACGTCCTGGCCGACGGGCGGGTCCGGGTACGCCTGCGCACACCTCTGCAGGTCCAGGCCGATGAGTGGGAGGTGGTGACACCGTCCGAGCGTCTCCGTCTGGAACCGGGCTGGAGCGATGGAACCTTCCTCTATCCCCAGGCTCGGCTCCGCCCCGGAACTCGTACCTACTGGTTTCGCCAAAAGGAGACCTGGCTGGGTGCCTCGGGTCTGGCCCGCTTCCCCGGCAAGCCCTTCGTGGTCCCGAAGGGGCCGGTCTTCCAGACTCCGGAATGGGTGCCGCGTTCCGTCTTCTACCAGATCTTCCCGGAGCGCTTCGCCAATGGGGATCCCTCGGGAGACCCTCCGGGAACCCGACCGTGGGGTGATCCTCCCGAGTATTTCAACTTTTTCGGGGGTGACCTGGTAGGGTTGACGGGCCGATTGGACGAGCTTCAGGAACTGGGGATCGGGGCCATTTATCTCAACCCGGTCTTTCGTGCCCCCTCCAATCACAAGTACGACACGGCTGACTATCTTCAGATCGACCCCGCCTTTGGAACGGAACAGGATTTCCGGAATCTCCTGGACGAGTGCCGGCGACGGGGGATCCGCGTCCTGCTGGACGGTGTATTCAATCATTCCGGGACCGAATTTTTTGCCTTCCAGGATCTGCTGGCCCGAGGCCAGGAGTCTCCCTATCGTTCCTGGTATTTCGTCCATGAGTTCCCGGTCCGGATGGAGCCCAAGCCGAACTACGAGGCCTGGTGGGGCTTCGCCCATCTGCCCAAGTTGAACACCGGGGAACCCGCGGTGCGGGAGTATCTTTTGAAGGTCGCCACCTGGTGGATCCAGGAGTTCGGGGTGGCCGGCTGGCGGCTGGACGTGCCCAACGAGGTGCCCCATTCCTTCTGGAAGGACTTCCGGGTGGCCGTCAAAGAGGCGGATCCTCAAGCTTACATCACCGGTGAGATCTGGAGCGATGCCTCTCCCTGGTTGCAGGGCGACCAGTTTGACGGCGTGATGAACTACCCGGCGCGGACGGCGATTATCGACCTTTTGAGCGGTAATTCCGGAGGTTCAGCCTTCCTGCTGGCGATCCAGAAAAACCTGTTGCCCTATCCCGAACAGGCGCACCAGGGACTCTTGAACCTCCTGGGCAGCCATGATACCCCCCGGATCGCCACCCTGTTGCAGAAGGACCAGTCGCGTCTGGCTTTGGCGGAAGTCCTGCAGTTCACCCTGCCAGGCACCCCGATGATCTACTACGGGGACGAGATCGGGATGGAGGGGGGCAAGGACCCGGATTGCCGTCGCTGTTATCCGGTGGACCCGCAGGCGGGGGACCGGGAGCAGCGTCGGCGCCTGGCCCACCTGATCGGCTTGCGGAGGAAACTGGAACCCCTGGTCTGCGGCGATTTCCACCCTCTCTACGCGGAAGGCGACGCGCTGGCTTTCGAGAGACGGCTTCCCGGCCAGCGAGTCCTGGTGGCCGTCAATGCCGGTTCGGAGCCAGTCCGGATTCACGGCCTGGAGGGGCAGGATCTCCTGTCGGGTCGACCCCTCTCGGGGATCTTGCCAGCCTGGTCAGCAGCGGTTCTGGAGCGATGAACCTGCCCCGGCGTCGTCTGGGTGCCTGGCGTTCCTCCTGGAAACTCCACCTTTTACCATGTGCCCTGCTGGCGGCGGCAGTGCTGGTGGTGGCCTGCCCCCAACCGGGAACCTGGACCGGTTCGGGACGCGACCTGGGGTTATGGGTCTGGCGGGACTGGTGGTTCCGTCTGATGATGGGGGACCTTCTGGCAGGTCGAACCCCACCCTTGGAAGCCCTGGAGATACTCTTGACCGGGGGAGTCGGCCCGAATCTGTTCAGCCCCGTGGACCTGTACCTGTTTTCACTCCCCTCCTGGTTGGTGGGGACCGGGGCAGCAGGCTGGAACCTCAAAGTGGCCATGCTTCTGGCTGCCAATGCCCTGGGAGGCTACCTCCTGGGCTTCGGGGTGGCCCGGGACCGTTGGGCAGCTCTCCTGGCCGGAGCCCTGATGGCCTTCAATCCGACGGTCCTGGGCCTGATCGAAAGTGGGGCGCTGCGGGACGCTCTGTGGGTCTTTCCTGCCCTTTTCGTAGCCAGTCTCTTCAGCGTCGAGAACCCCGATGAACCCCCTCGCTCCTGGTTGGCTTCGGTCACGCTGGCCGGTTCTTTCCTGACCACCTGGCTGCAGGGAATCCTGGCCCTGGTGGCGTTGTGCCTGCTGGTCTGCTCGGTGCCCCACCTGCGCAGCCATTTGGGAAGTCGTCTACTCGGCCTGGTGCCCGGGCTCCTAGTGGCTGCCTTCTTCCACGCCCCACTATTGGCTGCCATCCTGGATGGAGCCTATCCGTTCTCCTGGCCGGCATCCCTGGCCAGCCCCCTGGACTCCCATATGTCGGGAGGGCATCGGATTCTGCACCAGAGTTCCCTCCCCCTGGATTTCCTGGCTCTGCCCCAACATCCTCAAGGCTTGAATCCGTTGCTCCTGCTCCTCCTCGTCCTGCCCCTGGCTCGGGGAATACAGGGCTGGTATCTCGTGGGCCTGGCGGGACTGCTCCTGGTCGGGGGACCCTACCTGCGATGGGGGCCGGAAGGGCATCCACTCCAGATCGGGGGGAACCTGGTTCCCCTGCCCTTCCTTCCGCTGTATCGCTGGCTGCCGGGGATGACCTGGGTCCAATCTCCGGTCTGGTTCGCTCCGTTGCTGTATCTGGGATTGGCTGGATTGGGGGCGCAAAATCTGATGGCACTCAAGACCAGCTTCGAAGAGCACGCCTTCCTCGTGCCCCTGGTGGTCCTGGTGGTGCTGAGCGTCACGACTTTGGATGCAGGGCACCGGGGGAGCCTGCCCCTCGGTCATGTCCGCCTCGAGCCGCCCTCCCGGTACGTCTCCCTGGATCCCCGCGCGGGCGGCTTGATCGAGTCACCCGGGACCGGGGACCGCAAGCTCCTGGATTTCTATCAGGCTTCAACCGGCTTGGTGGTCCTGGCTGGAGCAGCGGACCGCGAGGCCCTGCCGGGCTTGAGCACCCCGGCGGCCCGGACCTACCAGACGCCGCTAGAACTGGCCGACCTGCCCTTCCTGCGTCACCTGCTGGAGCCCGGGCGATTTCCGCTGGGCCCGGACCCCCGAGGGGATCTGGAAGTCCTGCGTCAGGCGGGCTATTCCACGGTGATGCTGCATGAATCCAGGTTTGGCGGGCTGGCCTCCGGGCCCCGGACCTTCCTGCATCTGCTGGCCACGCTGAGCTCCCTGGTCGGTCCCCCGGTTTTGGGGATGGATCCCGCAGCGAACCTGCAGGCGTCACCTTCCCAGGGATTGCCGAAGAGGCGTCTGGCGGTGTTTTCGTTGGGGGAGGGGAGTACTGTTCCAGGTGCGAACGGGCGCTGATGAGCACTTGTAGCTTGATCTTGTTGACCTATAACGAGATCTCGGGGAGCCGGGCCTTGTTCCCCTCCCTGCCCCTGGACCTCTTCGACGAGGTCCAGGTGGTCGATGGCGGCTCGCAGGATGGGACGCGCGAGTTCTTCCAGGAACAGGGGATCCCGGTGGTGGGGCAGGAGCGCAAGGGCCGGGGTGAAGCCTTTCGGGTAGGAGCCCGGAAAACCCGAGGAGACTTCTTGGTCTTCTACTCTCCGGACGGCAACGAGGACCCTGCCGATATCCCGCTCCTGGTGGATTCATTGAAGCAGGGGGCCGATCTGGCGATCGCCTCACGCTTTGCCCCCGGGGCGCGGAACGAAGAAGACGATCAGTTGCTCCGGCCTCGTGCCTGGGTCAACCTGCTCTTCACCTTGATCGCGAATCTGCTCTTCAATCGCGGATGGTTCGTCAGCGACACCATCAACGGCTTTCGAGCCATCCGCAGGTCGGCCTTTGAACGTCTGCGCCTGGACGAGATGGGCTTTCCGATCGAGTATCAGATGAGCATTCGGGCGATGAAGGTCGGTTTGCGGATCGTGGAGATCCCGACCCGAGAGGGAGACCGCATCGGCGGGGCCTCCAAAGCCGAGTCCTTCCCCGTGGGACTGGGGCACCTCAAGGTCCTGCTTCGCGAGTTATTGAGACCCCGGAGATTTTAGGGACGCGTCCGGGAACCCCGACCGAGCCGCGTCTGGGACCTTTTGCAAACCCACGCCTTCCTTAAATCCAGTCCCACCTACGCCCCAGTTCTTTACGCCAGGCGGCGGATTCAGGAGCGAGGCCATGTGTTGACACAGTTCGGGGGGCCGTGCTATAAGATTGTCACGTACGAGCGGCCCGCTTGACAGGCGGGCCATCGAGCGGTTTTTTATCTCGCGGGGTTTCCGCATTCTGGATCGGCTCGATGGTACCGATCCGGGGCGGGCTTGGTGGGCACGGCGACCAGCGTGATGGTGGGGTGCCAGGCTAGGGGTGCTCGTCTGGGCCG